>JALSNC010000090.1 GCA_026987195.1 Desulfobulbaceae bacterium | reverse complement strand
TGCGCATGCGGAGACGCAGTGCCGGCTGCCGCACTCCGACCCCTGCCATCGCAACTCCTCACGGGATGGCTAACCATCGGTTTGTCCGACCACAATGGTGTAAGCGCTCTCAGGGGCCGCAGATTTTTGCGGGCGTGCCTGGCCGCTATAGCCTGCCTATGCGGACAGGCACGACCGTGCAAAGATGCGGTTCCTGTGAGCGCTTACCTGCCATCCGGTCCCTGACCTCTGAGACTTCTGATTTCTGACAAGGAGCACGCCATGCCCTTTATCCAACAATTTGACCCCACCCTCGTCATGCTGCAGAAGGTCCTTGATCTGCGGGCCGAGAATCAGCAGGTCATCAGTTCCAATATCGCCAACGCCGATACCCCGGGCTATGCGCCGGCCACCCTGGAGTTCGAGGAACAGCTCCGCAGCGCCATGGCCGGCGACGGTCTGAAACCGGTGGTTACCCGGCCGGGACATATCCCCATCACGCCCGGTGATGTCTCCCGGGTGACGGGCACCATCAGCCGCCACCCGGACACCACCGGCATCGGCGATGAAAACGGCGTCAGCGTCGACAAGGAGATGGTCCGCCTGTCGGAAAACCAGATCCTTTACGAGGCCGCCGTCACCATGCTCAACAAAAAACTGGCCGCCCTCAAATATGTTGCCGGAGATGGCAGATAACTTGCATAAAACCAGACAGTCCTGTCCCATCCCACGGAGGAAACATCATGGACCTGTTCACCACCTTTGAAATCGCATCCTCGGCCCTGAAGGCCCAGCGTATCCGGCTCAATACCATCAGCTCCAATATCGCCAATGCCGAGACCACCTCCACCCCGGAAGGTGGTCCCTACAGAAAAAAATCCGTCTACTTCGAGTCCACCAGCATCCCCTTCAGGGACCAGTTGCAGGCGAGCATGAAGGACGCCGCGCACGGGGTCAGGGTGGCGCGGATCCTCGAGGACCGCGAGCCCGGCCGCAAGGTCTATGACCCGTCCCACCCCGATGCCGGGGAGGACGGATACGTGGAGATGCCCAACATCAGCGTTCTCAAGGAGATGGTGGACATGATGTCCGCCACCCGCTCCTATGAGGCCAACACCACAACCATCAAATCGGCCAAGCGCATGGCGCTCAAGGCCCTGGAGATCGGGAGGTAGGTAGATGTTCTCCATCGAAGGTCTTTCTCCTGTCAGCCCGGCACAACCCGGGAGCGGGTCTGCCGTCAGCAGGGTTGAGCAGGGTTTTGCCAAAATAATGACAGAGATGGTGTCCCAGGTCAACGCGCAGCAGCAGGCAGCGGACCATGCTGTCCAGGAGGTCCACGCCGGCGGAGCAAAGAACCTGCACGAGGCCATGATCGCCCTCGAAGAGGCGGACATCTCCCTCCGCTTCCTGGTCCAGGTCCGCAACAAGGCCATGGAGGCCTATCAGGAGATCATGCGGATGCAGGTCTGATGCAACCCCGCACGGGATAACCATCGGTTTTTTCAAGCACAATGGTGCAAGCGCTCAGGGGCCGCATATTCGGAGTCTACGCTTCCCTGTGCAGGCGTGCCTGTCCGCAGGTAAGCGAATACTCCGTGCGGTTCCTGTGAGCGCTTTCGCTCTGATGCTGCTCTGCGGCGACGCAGGGACTTTCCGCACAACAGGTGGTCGCACCGGCTCTCCTGTGTATGCGCAACAGAGCCCATGAGCCGGCCTCTCCGGTGAAGCGACAGGGTATTTCAAGGTAGTTGCCGCTGGCGGTGAACTATCGCAGGACTTCAACAATCACGGATAGATTCAGCAAGCACCATGGCAGAAGAACAAACCGCCGCCCCCGGGGAAACCCGGCCGGAAAACGGCTGGCAGGTACTGGTGAACCAGATCCGGCAGTGGCCCCTGTCGCGCAAGATCGCCCTCGGGGTCGTCACCGCCGTCTCCATCGGCCTGTTCGCCTTCATCATCATCCAGGCCAGGACCGCGGACTACCAGCTCCTGTACGGCAATCTCAACGAATCGGACGCAGCGGCCATCGTGGAATGGCTCAAGGGCAAGAACATTCCCTACCAGATCAGGGACAACGGTCATTCCATCCTGGTTCCGGCGGCCAGCCTTCACGAGACACGGCTCAGCCTGGCCTCGGCCGGCCTGCCCCAGGGGAGCGGTGTGGGCTATGAGATCTTTGACAAACAGTCCTTTGCCCTCACCGATTTTGTGCAGAAGGTCAACTACACCCGCGCCCTCCAGGGCGAGCTGGCACGGACCATCGCCTCTCTCGGCCCGGTGGAGTCGGCCCGCGTTCACCTGGCTCTGCCGGAAAAACGATTGTTCAAAAATCAGCAGAAACCCGCCACTGCATCTGTTATCATAAAGCTGAAGGCCGGCCGACGCCTCAGCGAATCCCAGGTCCAGGGTATCGTCCACCTGGTGTCAAGTTCCGTGGAGGGACTTTCCCCGGAACATGTGACCGTCATCAACCAGAACGGCAACGTGCTCACCCGCACCAGCGAAGGCTCCCTGGCCGGTAACATCTCGCCGGACATGCTGGATTACCAGCTCCAGGTGGAGCGCCACCTGGAGGAACGTGCCCAGGCACTGCTGGATAAGGCCCTGGGCAATAAAAAATCCATGGTCCGGGTCACGGCCCAGCTCGATTTTGCCCGGTTCGAGAAGACCGAGGAGGTCTACGATCCCGAGGAACCGGTTATCCGCAGCGAGCAGGTGAGCGAGGAGAAGACCGGGTCCGAGATCGTGGGCGGCATCCCCGGCGTCCAGTCGAACCTGCAGGGGAACACCGGCCAGGCCGCCGGTTCCACGCCACCGTCAAGCCGCACCAGGCGCACCACCAACTACGAGATCAGCAAGGTGGTCTCGAGAACGGTCAACCCGGTGGGCACGATCAAGAAGATCTCGGTTGCCGTACTGGTGGCCGACCGGATCATTCCGGCTACGGACAAGGAACCGGCAAAAACGGTTCCCCGCAGCGAAGAGGAACTCAATTCACTCAGGAACATGATCGCCTCCGCCCTGGGCATCGACAGGACCCGCGGCGACAAGATCGAGGTCACCTCCATGCCGTTCACCGAGACAGGGCAGGGCAAGGAGGGTGAAGGCGTTCCAGGCACACCGGTGTACGAATACATGCCCCTTATCCGTTACGGCCTGCTCCTGGTGGCCGGGCTCCTGATCTACCTGCTGATGATCCGGCCCCTGATCAAGACCCTGCGCGAGGATGTGACCCAGCATTTCAAGACCGTCCAGGAGCTCGAGGCTGAACAACAGCGGGCAAAAGAGGCCCGCAGGGAACAGGAACAGCGGGCCATGGCCCAGGACCCCCTGCTCAGGATACGCAAGGATATCGAGGAAAACCCGGTCTTTGCCGCCCATGTACTGAAAAACTGGATCCACGAGAAAGGTTGACGGAACACCATGGCGTCCATCGACAAGATGACAGGGACCACCCGGGCCGCCATCCTGCTCATGTGCCTGGGCGAGGATCTGGCGGCCCGGGTCATGCGCGAGCTCACCGACGAGGAGATCTTCAAGGTGACCAGGGCCATGGCCGAGATCGAGCACATCCCCGAGGACGTGCGTAAACGTGTGCTGGAGGACTTTGAGCTGGATACCGAGTCCCAGGCGGGCATGGTCATCAAGGGCCAGGAATTCGCCAAGAAGACCATTGCCGGCACCGGCAGCGAGGAACGGGTCAAGAGCCTGATGCGCCAGTTCATCACCGGTACCGAATCCAGGCCGCTGGAGACCATCGCCAAGATGCAGCCGGTGATGGTGGCCGGCCTGCTGGAGCGCGAGCATCCCCAGACCGTTGCCCTGATCCTCTCCACCCAGACCGCGGCCCATGCCAGCGCCATCATCGCCCACCTGCCCGAGGACAGGCAGGCGGACATCGTCTACCGCATCGCCACCATCGACAAGGTCTCGCCCGGGGTCATCGACCGGATCGAGGACGCCCTCAACCGCGAGATCGGGGTCGTGGTGGGTGACCAGGACCAGCGCCAGGTCGGCGGCATCCCCAAGGTGGTGGAGATCCTGGACAACATGGAGAACAACCTGGACGCCGATATCCTCGACAGCCTGGAGGAGGTGGACCCGGACATGGTGGAGGACATCCGCAAGCAGATGTTCACCTTCGAGGATCTGGTCAACCTGGATGGCCGTTCCCTGCAGATGATCCTGCGCGAGGTCAACAACGACTCCCTGACCATGGCCCTGAAGACCGCATCCGATGAGCTGAAGGAGAAGATCTTCTCCAACATGTCGGCCCGGGCCGCGGACATGATCCGCGACGACCTGGAGGCCCTGGGACCGGTCCGTCTCTCCGAGGTCGAGGCCATGCAGCAGACCATCGTCAAGATCGCCATGAAACTCGAGGAGGAAGGCAAGCTGGTGCTTGGCAAGGGAGGCGGTGATGAGTTCGTCTAAGGTCTTCAAGGACGACCCATCCTTCACCCCCATCACCCTGATCCAGGAGGAGATCCGCCGGCCCGACACGACCGCTGACATACCGGAGGACAGCAACGCCGCCGATCCCGCGGACAGCAGCCCCGAGGAGAGCGGTGCCGGTGCCGGGACGCCACCGGCCGCGGAACCCGAACCGGCGCCGCCGGCTGCTCCCGCGGTCCGGGAGACCGACGTCGAGGCGATCCGGCAGGAGGCCTACGACCAGGGGGTCCAGGACACGCTGCAGCAGCACCGGGACGAGATGCGGCAGGCGCTCTCCTCTTTCCGCCAGGCCTGCCGTGACCTGGTACGGCTGCACAGCTCGATCCTGGAACAGAGCAGGGGCGACATGATCAACCTGGTCATCGCCCTGAGCCGCAAGATCATCGGCCGGGAACTGACCACCGGCCGTGACACCATCGCCGCCACCCTGCAGGCGGCCGTGGACCACGCCATTGCCAGTGACGAGTACGTTATCACCCTCCATCCCGACGACCTGGCCCTGGCCCGGAAAATGGAACCGGAACTGGTGGAATCGGTGCGCGGCCTCAAGCACATCGTCTTTCGCACATCTTCCGAGATCACCCGCGGCGGCTGCCGCCTGGAGGCCGACACCTGTGCCGTCGACGCCACCATCGAGGCCCAGCTGGAGACGGCGCGCGAATTCCTGGAGCAGGAGGTCTCCAACCTGGAGGGCCTGGTACCGGGACCCGATGAGGAGAAGGCGGCCCCGGAGGAGGACGGAACCGGTCCGGCCGACGTTCCAGGCCCCGCATCGCAGCAATCCACCGGATGAACAACCTGCCCGAAGCCGTCAGCTCCCTGTCCACCATCCGTGTCTACGGCAAGGTGCGCCGTATCGTCGGCCTGGTGGTGGAGGGGCACTGTCCCCGCTCCTCCATCGGTTCGCTCTGCGAGATCACCCCCCTGGAGGAAGGTCCCGTGGTGCCGGCGGAGATCGTCGGCTACAGCAACGATCAGGCCCTGCTCATGCCCCTGGGTGAACTGCGCGGCCTCGGACCGGGCAGCCTGATCCGGGTACGGCGGGAGAGCGCTGCCATCAAGGTGGGCGACCAGCTTCTTGGCAGGGTCATCGACGGCATGGAGGCGCCCCTGGACGAAGGCCCCCCCCTGCACCTGCAGGAGGAGATGCCCCTCTACGGCCTGCCGCCGGGCCCCATGCAGCGGCGCACCATCACCGAGCCCATCGACCTGGGAATCCGTGCCATCAACGGCCTGCTCACCTGCGGCCTGGGACAGCGGATGGGGATAATGGCCGGTTCCGGCGTCGGCAAGAGCGTGCTCCTGGGCATGATGGCCAAGTATGCCACCGCCGATGTCAACGTGATCGCGCTCATCGGCGAGCGGGGCCGGGAGGTGAGGGAATTCATCGAGCGCGACCTGGGACCCGAGGGACTCGAACGCTCTGTCATCGTTGTGGTGACCTCGGACCAGTCGCCCCTGCTGCGGATGCGGGGAGCCTTTGTCGCCACCGCCATTGCCGAATACTTCAGCGGCCGGGGCAAGAACGTGCTCCTGATGATGGACTCGGTGACCCGCTTTGCCATGGCCATGCGCGAGATCGGCCTGGCCGTGGGCGAGCCGCCCACCACCAAGGGATATACGCCCTCGGTCTTCGCCACCCTGCCCAAGCTCCTGGAACGGGCCGGCAGCTTCACCGGCAAGGGCTCGATCACCGGCCTCTACACCGTCCTGGTGGACGGAGACGACCTGACCGAACCGGTGGCCGACGCGGTCCGTTCCATCCTGGACGGCCACATCGTCCTCTCCCGGGACCTTGCGGCCAAGAACCACTATCCGGCCATCGACGTCATGATGTCCACCAGCAGGGTCATGCGCGATATTGTCCGGCCACGGCATATCGAGCTGGCCGGCAAGATCCGCAACGTGATCGCCGTCTACCGGGACTCCGAGGACCTGATCAACATCGGTGCATATGCCGAGGGCAGCAACCCCAAGATCGACTATGCCATCTCCAGGATCGATGCCATCAACGGTTTCCTGCGCCAGGGGTTTGACGAGTCCTGTTCCCTGGACGAGACGATCCGGCAGATGGGTTCACTGGTCAGTGACCGCAAGGGCACCGACCGCCGACGTTCGCCCCGCCGGGGCAGGGACCGGCGTCGTCCGGAGGGGTCGGCATGACCACAGCTTCTGATAACGTATCAGTATTTCAAAGTGGTTGCCGACGCCGGCCAACTGCTGCAGCTTCTGAAGGAAGAAGAGGATGAAACCGTTTGCCATGGACTCGGTTCTCAAGTACCGGCAGCAGCTCGAGGATGCGGCCCGGCAGGAACTCTTCACGGCCCAGGAGAGGGAGGCCGACCTGCGCAGGCAGCTCGGGGAGGCGGAAGCGGCGCTCGAAGAGCTCTGCCGGAACCTGGAGAATGAACGGCGCGGCGCCACCACTGCCGAACGGCTGATCCTCTACGAGCGGCGCATGCAGATCGTCCGTGAGCAGGTGGCGGCACTGGCGGAGAAGGTGGCCGGCCAGCAGGAACGCGTCCGGCAGCGGCACCGCCACCTGCTCAAGGCCAGCCAGGAACGTAAGGTCCTTGAAAAACTCCGTGAACAACAGAACAGAAATTACCGGAACCATCTCGAGAAGAAAGAGGCCCTGATGCTCGACGAGATCGCGGTCCTCTTTCATGAACGTTGATGGAACAGTTCACCGTTATCGGCAACCACCTTGAATTACCGGTGCGTTTGGTACAAGTTCAGCAGTGCGTCAGCTGTGCGTGATAGCGGCTGGCCGTAAGCGCTCACAGGAGCCGCATCTTTGCACGGTCGTCCCTGCAAAGAGGTGTACCCCCTCACGGGACGGCTAACCATCGGTTTGTCCGACCACAAAGGTGTAAGCGAAGACTCCGTGCGGTGCCTGTGTGCGCTTACGATGGCGTGCTGCTGAACTTTTGCACGTTGATCACCTTCTTCCCACTGAACAGCTCAGGAGCCCTGCCATGTCGCGAATACCACTCTGCCTTGCCATCACCGCCCTGCTGCTCTTCCCCGTCAGTCTTCCCCTGGCCGGACAGGAGACTCCTGCTGCCGGTGTGACCGGTGGCACGACCGGCACCGACAGCGAAAAGCCGCGCTACAGCTCGGTGGAGGAACGCCGCCTCCTGGTCGCCCTGCAGCAGGAACGGCAGAACCTGGTCAAGGAACGCGAGGCCCTGGACCGGAAGAAAAAGGAACTAAAGAGATTGGAGGACGAAGTCGATAAGAAACTTGATCAACTGAAGAAGGAACGGCTGCGCCTGGAAGAACTGCTGGCGGAAAAGAACGCGGCCGAGCAGAAAAGAATTCGCGACCTCAGCAAGATGTACGAAAAGATGTCTCCGGAAAAGGCTGCCAGGATCTTTGCCGAACTCGACCAGGAGCTGGCCATATCGCTCCTGGCGAACATGAAGACCAAGGCGGCGGCCCGGATACTGAACAACATGAATGGTGATGCGGCGGCCAGACTGACCACCGCATTCTCCTCCCTTGACGGAAAGTAGGTTGCCCATGCAAGCGATGCCCACCATCCCCACCGACATCCAGGCTCCCCCGGCCCGCAGTGACCGGCCGGCGCCCGCAGACCGGGATGGTTCCGGGTTCCGGGACCACCTGAAGAAGGCGACGGGCAGGCACCGTCAGGCCAGGACCGGTGACGATGACGGCCGGAAGCCGGTCGGCACGGCCCCGGAGACAGCGACGTCACGGACGGACCACCGGCACCGTACCGACAGCCATCGGCCCGACGGCAGGGAAAAGCACAGCTCCGCCGAGGCCACAGACAGCGGGCAGGCCGCCGCGGCTGCCGCGGAGAAGGCTGCGGAACAGACCGCTGCCTCTGCCCAGGCCGCAGAACGACAGCAGGAAGGCTCCATGGCAGCGCTGCTTGCCGCCCTGACCGGCGATGAGAGCGGCAAGACCTTGCCGGCGCAGACCGTGCCGGGTGGCACCGGATCTGCTGCCGCTTCCGGCCAGGCGGGCAGGGAAAGCGGTGTTCAGTTCCAGACCGGCACCCGTGCCGGAGGCACTGCCATCGCCACTCCGGCCCTGGCAGTGACGCCCGATCAGGCACCGGCCGACACGGTCCTGACGACGCCTGCCGGGCAGGCACCGGCCGACACGATCCTGGACGGCAACAGGAAATCAGCCCCGGCAGCGGACCGTGCAGAGATCACCGTGGATCACTGGTCCGCCACCTTCTCCCGCCGGACAGCCAGTGGAGAGACAGGGGGACGTACCATGGCAGCGGCTTCTGTTCCGGCACCCGATTCCACCATCGGCCAGACCCTGGTGAGTGTCCAGCGGATACCGGACAATGAGGAAATCATGCCGCCGGCCCCTGCCGGAGCCAGAGCACCGCAGGTGGATACCGGCGGCCAGCGTCAGGACATCAACAGCAGCTACATCCATGCCAACCTGCCCAACCAGGCGACCAGGGGGGATGCCGGCAACGGCAATGGCCGGCAGCCCGGTGCCGACAGAGGCCAGGATGGTCCCGATCTCCAGGCCGGCAGTGACCAGATACGGCAGCAGGGCCCGACAGAGACCGGCAGCCAGCCCCTGGTCTTCTCCCTGGACCAGGCAGGAGGCATCGGTTCCACCGGCGGTCAGCAGACGACCACTGGTAGCGTGCCCCTGCACCAGACCGCCGGCCTGCCGGTCAGCGACACCCATGTCATGGACCAGGTGATCCAGCGCCTGGGAGGCGACCGGCAGCTCGAATCCGGAACCGTGGTCCTGAGGCTGCATCCGCAGGAACTCGGCGAGCTGCGGATGGAGATCAAGGTGGAACAGGACAACATCAAGGCCCATATCACCACCAACAATCCCCAGGTCCAGGATATCCTGGACCGGCATCTGCCCCGTCTGCGTGATGCCCTGGAGCAGCAGGGCCTGAACCTGGAGCAGATGCAGGTCACCGTGGCCGCAGGCGACAACAGCAATACCCAGCTCTTCCAGGAGCACCGGAGCCCGCAGCGGCACCACCGTTCCGTGCAGAACATCGGTACGGCCCGGTCGGTATTCTCCATGCCGGAAGACGACGACACCAGGGGGCACCCTTCGGCCACCGATGACCTCAGCCTGAGCATCCATGCCTGAAGCAGCGCCCATGGGCACAGCAGTGGCAATGACAACAAGGAACAGCGAACATGGCTTATATTGCAGGAATATCACAGGGATATACAACAGCGGAGGCCGCGGACCGGCAGAAGGGTGACGGCACGGGTGACAAGCTGGGCCTGGACGACTTCCTGACCCTGCTTGTTGCCCAGCTCCAGAATCAGGATCCGCTCAACCCCACCGACTCCACGGAGTTCACTGCCCAGCTCACCCAGTACAGTCAGCTCGAGCAGTCCATCAACATGAACAACAACATGGAGGAACTCCTCGACATCCAGCGGAGTTCCGACCGACTCTCGGCCCTGTCGCTCATCGACAAGCAGGTACTGGTACAGGGGGCTTCCTTTGAGCTGGGGGAAGGCGCGACCGAGATCGGCTACAAGGTCGACGGCGAGGTCACCGACCTGGCCATCACCATCCGCGATCAGGGCGGCAGAACGGTCGCCACCCTCTATCCGGCCGAGCTTGATCCCGGCAACCACTTCATCACCTGGGACGGACTGGACGCAAACGGCGAGCCCCTGCCGGCCGGCACCTACGAGATCGCCATCGACGCCCTCGGCAGCGGACCGGACGGGGCAAGCCCGGTGGTCCCGCTGGTCTACACCGATGTCACCGGTGTTGACATGAGCGGCAGCGAGGCCCTGCTCCTGACCCGGAGCGGGGAGTTCAACCTCTCCGCGGTCCAGGGAGTCTACGAACAGACCAACAGGCACCAGACCGAACCGGAAGAAGACGGGGAGAGGTCTGACGCAGGAACCAATGAAGAGACTGTCTCTGCAGCAACGGATGGCGCGGGGATAACTGAGGATACCGCACCCGGCGGCGGTACCCAGGAAATTGCGGCAACAGCAGCCACCGACGGCCAGGCTGCCCAATAGCCGGGCCGTACGCCGCATTCTTTCAGATTATCCGGAAAAAACACGCAGGAGGTTGTAATGGGCATTCAAAGTGCAATGTTCAGCGGAGTCAGCGGACTCAACACCAACGCCCAGGCCATGAGCGTCATCGGCAATAACCTGGCCAACACCAACACCCTGGGATTCAAGGGCGCGCGAACGGTCTTCTCCGACCTGCTCTCCAGCAACATCAGCGGCTCGGGCGGCATCTCCCAGGTCGGCCGGGGCGTCAATGTCTCCAAGGTGGACAACATCTTTAGCCAGGGGACCTTCGAGACAACGGCCTCGTCCACCGACGTGGCCATCGAGGGGGATGGCTTCTTCCTCCTCAAGGAACCCGGCAACGACACGGCCTTCTACAGCCGTGCCGGTGCCTTCCGTTTCAACGAGGACGGCTACCTGGTCAACCCGGAAGGATTCCATGTCCAGGGCAAGGCATACGATGCCGACGGCAACCTGATCCCGGCCGACCCCACGGACATCTTTGTCCCCAACGCCGGCCTGGTCCCGGCCAAGGCCACCGACGAGATGACCTACAACACCAATCTCGACGCGGCATCGGAAATCCCGGCCGGCGGCTGGCCGGCCTGGGATCCCAATGACACCGGCACGTTCAACTATACCGCCTCCACCCAGATCTTCGATTCGCTCGGCGAACCGCACATCGTCTCCATGTACTGGCGGATCAATGACCCGGCCACCAACACCTGGGACTGGTTCTACGAGGTGCCCGACGCCAACGGTGGCGCCGGACTGCAGGGCCAGGGCAATCCGCAGCTCGTCTTTGGCGCCGACGGCACCCTGCCCGACAATAACGGTGACGGGACCCCGGACCCGGTGGTGGGTGTCCTGCCCGCCATTGACTGGCAGAACGGGTCCGATCCCACCAACCTGACTGTCAACTTCGACTGCACCCAGTTCGACAGCGACTCGGTGGTCATCGCCCAGGACCAGAACGGGTATGGCGCCGGTAACCTGACCAGTGTTGACATCGACGGCGAGGGCACGGTCATCGCCTCCTATTCCAACGGCGAGAAGGTCAAAATCTCCAGCCTGGTGCTGGCCAAGTTCAAGAATCCCAACGGCCTGTCTCTTGCCGGCTCCAACCTCTACACGGCCACCACCGATTCCGGCACACCGCGTGTCGGCCTGCCGGGTCCGGAGCTGGGCAATATCTTCACCAACTCGCTGGAGCAGTCCAATGTCGACATGGGGCAGGAGTTTGTCAAGATGATCACCATCCAGCGCGGCTTCCAGGCCAATTCAAAGATCATCTCCACGGTCGACGAACTCCTGGGCGAGCTGATCAATCTCAAACGATAGCCGGCTGTCAAAAAACCGTCACCTGTCCGGACCTGGGCCATGCACCCGTTTGCGGTGCATGGCCTTTTGTCTTTTTCCACTCCCCTCTCCGGCGGCAACCGCAGAAGGCCATGGAGCCCCAGCCAACTGTCCTCCCGTACCCCCTCACGGGATGGCTAACCATCGGTTTGTCCGACCACAATGATGTAAGCGCTCTCAGGGGCCGCAGATTTGTGCAGGCGTGCCTGGCCGCTATAGCCTCCCTATGCGGGCAGGCACGACCGTGCAGAGATGCGGCTCCTGTGAGCGCTTACGTCCCCCCTCTTCCGGCCACTGGCCGATCCCTGGCATTTTACTTGCAAAGTTCCGGTTGATACGTTGACTGGCTGACGGCAAATACAGTAAACTTCAGCTAAGGGTGTACAATCCACCGCGATATCGGCCCTGCCGGCAACGCCTGCGCCGGCCGGCCCTCTTTTTTTTCGTCAACCGGGAAGATCAGACTTGGACATTGCAACCATAATCGGTATCGCCGCCTCGTTCGGCCTGATGCTCATGGCCATTCTCCAGGGTGGCAGCCTGAGCATCTTCATCGACGTCCCCTCCATGCTCATCGTCTTCGGCGGCACCGCAGGTGTTGCTCTGATCAATTTTCCCCTGTCGGATGTGCTCAGCATGGTCAACGTGGTCAAGAAGACCTTTCTCTTCAAGGAAGAGGACACCAACAAGCTCATTGCCCAGCTCATGGAGTTTGCCAACAAGGCGCGCAAGGAAGGTATCCTCTCCCTGCAGGGATCCATCGACACGGTGGAAGACCAGTTCCTGGTCAAGGCCCTGCAGATGGCCGTGGACGGCCAGGAACCCGACGATCTCAAATCCATGCTCAACACCGAAATTGACTATATCCAGGAACGCCACGGCATGGGCGCCGAGATCCTGACCTCGCTGGGTACCATCTCGCCCGCCATGGGCATGGTGGGTACCCTCATCGGCCTGGTCCAGATGCTGCAGAACATGAGCGATCCCTCATCCATCGGCCCGGCCATGGCCGTTGCCCTGCTGACCACCTTTTACGGTGCCGTGCTGGCCAATATCCTCTTCAATCCCATGGCCGGCAAGCTCAAAACCCGGTCAAAAACCGAACTGCTGCAGAAGACGCTGATCGTGGAGGGGATGGAATCCATCCTCTCGGGCGAGAACCCCAGGGTCATGGAACAGAAGCTCCACGCCTATATCGCGCCCAAACTGCGCGAGTCGGTCTTCAACAGGTAAAGGCGGCGAGACGATGGCAAAAAAGGAACAGGAATGCCCGGCAGGCGCCCCCCTGTGGATGGTCACCTTCAGTGACCTGGTCACCCTGCTGCTGACCTTTTTCGTCCTTCTTCTTTCCATGGCCTCCATGGATCCGGTCAAGTTCATCCAGGCCAAGACCTCCATCAAGGATGCCTTTGGCTGGCGCACCAAGGCCGCGCCCACCAAGTTCAGCCTTCCCATCCTGCCCTCGCCGCCGGTGGCGAAATTTTCGCCCATCCCGCAGGAAACAGCGATCAAGTATTTCAAGCGGATCAAGACCGATATCGAACTGACCAAGATCGACGACGAGGTCGATGTCCTCAAACGGGACAACGATTCCATTGTCCTGCGCATCAACGACTCCGTGCTCTTTGATCCCGGCAAGGCGACGCTCAACCCCTCCTCCTACCCGCTGCTGCGCAAGATCGCCGATATCGTCCGGCCACTGCCCATGACCATGCGTATCGAAGGCCACACCGACGACCGGCCGGTCAAATCCAGGACCATGTCCAACTGGGACCTTTCCGTGGCCCGGGCCGTGGCGGTCATGCGGTTCTACAACCGGGGCAAGCTCTTTTCCATCGACCGGATGTCCGCAGTGGGCTACGGTGACACCAGGCCGGTGGTTCCCAATACCAGTAAGGAGAACCGGGCAAAGAACAGAAGGGTCGACTTCGTGCTCCGCAGCAACCGGCTCCCGTCAGGAGAGCGCAGCGGACAGGGCCGCACCATACCGTTCTAGGGCAGCGGCATGCATGCAGGAGCGGACACAGCAGATGTTAAAAACCGGGCAGATGGCGTGCTGCTGAACTTTGACCAAAAGTATCGGTCTTTTCGGGTGATTGCCGATAGCGGTGAACTCTTACGATTTCCGGCCTTCTGATTTTCAGATAAACCCACTCCAGAGGAGAGACAGCCCATGGCTGACAAGGATACCGGAACCAACCCGCCCGAGGAAGGCGGCAAGAGCAAGAAACTGATCATCATCATTGTTGCGGCCGTGGTGCTCCTGGCCGGCATCGGCGCGGCGGTCTATTTCCTGGTCCTCAAGAAGGAACCGCCGCCCGAGGACCAGACACCGGAGCAGGTCAAGATGGTTGAACCTACGGCAGAGCAGGAGGCGGATATCGGGCCCATGCTCAATATCGACGAATTTATCGTCAATATCATCAGCCAGGACACCAACCACTATGTCAAGGCCTCCATGACCCTGGAACTCAGCAACGACAAGGTGCTGGAAGAGGCCCAGCAGCGGATGCCGCAGATCCGGGACGCCATCCTGCTGCTGGTGGGCAACAAGACCTTCGAGGAACTCCAGGATCTCCAGGGAAAGAAACAGCTGAAGGCGGAGCTGAAAAGCAAAATCAACTCCTTTCTCAAGACCGGCCGGGTCAAGAACATCTACCTGACCGATTTTGTGGTGCAGTGAGGTCGAAACCTTGGAACCGATTCTCAGCAAGGAGGAAATAGCCGACCTGCTGGCGGCGATCCGCACCGGCCAGGTCTCCACCGATTCCATTGACGAGGGTGGACCGGGCGGCCCCATACCCAAGCCGGTGCAGGATGTGGACATCTTCCAGGTCTATGTCCATGACGAGGACAAGGGAGGGATGCGGATCCCCAACCTGGATATCATCCTTGACACCTTCACCCGCAACTTCGGTACCACCCTGACCAACCAGCTGCAGCGCACCTTTTCCGTGCACCGGGAGGAGATCAGCACCACCTCCTTTCAGAACTCCATCCTCGACCTGAAAAACCAGGGGGCCATCGGCATCTACAGTACCGATCCCCTCAAGTACGGCTGCCTGTTCCATCTCGATGCGCTGCTCGCCTTCACCCTGCTCGAGATCATGCTCGGCTCGGCGATCATCAGTGAGTCCCATGCCCTGGCCCGCAACCTGACCACCATCGAGATCAATATCCTCAAAAACATGATGCAGGGCATCTGCCACGACCTGCAGAAGGCCTTCCGGCCGGTCATCACCCTCAAACCGAAGCTGCTGAAGGTGGAAAACAACTTCCGTCTGGTCAACATCGTCGATGCCGAGACCGAGGTCCTGGTGACCAGTTTCAGCTTCATGATCGCCGGCAAGCAGGCCGGATCCATGCGACTCATCATTCCCTACCTGACCCTGGAACCGCTGCGGGAGAAATTCAAGGAGATTGTCACGGTGGCCCAGGCCTCCTATACCTGGGGCAAGGTCCTGGCCCGCGAGACCCTGGAGATGGAGGCAACGGTGATCGCCCGCTCCGGCCTGCTGGAGATGAGCATCCGCCAGATCCTTGACATGAAGGAGGGCGACATCATCGAGCTCGGCTACGACCCGGACCAGCCACTGACCATCGTTGTCGAGGACAAGCCCAAGTTCCTTGCCGTTCCCGGTGAACGGAACGGCAGGAAGGCCTTCCACGTCACCGGCCTGTACAGTGAACGAAACGGACGCCAGCCCGGGCCGGAGAATACCCGGATCCAGGAACCGGTGGCCGACACCACCGGCTGACACAGGGCCGGCAGAACAGCGAACAGACCCGGACGCGGAGGCAGGAACCCGCTGCATCACGCCCGGCAACCAACATTTCCGGCCGGGACATCCCGGCCTCCCGCAACACGGGGTAAAAGTGCCGCTAGTTGCAGGTAGTTGCCGATAGCGGTGAACTGTTACAACACGGGGAGGAAGACCTGCCATGGAAACCAACGAACCTATGGATACCGACATCGGCGCGGAAAAGCTGCAGCCGGAAGAGACCGCGGAGCTGCTGGAAGAGACCGGCCCCGCCCCCTCCGGTGAACCCCGGGAACAGGAGGACCCGCTCTCGCGCGAACTGGAGTTCCTCTTCGACGTCCCGCTCCAGGTCTCGGTGGAGGTGGGCCGGGCCCGCATCCTGCTCAAGGATCTGCTGCAGATGGGCGAGGGCTATGTGGTGGAACTGGACAAGCTGGCCGGAGAGCCTTTGGATCTCTATGTCAACTCCAGGCTGATTGCCCGAGGCGAGGCCGTAA
Source organism: Desulfobulbaceae bacterium (assembly GCA_026987195.1). Taxonomy (GTDB): domain Bacteria; phylum Desulfobacterota; class Desulfobulbia; order Desulfobulbales; family Desulfobulbaceae; genus DRKI01. Next base: position 33,715 of record JALSNC010000090.1, on the reverse strand, counting down.
AGGTGGGCGACCGGTTCGGCATCAAGCTGACCGAGGTGGTCAGCCAGTCGGACCGGATCAAGCGACTGGGCTGATGCTGTTCCTGCTGGTCATCTCCGTGGTCCTTCTCCTTCCCGCCCCGGCCGGAGCGGCCGAGTCCCTTTCCATGGGCTCCGCTGTCCTGCAGATGATCTGGGCCCTGGCCGTGGTGGCGGGACTGATCCTGATCATCTATGCCCTGGCCCGGCGGCGCCTGGGACCGGCGGCTCTGCGCGGTGGCGCCATCAGGGTCGTCGAGCTCCGGCACCTCATGCCCAAAACCAGCCTGGCCCTGGTCGAGGTGCGTGGCCGCGAGCTGCTGCTGGGCATCAGCGCCGGCAACATCAGGCTGCTGGCTGACCTGTCCCGGGTCCCGGGCGACTCCGCTCCGGCCGCATCCGACTTTGAACAGCTTCTGGAGCGGGAATCGTGAAACGGATCCTCCTGCCGACATTGCTGGTTCTCCTCCTGCTGGACGGCACCGCCCGGGCGGTCAACCTGCCCACCCTTTCCCTGGGCATCAAGGAGGCGACAGGGCCGCAGGAGGTCTCCACAGCCCTGCAGGTCCTCTTTGTCCTGACCATCCTCTCCGTGGCGCCGGCCATCCTGCTGATGACCACGGCCTTTACCCGCATCGTCATCGTGCTCGGGTTTGTCCGCCAGGCCATGGGCACCCAGAACATGCCACCCAACCAGATCATCATCGGCCTGGCACTGTTTCTGACCTTTTTCATCATGTCGCCGGTCATCGACCGGATCAACACCACGGCCTTCCAGCCCTACATGGCGCAGCAGATCACCCAGCAGCAGGCCCTGGACCGGACCGTGGAGGCCATGCGCGAGTTCATGTTCTCCCAGGTGCAGGAGGATGAGCTCCAGCTCCTCATCGAGATCACCAGGCAGGAGCAACCCGAGGACCGCAAGGATATCTCCACCATGATCCTGATTCCGGCCTTTATGCTCTCGGAGCTGAAACTGGCCTTCCAGATGGGCTTCATGATCTATGTTCCCTTTCTGGTCATCGACATGATCGTGGCCAGCGTCCTCATGTCCATGGGCATGATGATGCTGCCGCCCATCATCATCTCCCTGCCCTTCAAGCTGCTCCTCTTTGTCCTGGTTGATGGCTGGAACCTGGTGGTCGGCTCGCTGATGCAGAGCTTCGGCTGAGCCGATGTACCAGTTCACCCGCATACAAAGGAGAAGAATTCCATGAGCCCGGAAACAGTCGTCCATATCGGCAGAAAGGCGGTGGAAACCGTGCTGCTGGCCTCCGGCCCCATGCTCATCGCCGCCATGGTCGTCGGCCTGATCATCAGCGTCTTTCAGGCCGCCACCCAGATCAACGAGCAGACCATGACCTTTATCCCCAAGATCGTTGCCGTCTTCGTCACCCTGCTCATCTTCGGCCCCTGGCTGATGAACCTGCTCATCACCTTCACCACCGGCATCATCGGCGGCATCGCCACCATCGGCCGGTAACCGCCGCGGTAACAGTATCGGCATTTTTCGGCAGTTGCCGATGGCGGCGAACTATTGCGGATCATGGATATCCAGCTCATTCCTCTCCAGCAGTTCCAGAACTTCCTCCTCTGCCTCTCCCGGGTCGCCGCCCTGGTGGCCGCCATCCCGGTATTCAACAGCCGCCAGGTCCCGCCTCAGCTCAAGGTGGGCCTGGCCTTTGCCACGGCCATAATCCTGTTTCCCCTCATGGCCCGCTACACGCCGAAGACCAGCTTCACCCTGGTCGACTTCGGCCTGCTCATGGTCAACGAGGCCCTCATCGGCCTGATGCTCGGCCTCATCGCCCAGCTCATCTTCACCGCGGTCAGCTTCGGCGGCACCATCATCGGCTACCAGATGGGATTTGCCGCGGCCAACATCTTCGATCCCCAGACCACCCAGCAGCTCTCCCTGATGAGCCAGTTCCAGAACGTGCTCGCCATTCTCATCTTCCTGGCCCTGGACATCCACCACATCTTCTTCCGCGCCATTGTCGAGTCCTACATCCTCCTGCCGCCCGGGCATCTCGATTTCTCCGGCGACGCCGTGCCCATGCTCATGCACCTGGGCAGCAACATGTTCCTGCTCGGCATCAAGTTCAGCGCCCCGGTCCTGGCCCTGCTCCTGATCTCCAACATGGTGCTGGGCATCCTGGCGCGGGTCTTTCCCCAGCTCAACGTCTTCATGCTCTCCTTTCCCATGAACATCGGTATCGCGTTACTGGTCATCGGCCTGACCCTGAACATGACCCTGCTCATCCTGCGTCGTGAATTTGACACCATCGGTACCAGCTTCTTCCAGCTTCTCCAACTGCTGCGGTAACATCCTCATATTCCCCCTTCCCTCCGTGCCTTTCCCTGCTTCCAGATTCAGGCCTGTCACTTGCATTGTCTTCAGGTACGGAAGCACCACATACCTACCGTCACCAACCTGTTCCCTGTGTCCTGAGACCTGTTACCTGAACCATGGCTGAAGACACCCCCACCGGCGAACGTACCGAAGCCCCTTCGGCGAAACGAAGGGAAGACTTCAGGAAAAAGGGCCAGGTCGCCCAGAGCAGGGAAGTACAGACCGCGGCCATGTTCACCATGCTGCTGCTGTTCTGGTTCTTCTACGCCCCCTTCTTCTGGAAGGAGATGACAAACCTCGTCACCTCGGTCTGGGCCCACAGCGGCGACCATCCCCTCACCCCGGCCCTGTTCATGCAGTTCACCTTCTATATCTTCCGCGAGCTGGGGATTATCATGGGGCCGCTCTTTCTGGTCTCCCTGGTGGTCGGTTTCCTGTCCACGGTGATGCAGATCGGCTGGCTCTTCACCACCCAGCCCCTGGTACCTGACCTCAACAAGCTCGACCCCATCAAGGGCATGGCCCGCTTCTTTTCCAAACGCTCGCTGGTGGAGGTGGTCAAGTCCATCCTCAAGGTCCTGCTCATCGCCTGGGTCTCCTACAGGACCATTGCCGGCGAGTTCGACCAGGCCCTGCTGCTCGGCGACATGGCCGTGGGCCAGACCATCGCCTTCCTCGGCCGAATCGCCACCCTGGTGATGATGAAGGTCTGCGCCATCATGATCTTTCTCGCCATCCTGGACTACGGCTTTGTCCGCTGGGAGATGGAAGAGAAGATGAAGATGACCAAGCAGGAACAGAAGGAAGAGATGAAGGACACCGAAGGCGATCCGCACATCAAGTCAAAAATCCGTTCCATCCAGCAGCAGATGGCCCGGCAGCGGATGATGGCCGCGGTGCCCGAGGCCGACGTGGTGATCACCAACCCCACCCGTATCGCCGTTGCCCTCAAGTATGACAACCAGACCATGGATGCGCCGGTAGTCCTGGCCAAGGGCCGTGACCTGGTGGCCGGGAGGATCCGGGAACTGGCCAGGGAACACGATGTTCCCCTGGTGGAGAACCCGCCCGTGGCAAGATTATTGCATTCCAGGGTGGAGATCGGACAGACGATTCCCGAGGAGCTGTTCAAGGCCGTGGCCGAGATCCTGGCCTATGTCTACTCGCTCAAGGGAACGGACCAGATGAAGACCCGCGCGACGGGCCAGAACGGAGAGTAACGGCACGCACCCCATGGAACGGGCAGAGCAACAGACCTTTCTCGGCCAGATCCGGTTCCGGGATCTGCTCCAGCGCAGTGATATATGGGCCTCGCTGGGACTGATCGGCATCCTGATGCTGATGATCATCCCCCTGCCGCCCATGATCCTGGACCTCTGCCTGTCCATGAACATCACCCTGGCCATACTGATCCTGATCATCAGCCTGTATACGGACAAGGCGGTGGAGTTCTCTGTCTTTCCCTCCCTCCTGCTGGCCACCACCCTGTTCAGGCTCTCGCTCAACGTGGCCTCCACCCGGCTCATCCTCCTGCACGGCAACGAGGGGCCGCGGGCCGCCGGCTCCGTGATCATGGCCTTTGGCCAGTTCGTGGTCGGAGGCTCGTATGTGGTCGGCCTGGTGATCTTTGTCATCCTGGTCATCATCAACTTCATCGTCATCACCAAGGGCGCCGGCCGTATCGCCGAGGTGGCGGCCCGCTTCACCCTGGATGCCATGCCGGGCAAGCAGATGGCCATCGACGCCGACCTCAACGCCGGTCTCATCGACGAGGCAGAGGCCCGCCGCCGCCGGGAGGAGATCTCGGACGAGGCCAACTTCCACGGCGCCATGGACGGTGCCTCCAAGTTCGTGCGCGGTGACGCCATTGCCGGCATCATCATCACCCTGATCAACATCGGCGCCGGCTTTGTCATCGGCGTGCTGCAGAAGGGCATGCCCATGGCCGAGGCGGCCCAGAACTACACCATCCTCACCATCGGCGACGGCCTGGTCGGCCAGGTGCCGGCGCTTATCATCTCCACCGCCGCCGGCATGCTGGTGACCCGCTCCTCGGGCCAGGAAAACTTCGGCGACGACCTGCGCAAACAGTTCACCCGCTACACCAAGGCCCTGTGGGTGGTTGCCGGCATCCTCCTTCTCTTCGCCCTCATCCCGGGTCTGCCGGTGATCCCCTTTCTCATAATCGCCTCGGCGCTCGTCTATGCGGCCTACCGGCTGGACAGGGCTGAACGGGAAGCCGAGGCCGAGGCCGGAATCGAACGTCCGGAACCGACGGTCAAGGCCGAGGAAGACTATGAGCAGATGCTCACCGTGGATCTCATCGAGCTGGAAGTGGGCTATGGCCTGATCCCCTTTGTGGACGCGGCCCAGGACGGTGAGCTCCTGGCCCGTATCCAGTCCATCCGCAAGCAGTTCGCCCTGACCTCGGGCTTCATCGTGCCGCCGATCCACATCAAGGACAACCTGCAGCTCAGCCCCAACCAGTATGTCATCAGCCTCAAGGGGGTCCAGATCGCCACGGCCGAGATCATGCCCGGCTACTACATGGCCATGGATCCGGGCACGGTCACCGAGACCATCAAGGGTATCCCCACCCGGGAGCCCGCCTTTGGCCTGCCCGCCATCTGGATCACCGAGGAGCAGAGGGAACAGGCCCAGGTCGCCGGCTATACCGTGGTCGACTGCACCACGGTCATGGCGACCCATATCAGCGAGGTCATCAAGCAGCATGCCCATGAACTGCTGGGCCGCCAGGAGGCCCAGAACCTGCTCGACAACCTGGCCAAGACCTATCCCAAGCTGGTGGAGGAACTGGTGCCCAACATCCTCAATCTGGGCACCATCATGCGGGTCCTGCAGAACCTGCTGCGCGAGGGCGTCTCCATCCGCGACCTGCGCACCATCCTGGAGACCATGGCCGACTATGCCCCCATGACCCAGGATACCGACGTCCTGACCGAGTACGTCCGCCACGCCCTCTCCCGGTCCATCTCCCAGGCCCATGCCCGGCCGGACGGCACCATCGAGGTGATCACCATGGATCCCAAGGTGGAAGAGATCATCCAGAACGCCATCCAGCACCGCGAACATGGCAGCTACCTGGCCCTGGACCCGCAGATCGCCCAGAAGATCCTGGACAGCCTCGCGAACCTCCTCTCCTCCTTCCCTGGAGGTCAGCAGCCTGTCCTGCTGGTGGTGCCGCAGATCAGGCCCCATGTCCGCAGGCTGACCGAGCGCTACTTCCCGAGCCTGGCGGTTCTCTCCCATAACGAGATCGCCTCCAACATGAAGATCAAATCCCTTGGAACGGTAACCATCGATGCAGGTTAAAGTCTTTGAGGCCAGCGACATGGCCAGCGGTCTGAAGATGGTCAAGGAGGCACTGGGCCCCGACGCCCTTATCCTGTCGACGCGCAAGGTCCGCCGCGGCGGCCTGGGCATGATGGGCAGGCCGATCATGGAGATCACCGCTGCCGTGGATACCGCATGGAACGAACGCTCGGACCAGGTGCCGCCACCTGCGCCGAAACGGGCGAAACGATCCCGGGCACGGCTCAGTGTACGTCCCGAAGACAACAGCCTCACCTACGATCGGATCTGGCAGCGGCAGCCGGATACCTCCCGGCCTGCTGCGGCAGCGACAGAGGAACGTGGCGACAGGATCAGGGACGAGCTCTCCGAACTGCGCAGCCTGGTCCAGAGCCTGAGCAGCCGCCTTGCCGGCATGGAAAAGGCGCCTCCGGCCGTTGACAGGGTCCAGGCCGGCGCAGGCGACTGGGCAACGGACAATGACCCGGTCCTGCGCCTGCTGCGGGCACGGGGCCTGGACGAACAAACCGCCGGGCTCGTGGCCGACGCGGCCCGCAGGGAGGTGACGGATCCTGGCGCCCTCGACCATGCGGCGCTTGCCGGACTGCTCGGCCGCCGGATCGCCTCCATGCTGCGGGTGGACAGTGACATCCTTTCCGTACGCCAGACCAGGCAGCGGCGGATCAGTCTCGTCGGGCCCACCGGCGCGGGCAAGACCACCACCATCGCCAAGATCGCGGCCAACTACCTCCACCGGTTCGGCGGTCGCATCGCCCTGATCACCATCGACACCTATCGTATCGCTGCCGTGGAGCAGCTCAAGGTCTACGGCGAGATCATGCGACTGCCGGTGGAGGTGGTCATCAGGCCGTCCCAGCTCCGGCAGGCCCTGCGTACACACCGCAACTGCGAGCTGATCCTCATCGACACTGCCGGCCGCAGCCCGAGAAACGATCACGAACTCCAGGAGATGGCAACATTTCTCGATCCTGACCTAGGCATCGAGAACCACCTGCTCCTCTCCGCCACCACCAGGGAGCAGGAACTGCTGGCCACCATCGAACGTTTCCGCCGTCTGGAGATCAGCAGGGTCATCTTCAGCAAGATCGACGAATGCGGCCAACTGGGCGTCCTCCTGAACGTCCACCGTGCCGACGGAACACCGGTCTCCTTCATCACCAACGGTCAACGGGTGCCGGAAGACATCATTGTCCCGGATCCGGAACTCCTGGCAGGCCTCATCATGAACGACCACAGGACTGGAAGCAATGGTTGATCAAGCGCTCCGCCCCGACCAGGCAACAACACTGCGGGCCATGAACCACGATACCGAAGAAGAAAACCCCGGCCGCCAGCACGCCACGCGGGTCTTCTCGGTCACCAGCGGCAAGGGCGGCGTCGGCAAGACTGCGGTTGTCGCCAATACCGCGGTCCTGCTGGCGAAGATGGGCAAACGGGTCCTGATCCTGGACGCCGACCTGGGCCTGGCCAACATCGATGTCGTCTTCGGTCTGGCGCCGGGCTACAACCTGAACCACTTCTTTGCCGGTGACCATGATCTCTCCTCCATACTCATCGAGGGACCGGAGGGAATCCGGATCCTGCCGGCCGGATCCGGTGTCCAGCGCTTCACCAGGCTGGATTCACAGCAGAAGATGCGCCTGCTGGAGGCGCTGGATGCGATGCACAACGACTTCGACTTTGTCCTCATTGACACCGAGGCCGGAATCTCGGAGAACGTGACCTACTTCAACACCGCCGCCCAGGAGATCCTGGTTGTGACCACGCCCGAGCCCACGGCCATCACCGATGCCTATGCCCTGATGAAGCTGTTGTCCAACCAGTACCATGAAAAACATTTCAACCTGATCGTCAACTTCATCAAAAGCGAGGAAGAGGCCCTGGACGTCTACCGCAAGCTGACCATGGTGGCCAACCGCTACCTGGACATCTCCATCGACTACATGGGCTCCATCCCCAGGGACAAACTGATGGTGGAGGCCATCCGCAAGCAGCAGGTCATGGTCCAGCTCTATCCGGACTCCAGGACCAGCAACGCCTTTGCCGCCCTGGCCAGGAGCATCGTCAGGGAGCCGGAGCACGTGGAACCCAAGGGATCCATCCAGTTCTTCTGGAAACGGCTTCTCGATCTGGGCAACAGATAGTTCACAGAAACCGGGCAGACAGCCCCATGCCGCAGGAAAGACACTCCGGGCCGGCCCGGCCGGATTCCGGGGAAAAAGAAACAATGGACAGCGATGTATCCACCGGTACCACCACTCGATGACCGTTCCCAGCTGATCAGAGAGCACATGCCTCTGGTGGAGCTGGTGGTCCAGCGGATGGTACCCCAGGTGCCATCGTTCATGAGCAGGGACGACATGACCAGCGCCGCCATGGTGGGCCTGATCGATGCGGCCAACAAGTTCGATGCCTCCAAGGGGGTCAAGTTCAATACCTTTGCCGAATACCGGATCCGCGGCGCCATCCTCGACGAGATGCGCAAGCTGGACTGGTTCTCCCGCTCGCTCAGGGAAAAACAGAACCGGCTGACCCAGACCATGCTGCGCCTGGAACGCAAGCTGGGGCGCTCCCCCGAGGAAGAGGAGATGGCCGAGGCCATGGATCTCACCCTGGAGGAGTACCACGATCTGCTCGCCAAGGTCAGCCATCTGGGCTGCGTGAGCCTGCACGAGGCCCTGGACCACACTGAGGCGGGCCGGAATTTTCTCGATAACCTGGCGGATGCCGAGGCCGGCCCCACACCGCTGGAGATGATCGAGAACCAGGAGATCACCGCCATCATCGCCGACATCCTGGAGGAACTCTCGGAAAAGGAACGGCTGGTCATCTCCCTCTACTACTACGAGGAGCTGACCCAGAAAGAGATCGCCGAGGTGATCGGCGTCTCCGAGGGCAGGGTCTCGCAGCTGCACAGCCAGGCCCTGGTCAAGCTGCGGGTCAAGATGCTGAATGCCGATCTCTGGGCAGAATGAGACAATGGCAGGAGTTCACCGCCACCGGCAACAACCGTCCGGAACTGTGCTTATCGCAGGGTTGCGGACCACGTAACCAGTCACGAGGAGTCGTCATGGGTATATCAGACCTTGTTTTCCACTGGATTCTTCCCTTGCTGCTGTTCCTGCTGGCCGGCGTGCTGATCCGGCTCCATCTCCGGCAGAGGGCGCAGAAAAAAGAATCAGAGAGGATCAGGAAGCTGCAGGACAAGATAAGGGCAGCTCTCGAAGAACCGACCGCCGCCTTTGACGCCTCTCTCCGGCAGTCGCTGAGCCGGGCCCGCGGGACCGCCCGGCCGGCGGGACCGGAACCGGTCGTCCGGCACGGCATGGCGGGAGAGGCACCGGAGAAATACAGGATCCTGTCCCAGATGGTGGCCCGGGGCATGTCGGCCGAGGAGATCGCCTCCATCCTGGGCATCTCGATCAACGAGGCAGGGCAGCTGGTGACCCTGAGCAGCCTGTCGGGCCGGTAAAAGGTACCGGTTCCGCAGCAGGTGGACTCTGCGGACGGGGGGAACGGTTGCCGATGGCGGGGAGCTGTGACGAATCATGAACCGTTACGAAATCATTAAAGAAAGAGCTCCGGAATACCGAAGTATCAGATAGGATGGGTGCAGCAACCCCCTCACACGGACAGGGAACAGACGTAAACGTCTCCGTATCTCAAGGCAGTTGCCGATTGCATCGAACTGTGACGAACAGACACCATGGTTTCAGGAAAATACAGCGCTCTCAGCGGTGCCGTGGCCAGAGAACAGGCCATGGCCAACATTGCCAACAACCTGGCCAATGTCTCCACCACCGGCTTCAAGAGGGACCGGATCAGCTTTGAGTCCATGCTCCGCGGCAGCCGGCAGACGCGGCAGACCAGGGGCATCAACTACAGCCGCATCCGCCGCATCGAGACCGATTTCAGCCAGGGCCCCCTGCGGCAGACCGGCCGCTCGCTGGATGTGGCCATCGAGGGCAAAGGGTTCTTCAAGATCCGCAGCCGGGGCACGACCTCCTATACCCGTGTGGGCAGCTTTGCCCTGGACCAGAACGGCACCCTGAAGACCACGGACGGCTTTGCGGTTCTCGGTGACTCCGGCCAGGAGATCCAGCTCCCCGACGCCGTGGGCAAGCCCATCTCCATAGACGAACAGGGCAACATCTCGGTGAACGGCACGCCTGCCGGTGCGCGGCTGCAGGTCTTCACGGTCAGTGACACCAGCCGCCTGAAAAAGATCGGCAACAGCCTCTATACCCTGCAAAGCGGTGCCAGCGAGCAGGTCGCCGAATCGGCACGGGTCATCCAGGGCAGCCTCGAGACCTCCAATGTCAACATGATGGAGGAGATGGTGCGGATGATTGACACCCAGCGCAAGTTCGAGGCACTGCACAAGGTATTGAAAAGCTACTCGACCCTGGGCCAACGGCAGAGCGAACTGGGCACTGTCGGCTGATCCCGGACAGCGGATACTCCGTCAACACATCAGGACGAGGACAGCAGATGCGATCACTGTGGACTTCGACAACCGGTATGAGCGCCCAGAACCTGAACCTGGACGTCATTGCCAACAACCTGGCCAACGTCTCCACCACCGGCTTCAAGAAGAGCCGGGCCGACTTCCAGGATCTCATCTACCAGGTGGTCAAGGTGCCGGGCAGCCCCACCTCTGCCGACACCAGATCACCCACCGGCATCCAGGTCGGCCTGGGTGTGCGGCCGGGCGCGGTGACCAAGATCTTTACCGAGGGCGATATCGTGCAGACGGGCAACGATCTGGACGTGGCCATCGAGGGTGACGGTTTTTTCCAGATCGAACTGCCGGACGGCAACCTCGCCTATACCAGGGCCGGGGCCTTCAAGCGCGACGGCGACGGCCGGGTGACCACCTCGGACGGCTATCCCCTGATCCCGGAGATCACCATCCCGGAAAATGCGCGACAGATCACGATCTCCGAAACCGGCGTGGTCAGCGCCATCCTGGGGGACGATACCGAGTCCACCGAGCTGGGCACCATCGACCTGGTCACCTTTGTCAACAACGCCGGCCTGCTCTCCATCGGCCGCAACCTCTACCGGGAGACCGAGGCATCGGGAACCCCCACCATCGGCACGCCGGGTACGGACGGCTACGGCACCCTCCTCCACCAGTACCTGGAAAACTCCAACGTCAACATGGTGGAGGAGATGTCCAACATGATCACCACCCAGCGGGCCTTTGAGATCAACTCCAAGGTGGTCTCCACCTCGGATGAGATGATGCAGACCACCACCAACATGGTGTAGCAAGACAATGAAACCTTCGCCCCCCCTGCTTCTTCCGCTTCTCAGCATTCTCCTGCTGCTGCCGCTCTCTGCCGGTGCCGTGGAGGTCGTTTTCCATGAGACGGCCACGGTCAGCGGCCGCAGGGTCACCCTGGGCGATATCGCCGACATCTCGCCCGCCGGCGGCCGGGCCGGGACCCTTGCCGCTCTCGAGGTGGCCCTGGCACCGGCACCCGGCACCGACCGGGAACTGCAGGCAATGACGGTCATCGCCCGAATCCGCAATACCCCGGCGGCATCGGGTGTCGTCTGGCGGGGCGCGGACAGGATCTCGGTGCACCGCAGGGGTGTCCGCATTGACCGTGAGCGACTCAAAGAGATCATTGCCGGATTCCTGGCCGACAACATGGACCGGCTGCCCAGGGCCGAGTTCCGCTTCACCTCCATCCAGGCGCCGTCGGAGATCATCCTGCCCACCGGTGACCTGACCTGGAGCGTCACCCCGTCCCGGCCGGAGATCCTGGGCAGCTCCAGTTTTTCCATCCTCTTCAAGGTAGACGGCAGGACCGTGAAAAACTGCACGGTGCGCGGTCACCTGGAGGCCCTGGCCCCGGTTGCCACAGCCACGGTGAACCTGAAGAAGGGAACCGTGATCCTGCCGGACCAGGTCACCATGAGCCGGCGCGATATCGCCACCCTCAAGGACCCGGTGCTTTCCCTGGACAAGGTCATCGGCATGCAGACCAGGCGGACCATCTACTCGGGTCGGGCCATCGAACAGCGGCACCTGGAACAGCCACCGGTGATCCGTAAGGGCGAGCTGGTCAAGATATTCGCCATCCGGGGGCCCATGCGCATCTCGACCACCGGCATTGCCGCCCGTGACGGCCGCACCGGAGAGATCATCCGGGTGAAGAACGTCAGTTCCAGCAAGTATGTCTACTGCCGGGTGGATGCCCCGGGGATTGTGTCAGTGGAGTTTTAATCATGCGCAGACAATGGATCCTCATACCCGTCCTGCTCCTGCTCCTGGCCGGCTGCGCCGACCGCCAGCCCGAGGTGGTCAGGGTGCCGGAACCGCTCGAGCCGGCAGTGGTCAAGGAGCCGGAACCCCAGTCACCCGGCACCATCTGGACCGGTGACCAGGGCAACTGGCTGGCCGATCTCAAGGCCCATCATGTGGGCGATATCGTCACCGTCATCATCAAGGAAAAGGCCAGCGCCACCAAGGAGGCCTCCACCGAGACCGGCCGCGACACCAGCATGACCGCCGGCATCCCCACCCTGTTCGGCTATGAAAAGGTCTTTCAGGAAAACAATCCGCGCCTGAACATGTCCGAGCTGGTCAAGGCGGATTTCACCAACAAGTTCAAGGGATCCGGCAAGATCACCCGCAAGGAGGACCTGGTCGCCACCCTGACCACCCAGGTGATCAAGGTCTATCCCAACGGCAACATGAAGATCCGTGGCGGCAAGTCCGTGATCGTCAACAACGAAAACCAGATCATCTATCTGACCGGCATCGTCCGGGCCCATGATGTCACTGCGGACAACACGGTGGATTCGGGAAATATCCTCAATGCCCAGATCGCCTACACCGGCAAGGGTGCCATCTCCGACAACCAGAAACCGGGCTGGCTGATGCGGATCCTCGACAACGTATGGCCATTCTGATCCAGGTACCCCCTCACAGGGTATACAAGGTCATGATTTATCAACTTCGTTTTTGTAAGCGGTCTCAGGTGCCGGAGGTTCGTGCGGCCGCTCCTGGCCGCTATAGCCTACTATGCGGGCAGGAGCGGCCGTGCGAAGATGCGGTACCTGTGACCGCTTACTGATCCAGGATTCATGCCCATGCTCTTCAAGGTAACGATGGACAAGAGGCAACAGCTCATCATCCTTTTCCTGACCGCACTCCTTCTCCTGCTCGCCAGCGTCTCCCCACGCGCCGCCCGGATCAAGGATATCGCCGACCTGGAGGGTGTGCGGAGCAACCAGTTGCTCGGTTACGGCCTGGTCATCGGCCTCAACGGCACCGGCGACGATATCAAGAAGTCGGTCTTCACCAAGCAGGCCATGATCAACATGATCAAGCGGCTGGGCCTGTCCATCACCCCTGATGTCTTCCGCCGGATGAAGACCGACAACGTGGCCGCGGTCATGGTGACGGCGGAACTGCCGCCCTTTGCCCGCCCCGGATCCCGGATCGACATCATGGTCTCTTCCATGGGGGACGCCACCAGCCTCTCCGGCGGCACCCTGCTGATGACGCCCCTCAAGGGCGCGGACGGCAAGACCTATGCCGTGGCCCAGGGCCCCCTGGCCGTGGGCTCCATCGCCTTTGGCGGCAAGGCGGCCAAGGTACAGAAGAATTTCCCCACTGCCGGCCGCATCGCCGGCGGCGCCCTGGTGGAACGGGCAGTGAACTATCACCTGCCGCCCAGCGGTGATCTGCTCTACCAGTTGCGGACCACGGACTTTACCACCGCCGCCCACATGGCCGAGGCCATCAACCGCCGTTTCGGCCCCAACACCGCCCACTCCATTGATTCCGGATCGGTCAAGGTCCTGATGCCCCAGGACTATGACGCCGACCTGGTGACCTTTATCTCGGACCTGGAAAATATCGATGTCCGTATCGACACCCCGGCCAGGATCGTGGTCAACGAGCGGACCGGCACCATTGTCATGGGCAAGGACGTCCGCATCTCCAAGGTCGCGGTCTCCCACGGCAACCTGAATCTCATCATCGCCGAATCGACCGTGGTCTCCCAGCCCAATCCGCTGGCGGCGGGACAGACAGTAACCACGCCGCAGACGACCATCGAGGCGGTGGAGGACGAGGGCAACCTGGTGGTGCTCGAGATGGGTGTCAGTATCAACGAGATCGCCAAGGCCCTCAACGCCATCGGCGCCACCCCCCGTGATCTGATCGCCATCTTCCAGGCCATCAAGGCGGCCGGCGCCCTGCAGGGTGAACTGATAATTCTCTGATATCCACGAACTGTCATGATGAAACTCGCCATGGATCCCCGACCGGTTATCCCCCAGGCGGAACCGAACCGGGAAGCCAACGACGCGGCAGGCCGGGAGGCCAGGTCGCTGCGCCGTTCCTGTCAGGACTTCGAGGCCATCTTCATTCAGCAGGTCTTCAAGGCCATGCGCAAGAACATCCCGGACAGCGGTCTCTTTGAACGGGACACAGCCCACGAGATCTATCAGGACATGATGGATGCCGAGGTAGCCGAAGAGATCGCCAGGCAGCAGAGCCTGGGCCTGGCCGAACAGATGTACCGGCAGATGGAAAAATTTCTGCCGTCAAAAAAATGACCAGCCCGGCCCGAAAACACCATCTTCCAAATTTTTCGTATTTTTTTCCTGCCTCCGCTTTTTTTAAAAAAAATTCCTGACAGCCATAAAGAACCCGCCCCCTGCTGCCGATAAAGAACTAACAGGAGAAATATTTCCTGGTTGTTTCGCGGCAAGGATGCCCGCAAACCACTGCAGGGAGGCAGGGACATGTTAGACAGCATCAGCTATGACCAGCAGGCCTATACCAGCCTTACCGTTTACCAGAGCTCCAGCCTGGAAGCGACCATAAGCCGGAAAGAGGACGACGGAGACGGACAGCCCGGGGCCGCGGACAGGGTGACTCTCCGCCAGGAGACCACCTTCGCCCTCACGTATTCCAGGGCTCTCCTGGTCGAGGTAGACGAAGAGGCAGCGTACAGGAAACTGCAGGATCTGGTCACCAGCCTGCTCACGGAACAGGGAATCGCCACCACCGTGGACACTGGTGACGGTGAGATCGACATCGCCTCCCTCACCACAGACCAGGCGCAGGAACTTGTTGCCGAGGACGGATATTTCGGTGTAGAAAAAACATCGCAGAGAATATTTGATTTCGCCGTGGCCACTGCTGGCGGCGATCCATCCAGAATCGATGCCATCAGGGAAGGAATCAGCCGGGGCTTCGAGGAGGCTATGAAGGCCTTCGGCGGCTGGCTCCCGCAGATCTCCCATGACACCATCGACGCGGTCATGGAAAAACTGGAGCACTGGGTGGCGGAATCAGAAACAGCGGCCGGGCCGGTGAACAGCGGAGGTGAACATCATGACAGTTGAATTTTTAGGAATTCGAGGTTTTGGCCAGGTCGGCGGCGTCGGCAAGACGGGCCGGACGGCCGATCCGCAGAAGGCGGACAAGAGCGGTGGTACCGAAGGTGCAAGCTTCTCTTCAGCTCTCCAGGGGGCACATCAGATGCAGGCCCCGTCCCATACCGATCAGACGCAGCGTGCGGCCAGGGTCCAGGCCCTCAAGGAACAGGTCGCCAATGGATCGTACGAGCCCGACCTGAACAAGGTCGCTTCCAGCCTGCTGAAATTTCTTGTCGAGGAAGGATAGGGACATGACCCGTGACGATGTGCGGAAACTGATGATCGAACTGCGGGACCTCCTGCTCCTGGAGCGACAGCACGCCAAGGAGCTGGACATCCGCGCCATGGCCGAGGACATGCAGCGGAAAGAGGCCCTGCTGCAGATGCTCAACCGGGTGGAGGCCATCCACCCCGATGACCGGAAGTATGCGGAAGAGATCAAGCGGGAAAACCTGCGCAACGCCTACCTCTACAAGGCGACCCTGAACTGGATCCAGGAGACCATGGAGTTCTTCGGCCGCAGGAGCGTACCGACGACCTATGGCAAGACCGGCACCACCACCAGTTATACGGTCAACGGCAGACTGCTCTCCGGCAGGATCTGACTCCCCGCCCCTCCCCACCTTCGGCAGGCCCTGACCTGGAGATCTGCTCTCGTCCCGTTGCAGGCCTGCTTTTCGTTCCATAGTATTGCTCTTTTCCAGGTAGTTGCTGACAGCGGTGAACTATTACCCGCTGACGGCACAAGGATTCACGGATTCCTGCCTTCTCTCCCCTGACCCCTGATTTTCTGATAAACCTCTGTCCCTGACATTCCGATAAGATAGACAGGACAGAGGTACACTCCGGTGGCCGGAACCCGGCAGTCGCGATCATGGCAGGCTGCAGCCACCGGCAAGCAAACACAACCAGGGACAGGTCTCACATGGGCGGTCTTCTCACAGCGCTGAATGCAGGCAAAACCAGCCTCTCCACCAACCAGAAATCCATCGAGATCGTCGGCAACAACATCGCCAACGTCAACACCGATGGATACTCCAGGCAGCGGGCCGAGCTGGAGCAGATACCGGCGGTCAACTTCGGCGATTTCTTTGTCGGCCAGGGAGTGACAGTCTCCAACGTCAAGCGTGACTACAACGTCTTCATCAGCCGCCAGCTCCAGGAGAAATCCATCGCCTTTGGCGAGGAGAGTGGCCGTTCCACCCCCCTGACCGAACTGGAACGGATCTTCAGCATCTCCGATGAATCCATCGCCTCGGAGATGGACCGTTTCTTCGATGCCTGGCAGCAACTGACCACCAATCCCAGCGGCCAGGTGGAGCGGGACATGGTCATGCAGCGCGGACAGCTCCTTGGTGACGCCTTTCGCAACACCTCGGAGGAACTCGACACGGTCCGTGAGAACATCAACAATGCCATTGTCTCCAAGATCGACAACATCAATGAAAAGATCGGCGAGATCGCCAAACTCAACGACCGGATCAACCTGATCGAGGCATCGGGCCAGACCGCCAATGCCGCCCGTGACCAGCGGGATCTCTATGTACAGGACCTTTCCCACACCCTGGGCGTTCAGACCTATACCGACGGCCAGGGCATGCTGGCGGTGCAGCTCCCCGGCGGCCTGCCACTGGTCCAGGGTAACATGGCCATGACCATCGAGACTGTGACCACCGGCTCCGACGTCAACCTGCAGGTCAGCATCGGCGGGACGACCAAGGATATCCACCTGCAGGACATGGGGGGTGAATTCCGGGGCATGTTCGAGACCCGGGATGTCTTCATTGCCGGACTCCGCACCGATCTCGACAACCTGGCCGTGGAACTGACCTCGGCGGTCAACAACGTGCACCAGAACGGCTACGGCCTGGACGGCACCAATACCCAGCGCATCTTCTTCGATGACCTGGCCGGGCCACCGCCGGTGGCCAACGCCAGCCGTCATGTCAACGTCGCCCTCACCGACTCGAACCAGGTGGCGGCGGCAACGGAATTCCCGGCCGCGCCCGGGGACAACCGCAATGCCCTGGAGATCGCCTCCCTGGAGACCACCTACCTCATCGGCGGCCAGGACACCTTTGACAACGCCTTTGGCAAAATCGTCTCAACCGTCGGCATCGAGGCAAGCCGCAACCAGCTGGCCCTGGGCGGCGCCAAGGATGCCACGGTCCAGCTCCAGAACCTGCGGGACGGATATTCCGGTGTCTCGCTTGAAGAGGAGATGATCGACCTGATTCAGTACCAGCGCGGTTTTGAATCGTCGGCCAAGTTCCTCTCCACCATAGACGAAATGATGAATTCGCTGCTGCAGCTCAAGAGGTAAGCCATGAAAGCCACCCAGGGAACAACCTACCGGATGCTGGGTAACCGGCTCAACGACCTGACGACCCAGCTTGAGGAACTGCGCAGGATCGGGGCCACGGGCAAAAAACTGAACAAGCCCTCCGATGATCCGGCATCCATCCGCCCGGTGCTCACCACCCGCAAGCAGCTCAGCAACGTGGACCGTTACCTGGAGACCATGGGCCAGTCCCTGGACAAGATGCAGGCCACCGACGGCCACCTGGACCACGTGGAAAACATCATGCAGCGGGCCAAGGAGATCACCATCAACGCGGTCAACGGCACCATGAGCAACGAGGACCGGACCGTGCTTGCCGACGAGATCGTCCAGCTCCGGCAGGAGCTGCTTGACACCGCCAACGGGATGGTGGACGGAAAGTACATCTTTGCCGGCTACGAGGAAGACACAAAGCCCTTTGTCGAGAATCCTGCCTACGACCCGGCCCTCTACGACCCCAATGACCACACCACCTGGCCCTATCTCTACCAGGGGGACGGCAATCCGACCGAGCTCGAGATCACGCCCGGCGAGAAGATCCAGGTGGATCTCACCGGCAATGACCTCTTTTTCGGCACCTCGGCCTGGAATACCGCCCCGCCGCCCAACAATGCCGTCGATCCCGGCCGCTACGACCTCTTCGCTGTCCTGACCCAGGCAGAGGAGGCCATCCGCACCAACGACCCCGCTGCTCTGCAGACCTCGCTCTCGGACCTGGACGGCGCAGCAGAGCAGAACCGGCGCCTACGTTCCCAGCTCGGCAACCGGGCCGCACGGGTCGAGTCAGCCATGCATCACCAGGAGGCGGTGAAGATCGACCTCAAGGCCATCCTGTCCCGCTACGAGGATGCCGATGCCATCGAGGCATTCAACGATATCGTCCAGCAGGAGACCGCGTTCCAGGCCGCCCTGAACGTGACCGGCAAGGTATCGCAGCTCTCGATACTCGACTATATCTGAATGCGGCCTCCTCCAGGATCTCCATTCTGGCCCCGCTCTATCCGTTCCGGGGGATGATTCCGTTTTTTTTGGTAAAAGACTTGTAGTCTTCATCTTTTTGTCAGATACTGTCCCTGTGTGGGCAGATATGGAGTGATCATGAACAGTTCGTTTCCACCCCGCCTGTCCGGCGAACAGACAGCGACAATGACAGCGGCCCCTTCTTCCGGAGCGGAAGACCTGGCAGGCCTGGTGCTTCCGGTTTTGGGTGACACGGAAACAAAGCTCCTCGCGTCCAGAATCTCTCCCCATCCGGCGCCATCGGGCAAGCGCTTTTCCTACCAGGGATATACGGTCCCGACATGGAACTGAAACAACACCGGCAAGCAACGGGGAAACGTGCGGCATCGCCCTCTGTGACCAACAACACAACGAAACAGTTCACCGCTATCAGCAACTACTCGAAAAACAGCAATACTTTTGGTAAAAGTTCAGCAGTGCGTCAGCTGTGCGTGATCGCGGCTGGCCGCTATAGTCCGCCGCTATGCGGCAAGCCGCGAGCGCGTGCAGATGGTGTGCTGCTGAACTTTTACAACACAACTGGAGCAATAGATGCTGGTACTGACCAGAAGACCCGGTGAGGGAATCGTCATCGGCGACAACATAACCATCAAGATCATCGAGGTGAAGGGTGGCGGCATCCGGATCGGCATCGACGCCCCCCGGGAGACCAAGATCTACCGCCAGGAGGTCTACGACCGGATCAGGCAGGAAAATATCGAGGCAACCAGGTGGGATATGGCCGATCTCGACATACTCAGTGACGATCTCGCAGGCAGGACAGTAAAGAAATGAAAAAAATAACGACCCGTTTTGGTGAAATAGAATACGACCCGGCAAATATCATCCATTTTCCGGAGGGACTGGTCGGCCTCGAGGACCTGCACGACTTCATCGTCATGCCGAACAAGAAGAAGGGGCCCCTCTTCTGGATCCAGTGCGTTGACCACCCGGAATATGCCTTTGTGGTCACTGATCCGACCAATTTCTTCCTCGACTATGCGGTTCCGGAACCAGGAGAAGAGATTCTCGAAAGGTTGAAAGCGGGTAAGAATTCACAACTTTTCGTCTTGGCCATCGTCACCGTACATCCAGACCAGAAGATCACCCTGAACCTGAAAGCGCCGCTCTTCTTCGCCCCGGAGAGCAACCGGGCCGTCCAAGTCATATTGGAGAACGCCCCTTATGACGTTCGCACTCCGTTACCAGAGGTGAATGCGTCCGAAACATGAGGGAAAAGATCAAGGTGACAAATCACCTGTACCCTGCCAGACAAGTCGATACCTGCTTGATATTACTTCACGAAATATAGATGCCAACAGAATGCGATCCTGTAACACCTTTGCAGGACAGCCGGAACGAACAGTTGCATTCATTGTGGCTCGGCTCGGCTCTTCCAGATTGCCGGCAAAACAGTTCAGAAAGATAGGCCGCACTACACTTCTTGACTGGCTTCTCGATGAGCTTATGAAATGCCGGGAGATCGACCAGATTGTCCTTGCCACCTCGGCGGAGTCTGAAAATGCCCCTCTCCTCTCCTGGAGCACCGCACAGGGAATCTCAAGCTACAGTTATCCGGGAGACGTCAACCGGGTCACCACCAGACTCAGGCGGGCGGCAGAAAATTTCTCCGCCGATATATGTGTACTTGTCAGCGGCGACTGCCCCCTGATCCATGCACCGGCCATTGATCGGATGGTTTCTGCTCTCAAACGCCACCCGGAAGCAGACTTTATCGCCGCCACGTCTGACAGTCATGGATGTCTTCCTGCCCTGCAGGGAGTTTCGGTTGCATGGCGTAGAACCTGGCAGCGTGCTGATGATCTCTCGGACCGGCAGCCCCTGAAAGAGCACCACTTTCCTATTCTCTACCAGCGTCCAGATCTTTTTACCTGTCACCAGGTTACCCTGCCGAAAGAGATCTATGCCCCGTTCCACCACCGGTACTCCATTGATACCTGGGCCGACCTTGAGTTTCACAACGCGTTGTATAACACTCTTGCGGACAAAAATTCCCCTTACAGCCTCCCCGCTGCCATCGAACTCCTGCGGCAGGACCCGTCCCTCCTTGCCATCAACAGCCACGTCCACCAGAAGGGTGTGGAGGAACAGAGCAGAAAGGTACTCATGGTGATGGATGCCGGAGGAGATTATGGGTATGGTCATCTCATGCGCAGCCGTGAACTGGCCCTGCAACTTACGGAACGGCTTGGATGGCCGTGCACTTTCCTGACCGGCGACCAGGAAGCACGCAGCTCTCTGCGGGCAGTCGGGTTTCGTCTTCTTCCCAGGGAGATCACGCCCCCCGATCTTTTCACTCCTGAGAAAATCCCACGACTTCCTTTCTTCGATCTCATCATCCTGGACCTGAACAGTAACAATACCCTGCCGGCCGGATGGAGAGGAGGACTCTCCAGGACTACAAAGGTCGTCGTTCTTGATAGGCTCAACGACTGGACCCAGGAATCGGATCTTGTTATTATCCCGGGCGTTACAGCGCAAATCCAGACCAACAAAACCACCGGCGCCCCCCCGGCAATCCTTGCAGGCCGCGACTATGTGATTCTTCGCCGGGAGATCAGCAGACTGACAAGGAACAAGGTTGCAAAGGACATTGACCTGTTGGTCTATCTGCACCATAAATGGCAGCAAGACGTGATCAGAAAATTCGCTGGAAAGACGGATCTCTCTGTGCACGTCATAGAACAACAATGTACCAATTTCCATCATCTCCTGGCCCGGAGCCGGGTCTTGCTGAGCGGCTTTGGGGTCTCCTTTTACGAGGCTGTTGCCTTGGGTACCTATCCGGTAACCTGGCCGTTTTCTGCTGCCCATGATCGTGATGCCCGATCTTTCTACAGAAATCTTGGTCTCAAACCAATCATGGTGCCAGATGACCTGCGTGAGGACGAACTTGCCACGACAATCAACATGGCTCTGGGCGAACAGACAGGAGACACCATGAAAGACGGCACCCCGAACATTGTGCGTGAAATAAAGTCACTCTTCGAGCAGCCATAACATGACTGTCAGCTTCATTGCAGAGGTATCCAGCAACCACAATCAGGATCTCGAGCGCTGTTATCGCTTTATCGAAACAGCCGCACGGATAGGATGTGCCGTGGTCAAATTTCAGTTATTCAGAATAGACCAACTTTTTGCCCCCTCTGTCCTCCGGCGCAGTGCCGAGCATCGAAAAAGAAAACAGTGGGAACTGCCCACCGAGTTTCTTCCTCTTCTCCATGAAAAATGCGTGGAACATGATATTGCTTTTTCATGTACGCCATTCTATCTGGAAGCGGTAAGCGAGCTGGCTCCGTTTGTCAGTTTCTACAAGATCGCGTCCTACGAACTGCCCTGGAAAGATCTCCTGATCGCCTGTGCCGAAACCGGCAAGCCAGTTGTACTCTCCACCGGCATGGCGACCATGGAGGAAATCGCTGCGGCAGTCATGACATTACGGGAAGCAGGTTGTCGCGACATCACGCTCCTTCATTGCGTCTCTGCCTACCCGACGTCCGTGGACCAGTGCAACCTGGCGGTCATTGAAACACTCCGGCAACATTTTGGCTGCCGGGTTGGATGGTCTGATCACAGTGTTTCGTCGGCCGTGATATATCGAGCCGTCCACAGATGGGGCGCCTCGCTGGTGGAATTCCACTTGGACCTGGATGAAAAAGGTGAAGAGTATTCTCTTGGACATTGCTGGCTGCCGGAAAACGCCTCGCAAATGATTGAGACCATCAGGCTGGGTATGGCCGCAGACGGCGGGCGGCACAAAAGAGTCATGCCAGCAGAAAAACCTGACCGTGCCTGGCGCCGGGATCCCTGTGACGGGCTGCGTCCCCTCGCCTCCACCCGCGAACATCTGTGAAACCATCCGCCATGATGGATCAGAGTAATAGTTCACCGCTATCGGCAACCACCCAGAAACAACGATATTTTTGGTAAAATTTCACCACATATCTTCCGTTGGCGGTGAAAAGAGGGCTGGTACAGAAAACGGGACCGGCCATACATATCGGGAGGAGAGTTTCTGATGCCACGATCCTCGCCCTGCCCCCTGTGCGGAGCTTTTGCCCGCACCGAAGCCGGGACGCAGGTGCTGCCGGTAATGGACAACCGATATCCGGCCCAGGACCTGCAATATCGTACGGTGTCGTATCTTGTCTGCGACCAATGTGGCACTGTATCTCAGCATCCCCTGCCGACAGCAGCTGCGCTGAACTGCTATTATGCGAACACCCCGCCTCCCCGGACAGTGGCCGATACGAGAGCCTACAAAACCCCGGTCCTCAAGGACCGCCTGGATCTGCTGCAGAAGATAACGGGGCTGACCTGCGGACGTTGCCTGGAAATCGGCTGCGCCGACCGAGCACTCCTGGACCTGGTTGCCGACTGCTGGGGACTTGAAACAGTTGGCTTGGAGCCGGCGCCGATCGCCAACGACGGGTATTCGCCCCACCGTATTTTCCACGGCACTCTGGCCGACCTGGTGGCATCAAAAGAGCTGGAACCGGCCTCCTGCGACCTGGTAATCTGCCGCCACGTCCTGGAACACGTGCACGACCCTGCCTTGTTCCTGGACCAGTTGACGGGATTCGTCGCCAACCGCGGATGGGTGCTACTGGAGGTGCCCTCCTCCCTGCTGCTGGCCTCAGACGGCAACTACCATATCGGCCAGAACATCCACACCACCCACCTCCACCACTTCACGGGTCCGGGCCTGACCTCGGCTATCACCGAACGAGGACTGGCCGTCGTGCATCTGTCGGATCGGGACGAAGGCCGCTGTCCCTGCCTGTGCCTGGTCGCCACAGGGGGTCTGGACGCCGGGAAGCTTTTCGCCCGCCAGCTAGCCTGCCAGCAACGATCCTCTCGCCGGGCGGCTGCCGAACTGGCCGCCCTGCTGGAGATCGATGCGACCGCGGCTGACGGCGTGCTCGTCTGGGGTGCAGGAGTTGATCTGCTTGGCGTTCTACAGTACTTGCCTGTGGAGTTGCAGGCCCGGCTGTGCGTATATGACGCCAACCCCGCCAAGCAGAATCACAAGCTGCTGGCGGCCTCCATACTGGACGACCACGCCCTTGAAAATCTCGCCCCCCGGCTGATCCTGGCGGGTGTGAGCAACCGGACCTTGCTTGAGGACATCCGCGACGCAGCAACGGCTCGCTTTCCCGGCGTGCCTTTCCGCTCTCTTTTCCGGATCTAGGAGACACCATGCACGTTATGGGCAATAATTCACCGTCATTGGCAACAACCTTATATCTCGCAAGAAATTGTGTAGAGCAGAGCGCTAATGAAAACAGTTACCAACGACTGTACCCCGCAGCACGCGGCTCCTGCATATCAGATGGTGATCTCTTCTCATCAGCGCCCCCTCGTCGAACCGGGCGTGGTGCGGTTTTCCCCGCATCCGGCTTTCCGATGATCTCTCGCCACAAGGCATTCACAAGGAATTGACGGCTCATTTATGATGGACTCGTAAAAAGTCCATCACACTCTAAAGATGGCTGAGCATAAAAGTTCGATATACAAGGTGTAGCGGTGTCGGCCAAGCGGAGGCGCACATGAGTACGTCGAGCATTGGCCGTACCCGCTACAACGTAGTATATCGGACTTTTTGCGACGCCATCAAACAATGAAGAGGGTGATCAAGTGGCCAAAAAAATCCTGTTCGCAGGGGCTTATGGCATTCACAGCCAAGGTGACGATGCCGCACTTCTTGTCCTCTACCGAGAACTGAAGCGCCGCTGCCCGGACCTTAAGGGAGCTGTGATCAGCCGTCATGCCACGGAAGATCTGTACAAACCATATGGGCTCGATACTCTGCCCAATTTTGAACATGAGAGCAGAAAGGCTGGTCAAGGAAGATGGTTCCGGGGCTTCAATCACGACGACGACAGGCGGCACCTGTATTGCCTGCTCAGCCATATTGAAAACGCTGACCTCTTGATACTTGGTGCAGGCAATGCCTTTGTCGACTACACGATCGACCTGCTCAAAGGCCCTGTACCTTATTTTGTTATTCTCACCCTCATGGCCCAAATGACAGACACACCCGTACTATGGTTTGGAGTCTCCATAGGTCCTCTGGAAACGACTCTCGGGCGTAAAATGACACGGCTGGCTGCGAAGCTGGCAGATATCATCACGGTACGGGACCAGGGGAGCCTGCAATACCTCCGATCACTTGATCATAAGGGTGAAATACACCTGCTGCCGGATCCTGTACTGGGCCTTGATCCCGGCTCCCGGTCTCGCCATTCGTTCCCACCCGGCTGCAGCAGGGATGAAAGACAGGTCTTCGCGGTTTCTGTTCGGGCGGTAACCAGGCAGATGGGGATGGAGTACCAACGATACATTGACACGATGGCATCATCCCTTGATCAAGTGATTGAACATTTCAACGTCAACATGCTCTTTATTCCGCATTGCACATACGAGCATGGAAGCCCTGAGCAGGATGACAGGACAGTAGCCCGAGCCATCACCGGACAAATGCAGCATCAGGATGCAGTATTCAGTATAGATCACCATCTGTCTGTTGACGAGGCATTGGCCCTTTACAAAAACTGCGATCTTGCCATTTGTACCCGCCTGCATGCCAATGTCTATGCGGCTATCCAGGGAGTACCATCGGTGGCCATCGGCTACCATCCCAAGGTGGCGAGCTTCATGGATTTCATGGGCTGTAACAGCTACTGCATACCTCTTGAACACCTTCGGCCGGAAACCATTATCCATACAACAAAGGACCTGATGCGAAACAAAATTTCCGTATCCGCAACGGTCCGAAACAAGATCGACCGGACCAGAACAGACATTAACCGGTATGCTGATCTGGCCATTGACCTGATGCGGTAACACGCCTTGCCGAAGCCAGGAGACCTTCCTCCACCAGATCCAGGATCGACCACCCTCATCTACCAGACGACGACCAGGACAGCGATGCATTGCTTACGACCACACACCATCTTCGACCTTCTTGACAAGAAGGAAAAACTGGCCACCATTCCCCTGCCGGGCAGATATTCTCTCACCTCCATGCTGGAGCGAGCGATTCTGACAGCACTCGTGAAACTTGGCCGGCCTGAAACCATTTTTGAGTTCGGCACCTATACCGGGGAAACGACCACCCTTCTTGCACTCAACAGCAAGGCCACAGTTTTTACTGTCGACCTCGACGAAATAACGGCCAAGACACCTCTTGATGACTTTGAAAAAAAGAATTTCTCCACCGGCAGGAAAGGAGGGAAAATGTTCCACGGGCTGGCAGAGGCCGGACGTATCAAGGAACTCCATGGGGATTCCACCACAATGGATCTTTCGCGGTTTACCGGACAGATTGACTTCATCCTTATCGACGGCGGACACCATCTCGATGTGGTCTCCTCGGACACAGAGCAAGCCTTCAAAATGCTCAGAGGTGGCAAGAAAGGGGTTATCGTGTGGCATGACTATAAAAATCCCAAGTATGAAATCACCGGATTCCTTGACCGGCTTTCCCGCGACATTGCCCTATACCATGTCGAAGAAACAACATATGTATTTTACAGTACTGATCCGTCAGACCTGAAAGATACAACACCACATTGAAAATCAGGGCCCGACACACCAGATGAAGATCACACTCCTTGTCACATCGCTCAAAGAGGACGAGCTCCACAAAAGGCAACTTCCGCTCGGGGTCGGCTATCTTGCCGCCTACGTGGAAAAACATCTACCCGATGTCACGGTAGACATCACGGCCGACATCAATGACATCTTTCTTCAGAAACCGGATCTGGTCGGGATCAGTTCTGTTTCCCAATGCTTCAATGCAGCTCTGGAGTATGCCAGAAAGATAAAAAAACATCTCGCAATCCCTGTCTTGCTTGGAGGATACCATGTGACCTCGCTACCGCAGCAACTCCCAATATGCTTTGATGCAGGCGTCATCGGCGAAGGAGAAACGACGTTCCTCAATCTTGTGAGGCTCCTGCAAGACGAGGGCGTATTTTCCCCATCCAGCCTCGGCCACATTCCGGGAATCTGTTATCATGACAAATCAGGAGCCGTCAAAATCACCGAGCCCGTGGAACCGTTATCCTCCATAGACCTGTTGCCCTATCCCAAGCGGAATATCTCGCCCGGAGCGAAAAATATCTTTCAGTTCTCTTCCCGGGGCTGTATCTATCGATGCAAGTTCTGTGCATCGTCGCGACACTGGAAAAAATTCCGGCCACACAGTGCAGCCTACTTTGTCCAGGAATTGAAATATCTGCGGGAAACCTATGATGCCACAAGCATCCATCTCCTCGATGACCTGTTTTTTGCCGATCCTAAAAGGGTCCGCGAGATCGTGACGATGATGCGAACCGAAGGGCTTGCCGGTCAGTTTCGGTTCGACAGCTTCATCTCCTCCAACCTTGCCTCCAGAGACATCCTCCTCATGGCCAAGGAGATGGGTTTCACTTCCATGAAATTCGGCGGAGAAACAGGATCAGACCGATTACTCAAGGCGATCAAGGGCCCGCATGCCTCGGTCGCCCATCATCAGCGCTGTATAAATCTGTGCCGGGAACTGGGCCTGGACGTACGCGCTTCCTTTATTTTCGGCAGCCCGGGGGAGACGGAAGAGGACCTGGAGCTGACCTACCAGTTCCTGAAAAGGAACAAGGGGGTGCTGAAGATCCACGGATTTTATCTCACCATGCCCATCCCCGGCACGCCTTACTGGGACCTGGCCATGCAGAAAGGACTGGTCAGTGAAGATATGGACTGGAGCCGGCTCAATATCGATTACCTGAAGGAGGAGTCCTTTGACCTTGAGCAGGCCATATATCTCAACGAGGAAAATGTTTCACGGGCCACCCTGAGACATTATTTCGAGACATTCAGAAAGGAATTCGAATTTTTTCAAGGATAAACCAGGTGGAGGGAGATATGCGCCTGAAAGACAAGGTCGCCGTCATCACAGGTGGATCCCGCGGAATCGGCAGGGAGATCGCTCTTGCCTTTGCCAGGGAAGGATGTCGCATAGTCGTCAACTATATATCCCGGGTCGATCTCGCCGACGAAACCGTAAAGACAATACAGACAACCGGAAGCCAGGCCATGGCGATCCGGGCCGACGTATCCCGACGGCCGGAAGTCAGAGAGATGTTCTGCAGGACAATTGAGAAGTTTGGCCGGATAGACATCCTGGTCAACAATGCCGGGATCAACAGGCGGGGCTGGTTTGAAGAGGCGACCGATGAAGACTGGGACCGGATCATGGAAGTCAACCTCAAGGGGCCTTTCATCTGCAGCCAGGAAGTTTTTCCCTACATGAAGAAACAACAAAGTGGCCGCATCATCAACATTTCCTCTGTTGCCGGCCAATACCACGGACCCAAGACCGTCCATTATGCCGTTTCCAAGGCCGGACTCAACAGTCTCACCAAGGTGATCGCCCGTTATGGTGCCGAACATAATATCCTGGTGAATGCAGTGGCTCCGGGCATCATGTGGACAGACCAGACAGCGGACGAACTCACCAGTCCTGCCGGACAGAAGATAATCGACATGACCCTGGTGAAAAGGCCCGGTCAGCTGCAGGACGTATCCAGCACCTGCATCCTGCTGGCCTCTGAAGAACAGAACTATATCACCGGTCAGGTGATCAGCGTCAGTGGAGGAGCCTACCTTGGCTGAGAAGGGACAACAGGCCCGGCAGACCATTCTTCTGCTGGGAGCCAGTGCGGACCAGATCTTTGCCATCCGGACGGCGCAAAGCATGGGATTACGGGTGCTGGTGGTGGACAGACAGGCAACGTCTCCCGGTTTCGAGTTCGCTGACGACCATGCGAAGATCAGCACCACGGACATTCCGGAACTGAAAAGACTGATCGATCGGTATCAGCGGGATAAGGGTCCCATCGCCGGAGTGCTTGTCATGGGAAGTGATATTCCGCAGGTTGTCTGTGAACTTGCATCGTATCTCGGCACCCCGCACATCCCCATGAGATCGGCAGAGCTGTCGACCAACAAGTACCTGATGAAGTGCTGTTTCGCAGATCACGGCGTACCTGTTCCCTGGTTTCGGTCCATCCACAGCCTCGATGAGTTAATCCAGACGGTCGGGCAGCAGGGATATCCGCTGGTTCTCAAACCGGTGGATCGTTCCGGAGCCAGGGGGGTATTTTACCTGAACCAAGGCTGCGATCTCAAGGTACTGTACGAGCAATCCCGAGACCTTTCTTTCACAGGCCAGGTCATGGTAGAAGAATTTCTGCCCGGCCTGCAGATCAGCACGGAAACAGTCATGTGGCAGGGCAGGGCCCATACACCGGGCTTTGCTGACCGCAACTATGAATTGCTGCACCGTTATGCACCCAATATCATTGAAAACGGCGGCTGGGTTCCCAGCCGTGTCACCTCCGGACAACGACAGGCTGTTGAACGGCTGGTGGAGCGGGCGGCGCTCGCTCTCGGGGTCGAAAACGGTGTGGTCAA
Organism: Desulfobulbaceae bacterium; assembly: GCA_026987195.1. Classification (GTDB taxonomy): domain Bacteria; phylum Desulfobacterota; class Desulfobulbia; order Desulfobulbales; family Desulfobulbaceae; genus DRKI01. The sequence continues at coordinate 4,782 of JALSNC010000090.1, read as the reverse complement.
GGGGGATGTGGTCCTCACCCCGGAAGGTCCAAAAATGATAGAGATGGCCACCCGCCTCTCAGGCGGTGATTTTTCCGAAAGCCTCATCCCGCTGGGCTGCGGCGTCAATATCGTTGAAGCAGCCATCAATATCGCCATCGGACGCGAACCGGATCTGGATTTACTTAGACCCCGATTCCAGAAAGGGGTGGTCAACAGGTATTTTTTCCCCGAGCCCGGGACCCTGATCCGCATAGAAGGTGCGGAGGAGGTCCGACGACAGCCATGGCTGCATAAACTGGAATTCTGGTATCAACCTGGTGACCGTGTCCCACCGGTGCGCAGTCATGCCGACAGGTTCGGGGTCTTTGTTATCTCCGCAACTACACGAGAAGAAGCGGAAGACCATGCCGACTGGGTGTACCGGACGATCAAAATAGTCACCAGCACTCCATGAATTTCTTCCTTATCTTCCATCACAATCTCGCCTTTTCGTCGATTCCCACAAAACACTACCGGTACCTGGTAGATAATGTGTACTGCCGGCTGCTGGATATTGCGGAAAGCGGTATACCACTGGGCATGGAATACACCGGCGAGACCCTTGAACTGATCGCCGACCTGAGCCCATCATACATCGCCAGGCTCAGGACACTGCTTGCAAGGGGGCAGGCCGAGCTGATCGGTTCGAGTTACTCGCAGGCCATCTTCCCGTTGATCCCGGCCATGGTCAATCGCTGGAATCTGAAATACGGCATCGAAACATACGAAAAAACACTCGGGACCAGACCAAAAACAGCCCTTGTCAATGAACAGTGCTATTCCGACGGCCTCGCAGACCTGTACCGGGAGGCTGGCTACGAAGCCATCATCTTCGACTGGATGAATGCCAGGAAAGAGCATCCCTGGCCGGAAAACTGGCGCTATCAGCCTGTAGTCCACGCAGGAACCGGACTGATTTTTCTATGGAGCGACTGCATCTCCTTCCAAAAACTGCAAAGAACGATCTGGGGAGAACTGGATGAAGAAGAATGGGAAGATTTCATCGATGCCTGTCAGAGCAGAGCGAACAGCTCCTCCGTGGCCCACCCTCTCTTTTCTCTCTATGCGTCCGATGCCGAGGTTTTCGATTACCATCCCGGAACTCTGGAAACATGGACGGCCGACAGGGGCCATTTCAAAAAACTCCACAACCTGCTTGCCGGGCTGACAAAAAAGGGGAAAGCATCCATCCTGTTGCCGTCCCAGGCCCTCGCCAGGGCCAGCACCGCTCCTCTGCCTGAAATTGAACGGGTATGCACCCCCTCCTACCCTGTCCGGACCAAGAAACAGGATAAATACAACGTCACCCGCTGGGCGGTAACCGGACGGGCTTCCGCGAGAATGAACACCCAGTGTTACAGGCTTTTTGCCGCCGTCAGCAAGTTTGAATCCGCAACAACCTGCCCGCCCGGCCGACTTGATCTCCTGCGAAAAGAACTGGTCAGCCTCTGGGGCAGCGATTTCCGGACCCACACGACCGATGAAAAGATAGAGAACTTCAGAAACAGAATGGGAGCAGCGCTTTTTCTGGCCGATGCCAGAGAGGATCCAGAAAAAAGCCGTATCGAGGAGTTGCCCTCCCCTCCCATGACTGGTATCCCGGGGAAGAGCCGGCGCAAGATCTGTCTTGAAAAGGGTGGGGCATCGCTGACCATCCTGAAAAACAGGGGCATGGCCATAGAAGCGTTCACCTGTCGTCAATGTGGCCCTCAGCCTCTCCTGGGGACCATCCCCCATGGTTACTTCCCCGATATATCGCTGGCATCAGATTTTTATACCGGCCACATCATGCTGATTACCCAGGACGGACGGCAGTACACTGATCTCTCGGTGAAGGTCCCGGAGCTGGAGATAACCGACCAGGAAGATTTCGTTCTGGTGAGAAACAGGCTGCCAATGGAACTGCCGGGCCTCACAGTCTTCAAATCACTGTACCTGGAAGAAAACAGTCTGACAATCCGCTACGATATGTATGCCAGGGATCTCAGGCCCGCCTCTCTGCGCCTTGGAATCTGCACATTCCCGCCCGGGTCTTTCCACAGGGAGACACTGTTTTACGAAACCGCAAACGGTGGCGACAGAGCTGAACGGTTTTACCTCAAGGGCATGAAGGTCGCACAGGACTCACCGGCAAACCATATCGTTACCTGCAGGCACTGCCTGGGCAACACCGATGGTCGTCTGGTCGTGGGCGACGCGACAAAAAGGTTAACCATTGTCGCGAACCCGGTTGAACTCTATTCGGTTCCCCTGGTCCACTATGAAGAAGTCGCCACCAGCACGACGAAGCCTGATTTTTACCTGCGGGTATACCATTCGATCTGTGAGCGCGACGATGTGGCCAATGTATTCTGGAAAGGTGAAATGAGCCTGAGCTTCAAAATAACGGCTGCCAGCCAGAGCGCCCCAGCTCACAAAGTGGCCCGGAACGACAACAGCACCTGGTGAAAAATCTTAAACAGCGACCACCTGACATGCCTGCCAGAATTCCTTTTCTTACCAGTGGTTCCGATCTTCCCGCCAATACAGAACTTTCAATTTTCGGAGCCGGCACGCTTGGCCTGTCCCTGGTCCGGACCCTGCAGCGCGACAGGAAAGACATCACCATCCGGTCGTTTGTGGACAGCAACAAAACCGGAACTCTGAACAACATCCCTGTCCTGAATCCCGAAATATTTTTCAAACGTACGGAAAAAGATCATCTCGTGGTCGTCGCGACCCATTTCTGGCTCAGGGAAGTACTGGCAATGCTGCAGGATCATGGTTTTGGCAACATCATCATCTCTGCGATAATCCCGGAAGAAACCAGGGAATACTCCGAGGTTCCTGACAAACACCTGCAGGAGATACGGACTATCGAAAAAAAATTAGCCGATCCCCGCTCTAAAATGGTCTGGCAGGCTGTCATCCAGGGGATGAGGGGGGATATGTCCAGCCTGTTGCAGATGTTCCTGACAAGCCCAGGCCGGCAGTATCTCGATCACGTGATACTGAAAAAAAAGAACACGGTTATCGAAGGAGGCATGTTCGACGGGACCAACACCAGACAATTCGCGGAAATTGTGGGACCGGAGGGCAAGGTCATCGCCTTTGACCCGCTACCTGCCCACATCCCGGATTTACCGCCCCAGGTAATTGTGGAAAACATGGCTCTGTGGAAAGAAACAACCACCCTGTACCTGCTCGAGGAGGGAGCAGGATCAACGGTCTCCAGTTCTCAGGCCGGTAACGCAAAGCCGGTTCGAGCAGTGGATCTCGACAGTTATCTCGAAGGCCAGGGTGCTGACTATATCAAGCTCGACGTGGAAGGGGCAGAGATGGAGGTGTTGCAGGGGGCGGCAGAGACCATCAGAAAGTACCGGCCTCAACTGGCGGTATCCATCTACCATTCGCCGCAAGACTTTATTCAGGTACCACTCAAGATCTTTTCCATATGCACCGGATATCTGTTTTTCCTGGAATCCTACTCTCCCTCAATGGGCGACAAGATATTGATCGCCATTCCTGAGGAAAAAGCACTTAAGACGTGAAACAGCACGCATGGTGATTCCCCTGGAACAACTCACCATAATTTACGATACAACCCGGTGCAAAGTATCCACTACTTTATCCTGCTCATCCTCTGTCAAAGCGGGAAACAGAGGCAGGCTTATGGCCTCTGCGTAATACTGTTCTGCCTGGGGATATTGCTCTCTGGCAAATCCCATCCTCTGGAAATACGGCTGACGATAAAGAGGAATATAATGGAGCTGAACTCCGATGCCATGCTCTCTGAGAGCTGTAAAGACCTCACGATGGGTGACTTCCATGTCATCGAGCCGCAAGCGGATCACATACAGATGCCGGCTTGACTGACAGTCCGGATGCTGCCACAGGGGTTGCACCGGAAGACCTGCGAGCAGCCTGTCGTACCGGCGGGCCAACGTCTGCCGACGCTCGACAAACTGGCACAGTCTGTCCATCTGACTGATTCCCAGTGCTGCCTGCAGGTCTGACATACGATAGTTGTATCCGAGTTCGACCTGTTCATAGTACCACGGTCCATCAGGCTCCTTTTCCATCTCAGCCGGATCCCTGATGATCCCATGGCTGCGCAGCCTGGTCATCCTTGCCGCCAGTTCGGCGTCATTGGTGAGTGCCATCCCCCCCTCACCGGTGGTGATGATTTTGACCGGGTGAAAGCTGAACACCGTAATATCACTGTAGCGGCAGCATCCTATCGGCATGTGCCGGTATCGTCCCCCAATGGCATGGGAGGCATCCTCTATGAGATGGAAGCCATAACGGCGGGACAACTCATGGATTACCTTCATCTCGCAGGACTGCCCGCAAAGATGGACGGGGATGACCACCTTGGGCAGGGCGCCGGCTTTTTCAGCATGAGCAAGCTTTGCGGCAAACGCATCGGGGCAGAGATTGCCTGTCTGCAAGTCGATATCGACAAAATCAATCCCGGCTCCACAATACAGGGCGCAGTTCGCCGAAGCCACAAACGTGATCGGCGTTGTCCAGACCACATCTCCGGGGCCGACATCCAGGGCCAGACAGGCAAGATGAAGGGCTGAAGTGGCACTGTGTACAGCTACGGCATAACGGGCCCCGCAGTGTCGCGCCAGGCTCTTTTCAAACTCCGGGACCATTGGTCCCTGGGTCAGCCAGTCAGAACCCATCACCTCCACGACCGCTGTAATATCCTCAACAGCGATATCCTGTCTGCCGTAGGGAATCATCACAAAGCGGTCCGGTTATTGAAATCACGAA
>JALSNC010000089.1 GCA_026987195.1 Desulfobulbaceae bacterium | reverse complement strand
CCTCGAACAAGGCAACCTGCCCGCAGGAGCGGGCATAACAGATGATGAACATCAGGAAAACACCATGGTGTCACTGCCGCAGGCAGGCAATGCTCCCGGCACCTGTCTCCTGTCACCTGACCCCCGGCCCCTGAATCCCCATGAGTCCCACGGAACGATTTCACAACTCGCTTCTCGACCGGAGTGAATTCACCATAACCTATGAACTGGTTCCCGGCCAGGGTTCGGGCGGCAAGCAGATCGACCGGCTGCTGGACTTTGCCGCCCGGGCAAAGGACGACGGCCGGATCAGGGCCCTGTCCATCACTGACAACGCCGGCGGCCACCCGGCCCTGGCGCCGGTGGCCATCGGCTCCGAGGTGCAGCGGATCGGCATCGAACCGCTGATCCACTTCTCCCTCAAGGACAAGAACCGCAACCAGGTCAAAAGCCATCTCTTCCTCTACCAGCGTCAGGGATTCCACTCCCTGCTGGTCCTGGGCGGCGACTTTCCCAGGTCGGGCTACTACGGCCAGGCCAGGCCGGTCTTTGACCTGGATTCCATCCAGACCCTCCGCATGATGCGGGCCATGGAGGAGGGCCGCGATCTCTCTCCGGCCCACGAGCGGCCGGCCGAATATCCATCTTACCGCTTCCTGCGCGGTTGCGTGGTCTCCCCCTTCAAGACCACCGAAGCCGAGCAGGTCTGGCAGTATGCCCGCCTTCTGCGCAAGATCAGGGCCGGTGCCGATTTTGTCGTCACCCAGCTCGGCTATGACATCTGCAAGTTCGAGGAGCTGCTCCTTTTTCTCCGCCAGGAGCAGGTCGACATCCCGGTCCTGGCCAATGTCTTCATCCCTTCCCCGGGCCTGGCCCGGCTCATGGCCCGGGGGGTCGTTCCCGGCGTAGTCTTTCCCGATGCCCTGGTCCGGACGATGGAAGAGGAAAAAAACGATCCCGGGGCCCGCCTGGTCCGGGCGGCGCGGATGATCGGCGTCCTCAGGGGGCTGGGCTACGACGGCGTGCACATCGGCGGCAACTGTCTCGACTTCGACGACATCCGCCGTGTCATGGACCTGGCCGAGGAGATCGGCGACGACTGGCGCCGCCACCGTGATACGGTCCACTTCCCGGTCCCGGGAAGCTGGTACCTGTACGGTGATCCCCGGGGTACCGCCTGCGCCACCACCCCCGTTCCCCTGGCAGCGGGGCGACACCGGGGCGCCCTCGTCCTGCACCGGTCCGTCCACTACCTGCTCTTCTCCCGTGCCACCCCCACCGGCCGGCTCTTCGGCCGCCTCTGCCTGTGGCTGGCCCGTGGCAGAGGCGCGTTCCTGCTGCGGATCATGGAGCGGATCATCAAGGAGATCCTCTTTGCCTGCCGGATGTGCGGCGACTGCACCCTGGCCGAGTCCACCTATCTCTGTCCCCAGTCGGGATGCCCGAAAAGGCTCACCAACGGTCCCTGTGGCGGCAGCCGCAACATGGCCTGTGAGGTCTATCCCGAGCGGCGTTGTTTCTGGGTCCGGGTCTATGACCGTCTTGACCCGACCACCACCATCCACGACCTGGGCCACGGACCGGTACTGCCACCCAAGGACTGGTCCCTGGACCAGACCTCGTCCTGGAGCAACTACTTCGCAGGCCGTGACCATACCACCAGGACAAAAGACTTCCTGGACTGAGACAGCCGTGGATCCCGCCGCCCCCTGAGGTACAGTAAAAGTTCCCCTATTGCAAACTCGTTCTCGGTAGTGGTGAACTGCTGTTATGCGGCATCACGGCAGCAGACCCGGGGCCAGGATCATGTCGGCAAAACGGCTGCCGGCGGGGATGCGGGTATGATCCCAGACCACGCAGCGCCGGAGCCGGACATCGTCCTCCAGATGCACTCCCTGCCCCAGGCAGCCCCAGTCCCCGAGGACCACGTCCCTGCCAAGGACCACGTCCTCGTCCTGCAGCCACGGGATCTGCATCGGGCCGGCACCGGCAAGGGTGTAAGCGCCGGTCAGCAGGTCCCGGTGCAGCAGCAGATAGTCCTCGGGTGTGCCCATGTCCCGCCAATACCTGCCGTCGGCCCGGAAGACACCGATGGTGATACCGTCGCGGGCCAGGTGCCGGTAGAGGTCGATGATGTGATAGAAGCCATTGGCGGGGATCATCCGGATCAGCGAGGGCTCGATGACGTGGATACCGGTGAATGCCAGCAGGGAAGAACCCTCTGCCTGCGCACCGAAACCGGTTACCCGTTGCGCCCGGACCGCGACATTATTGAAGCGCGGACAATCATGGAGGACCATGGTCACCGGATTGCCGGACGAGCAATGGGCAGCATAGACCGCCCTGAGATCAACGTCGTGAACGATGTCGCCGTTCATGACCAGCACCGGCGCCTCTGCAAAGAGCGGCAGGGCCCGGCGCAGGCTGCCGCCGGTGCCCAGGATCTCTGCCTCGTGCTGGACCACCACCGGCGACCGGCCGGCAACACTCGCCATGACCTGATCGGCCAGGTGATGGCAGTTGACCACGATCCGCCGGCAGCCCGCCTCCTCCAGCATATCGAGAAGGATATGCAGCAGCGGCCGGTTGAGGACCGGAAACAGCGGCTTGGGCCGCAGCAGGGTGTGGGGCCGCAACCGGGTACCGAATCCGGCGGCCAGGAGCATGGCCTGCATGTTCAGGCCCGGTCCACCGTCCGGCGCTGGCCGCGGTCGCACGCTCCGGCCAGGTACCGGGGCAGGGAAATTACCTTGCCTTTTGTCGTAGAGATACGATAGAGTACTTTTTTCACTGTGTTCCGACTGTCAGAAAATCAGGGACCAGGTGCCGGAAGAAAGGACAGGTACCTGCCGTGGCAGGGGGCACGGTGGCATCCACCTGGTTTTGCAATAGTTCACAGCTATTGCCAACCACCTGAAAATGGCGGTTTACCTGATTTTCATACTCTGTTGCGGCTGCGACCAGACGATCTCCAGCCATATCGATTTTTTTCCATGACACCAAGGCGGCAACCATGATCTCACTTCTCGATTACGGCGCCGGCAATGTCCGCTCCATCGTCAATGCCCTGGAACGTCTCGGCGAGACCGTCCACACCGTCCGGAACCCGGAGGATATCCTGCGGGCAGAGCGGCTGGTCTTTCCCGGCGTGGGCAACTTCGGCGCCATGATGCAGATCCTGCGCGACAGGGGATTTGTTGATCCCCTGATCGAATATATCCGATCCGACCGGCCCTTCTTCGGTATCTGTGTTGCCCTGCAGGCCCTGTTCGAAGGCAGCGAGGAGGCCCCGGACCAGCCCGGGCTGGGCATCATCCCCGGCCGGGTCAGGCGTTTCGCCACCGGCCTGGCCGTGCCGCACATCGGCTGGAACGGCATCAGGGTACACCAGCCGTCCCGCATCTTCAACGGTTTCCGTGGTGACGAAAAGTTCTACTTCGTTCACTCCTATCACGTGGTTCCCGACAGCCGGGACACGGTCCTTGCAACCACCGACTATGGTACCGAGTTTGTCAGCGCCGTGCAGCAGGGCAACATGGTGGCCACACAGTTTCACCCGGAAAAAAGTGGCGAGGCCGGGCTCAGGCTGCTGGCAAACTTTCTCGACACCAGCCGCCAGGCGGTGATCCCGGCCGCCTGTCCCCGGACCACCCGCCTGGCCAGGCGGATCATCGCCTGCCTGGACGTGCGCTCCAACGACCAGGGCGACCTGGTGGTGACCAAGGGTGACCAGTACGACGTGCGCGAGGATGGCGCTGTCCGCAACCTGGGCAAGCCGGTACAGCTTGCCCGCGACTACTACGAGCAGGGCGCCGACGAAATCACCTTTCTCAACATCACCGCCTTCCGCGACTTCCCCCTCCAGGACATGCCCATGCTGGAGGTCCTGCGCGAGACATCCAAAAACGTCTTCGTTCCCCTCACCATTGGCGGCGGTATCCGCGACTTCACCGACCGTCTCGGGCGCCGCTACTCGGCGCTTGAGGTCGCCTCCGAGTACTTCCGTTCCGGCGCCGACAAGATCTCCATCGGCTCGGACGCGGTGCTCATCGTCGAGGAGGTCCTGGCCAGCGGCAGGAGCACCGGCCTGAGCTCCATCGAGCAGATCGCCCGGGTCTATGGTAACCAGGCGGTGGTGATCTCGGTGGATCCGCGCCGGGTCTACGTGGACAGCCCGGATGCGGTACCGCACCAGGTGATCGAGACCGATATTCCCGGACCAGGCGGTGAACGCTACTGCTGGTACCAGTGTACCATCAGGGGCGGCCGCGAGGGCCGGAACCTGGACGCGGTCACCCTGGCCAGGACCTGCGAGAAGCTGGGCGCCGGCGAGATCCTGCTCAACTGCATCGACCGGGACGGTACCAATGCGGGCTTCGACCTGGAGCTGATCCGCGCGGTCAAGGCAGCGGTCACCATCCCGGTGATCGCCTCCAGCGGTGCCGGCAGTGCGGCCCACTTCCTGGAGGTCTTTACCGGTACCGATGCCGAGGCGGCCCTGGCAGCCGGGATCTTCCACAGAAAAGAGGTCCCCGTGGGCGAGGTCAAGCGGTTCCTGCAGGGCAAGGTGGAGATCCGGCAGACCTGAGCCGATCGAGTCGGGTTGTCGACCCCGGCGGCCGGCAGAGAGGCCGTAAGAGTTCAGCAGCATGCCATCCGGAGTCTACGCTTACCTGTGCAGGCGTGCCTGGCCGCAGGCAAGCGACCGCAGGGAGACTCCGGCAGCCTGCCTATATGGGCAGGCACGACCGTGCACAGAGGTAAGCGAAGACTCTGTGCGGCTCCTGCGAGCGCTTACTACGAGAGGCCTATGGAGTGGTTCCCATGGAACGGGAAGAAAAAGCGAAGATCCTGATTGTCGATGACACCGTCGACACCGTGGAACTGCTGACCAAGCGGCTGCGGGCCGAGGGATACGACACCGAAGCGGCCATGGACGGGGAAGAGGCCCTGCGCAAGGTCCGCGATTATGGCCCGGACCTGGTCATCCTCGACGTCATGATGCCCAAACTCAACGGCTACGAGGTCTGCCGGCGGCTGAAGGAATTCCCGGACCGGAAGTTCTTCCGCATCCTCATGCTGACCGCCAAGAGCAAGGTCAGCGACAAGGTCAGGGGGCTGGACATCGGTGCTGACAGCTACCTGACCAAGCCCTTTGATTACCGCGAGCTGTCGGCCATGGTCAGGAACCTGCTCCAGCAGATCCGGTCCTACACGGCCGGCCGGGCGGCACAGGAGGAAGCTGCCCCCGGCAGCTCCCCCCATCTGAGCGAAGAGACTGGAAAGATCGGCAGCGAGGTGATCACGGCCGCCGATATCGGCACCGAGAGGCTGCGCCGCCTGATTCGCGAGAAGTATACCTTCCACCGCATCATCAGCCGCAACGGCCAGATCCACAGGATCCTGCGTCTGCTCCCCAGTATCGCCAGGAGCGAGTCCACGGTCCTCATCGAGGGGCCGAGCGGCTCGGGCAAGGAGCTGTTCGCCCGCGCCATCCATGAGCTGAGTGGACGAACGGGCGCCTTCGTGGCCCTCAATTGCGCCGCCCTGCCCGACACCCTGCTGGAATCGGAACTGTTCGGCTACCGGAAGGGAGCCTTCACCGGAGCGGTCCGGGACAAAGAGGGTCGCTTTGCCCTGGCCAGGTCCGGAACGATCTTTCTCGACGAGATCGGCGATGTCTCGCCGGCCCTGCAGCTCAAACTGCTGCGGGTCCTCCAGGAACACGAGTTCGAACCCCTGGGCGGCACCAGCACCGTGCGGGCCGATGTCCGGGTCATTGCCGCGACCAACAGGAACCTGAAGGAAGCGATGGAAAAGGGGACCTTCCGGGCCGATCTCTACTTCCGCCTCAATGTCATCCACATCGGCCTGCCCCCCCTTGTCCGGCGGCGTGAGGATATTCCGCTCCTGATCCAGCACTTCCTTGACCGGTTCAACCAGCTCAAGAAAAAACAGCTCAGCTCCGTCAGCCCGGCCGTGTTCGACCTCCTGCTCCGTTACGACTATCCGGGCAATATCAGGGAGCTGGAGAATATCATGGAACATTGTTTCGCCCTCTGCCAGGGCGACATCATTGACGTGGACAGCCTGCCCGACGGCCTGACCGGAGACCTGCCGGCAACCGGACCGCCAGCCGGAACAGCCGGTTCATCGGCCACCGATCCGCTCGCCGACGCCGAGGCAGCGACCATCCTGGCCGCCCTGCAGCGCTTCGACGGCAATCGCGGCAAGACCGCAGGCCATCTCGGCATCGACAAGACCACCCTCTGGCGAAAGATGAAAAAGTACCATATCGAGTACCCGGTCAAAAAGAGGTAAATCGATATCTACATCTCCGGGATACCGTCTCTGTTCTCTGCCAGGCCCACCAGCACCAGGCCGGCGCGGTCGGCAGCGGCCACCATGGCCTCGCGGTCGAAGATCAGGGACTGGCCGGCCTCCACGGCCAGCACGCTGCCGCGGACCGCGGCCAGGGTCTTGACGGTGGTGGCACCGGTGGCCGGCAGGTCGAACCGGAAATCCTGGCCCGGTTTTTTCAGTTTCACCACCACGGCGCCACTGCCGGCCAGCTCCCCTCCCCTGCGGATGGCCGCGTCCGTGCCCTCGATGGCCTCCACCGCCAGGACGCTCCGGTCCCGGACCACCACGCACTGGCCGATGTCCAGGCGGCCGATCTCGCGGGCGATGCGCCAGCCGAAACGGATATCCTCCATCTGCGCGGCGTCGGGTCGTCTGCGGCTGAGGACGCCGCGGGGGAAAAAGAGATGGTCGAGATAGCAGGTGGAGGCCAGGACCCGGATCCCTTCCCGCTCCAGGGCCGCGGCCACGGCACAGAGTATGGCGTCATCCTGGCGGGCGTCGATCCTCTTCCAGAGGGAGAGTCCCTTGAGATCGGGAAACACGTCCCTGAAGATCCTGGTCTTGGTGATGGTGCCGCAGAAGACGGTCTCGTGTACGCCTTCCCTGCGGAAATGGCGAATGATCCTGCCAAGCTGGCCCAGCCGGACCCAGTGGATCACATCGGCCCGGTCCGCCAGTTCGGGCATGGTCTCGCCGACATGACCGATGGCCACCACCTTCCGGCCGCGTGACCGGGCCGCTTCGGCAAAGAGGAGAGGAAACTGGCCGCCGCCGGCGATGAGGCCGATGGGTGATCTCACAGGCAGACCTCGACATGCATCAGTCGTCGCTGGTTCGTTTCACCACGCCGCGCTTGGAATTCAGGAAGAACTCCACCATATTGCGCACTTCAGGACAGTCGGGGATCTCCTCGAGCGTCTTTTCCAGGGCGTCCTTGAGCAGGAGCTGCGGCGAGCGAAAGATGATCCTGAAGGCCTGTTCCAGCCGGGCGATGGTCTCCCGGGGCATGCCGCTGCGGCGCAGGCCGATCTTGTTGATGCCGGCGATGCGCATCCGGTTGCGGGTCCCGGTGAGGATCACGTAGGGCGGCACATCGAGGCTGATCCCGGACATGCCGCCGACATAGGTATAGGCGCCGATACGGCAGAACTGGTGAACAGCGACCAGGCCGCCCAGGCTGACATGGTCGTCAAGACGGACATGACCGGCCAGGGTGGCGACATTGGCCATCACCACGTGGTTGCCGATGGTGCAGTCATGGGCGATGTGGCTGTAGGCCATGATCATGTTGCCGTTGCCGATCACGGTCCGGCCGTTGCCCGCCTCGGTGCCACGGTGGATGGAGACATATTCGCGGACCAGGTTGTCATCGCCGATGATCAGCTCGGTAGGTTCACCCCGGTAGTGGATATCCTGGGGCGGGGCGCCGATGGAGCCGAACGAGCCGATCCGGTTGCGGGCACCGATGGTGGTGTGGCCTGAGACCACGGCATGGGCGTCGATGACGGTCTCCGGGCCGATGGTCACCGGTCCGTCGATGACGGCATAGGGCCCGATGGTCACCGTTTCGTGGAGTTCCGCCCTGGTATCGACCACAGCGGTTGCGTGTATTGTCATATACTGTCCGTCCCTCCGGCCGGTCAACATCCAGCAGCGCATGCGGCTGGCGTGCCGCCGGAATTATATACAATGTACCGGTAGTTCAAAGGAGTTGCCGATGGCGGTGCACTCGTACTCCAACCGCTGCGGGAGTGGCATGGTAAAGGTGTCTTTTCCGGTGGTTGCCGATAGCGCCGAACTATTGCGTGGCATGTGCCTGCAGTCTCCAGAGATTGCTTTTGTTCAGGAGAAGGTGGCCATCAGCTCGGCCTCGGCAGCCAGTTGTTCATCCACATAGGCCCTGCCGGTCATCTTGGTCAGCCGGGTCTTCTGGCGGACCAGCTCCAGCTTGAAGATCAGCTGGTCCCCGGGCCGCACCACCCGCCGGAAACGTACCTTGTCCAGGCCGGCAAAGTAGACCAGTTTTTCACCGATCATCTCAGGTGCCGAGAGATAGGCCAGCAGACCGCCGACCTGGGCCATGCCCTCCATGATCAGCACGCCGGGCATGACCGGTTCACCGGGAAAATGCCCCTGGAAAAAGGGCTCCCCCATGGAGACGTTCTTCAGACCGACAATTCGTTGTCCCTTCTCGAAATCAAGAATCCGGTCGACCAGGATGAAGGGATACCTGTGCGGCAGCAGTTCAAGGATACCCCGGATATCGATGGGTGGCTCCCACCGGCGCTCTTCACTCATTGTCCTCTCCGTATCAGAAATCAGAAATCAGAAGCCGGCAGCCGGAAAGCAGAAGATGGTAACAGGTGGCGGCGGAGGGGCCGGTCACCGGCCGGAGACATCTTCCTCCTGCCGGCCCGGCGTATCGAGACGCCGGGTGAGTTGGTCCAGTTCCCGGCGCAGCCGGCGCACCTCTTTCATCATCTCCGGCAGGCGGCTGTAGGCGGCCGAGGCACGGCCCCAGCGGCGGATGGCGATGGCCGGCGTACCGCCGACAACAGCACCATCAGGCTGATCGTTGTGGACCCCGCCCTTGGCCGCAACCATGACCCGGTCACCGAGATGCAGATGCCCGGCAATGCCGGCCTTGGCCCCCAGGACCACGTTGCGGCCCAGGGTGGTACTGCCGGCGATCCCGACCTGGGCCACCAGGATGGAATGTTCGCCGATATCGACATTGTGGGCCACCTGGACCAGGTTGTCGATCCGCACTCCGGCCCGGATGCGGGTGACGCCGAAGGCGGCGCGGTCGATGCAGGAGTTGGCGCCGATCTCCACGTCGTCGTCGATACGTACGATTCCCACCTGCGGCTTGCGGATATGGCGCCCCTGGCTGTCGGTGGCAAACCCGAACCCGTCGCTGCCGATCACCGCACCCTGGTGGATGATCACCCTTCGGCCGATCCGGCAGCCCTGCGCCACGACCACGCCTGCCCGGAGCACGGAATCGTCACCGATCTCCACATCATCGCCGATTATCACTCCCGGCTCCAGGACAACCCGCTCTCCCAGCCGCACGCGTTCGCCAACAGCGACCAGGGGCCCGATGGAGACCTGGTCCGGGATCCGGCAGTCCTTCCCGATCACCGCCGAGGCGTGGATACCGGCGGCGGCAAAGGGCCTGGCCAGGAGATGGTTGTGGATCACGGCTGCGGCCACGTCCGGGTCATCGACCCGGACAAGCGGCATGGGAGCCTCTTCGACATCCCGGGGCACGATACAGGCCGAGGCCCCGCATTCCTGCAGGCGCGGCGTCAGTCTGCGGCTGGTAATAAAGGTGATCTCTCCCGCACCGGCCAGCTCTATCCCGTTCAGGGCGTGGATAGGGGTATCGCCATCGCCGGCGACCTCACCGTTCACCAGGGCCGCCAGTTCCTTCAACGTATGTGCCATGCCACATCCTCCCGCAAGGCCATTGCCCCTGCCCCGGACCGTTCTGGCCCGGGTGGACGGGACTGTAGCCGATTTTCCGGTATTGCTCAATGGTAAAGAAGGATCTCCGCGCACTCCTGGCCGTAGCGGGCCAGGTCCTCCTGCCAGGAGGCCTCAAGCTCGAGAAGATCCACTCCCTCCTCCAGAGCGATGCGGACCTGCCGGTCCCCCAGGATCAGGTCCATGGGCAGCCGTTCGAACTCGTACTCGTAGGGCGGTTCCTTGTACCGGAACTCCTCCGGGTAGAGGGCCGGCAGGAGCTGGAGCAGGGCCAGGCCGGTCCGGTAGGGCAGAAAGGTGTCCGGGTCCGTGACATGGAGCTGAAAACCCTGGCAGGGTTCACCGGCCCATTTGCCGAAACAGGGTTCAAACACCAGGGGCCGGAAGACACAGCCGGGCAGAGCCATCCCGGCAAGCAGGGTCAGGACCTCGTCCAGCTCGATGAAGGGGGCGCCGAAGAGTTCAAAGGGCAGGGTTGTGCCGCGCCCCTCTGACAGGTTGGTTCCCTCCCAGATGACCTGGCCCGGGTAGACCAGGGCCGTGGCGAACGACGGCATGTTGGGCGAGGGAAAGACCCAGGGGATACCTGTCTGCGGAAAGAGCATGTCGCGCCTCCAGCCCCGGACCGGCACCACCGACAGATCGGCCCCTATCCCCATGCCGCGGTTGCAGAGCAGGGCGAGCTCGGCCAGGGTCAGACCGTGCCGCATGGGGACAGGATAGAGACCGACAAAGGAACTCCAGGCGGACTTCAGCAGGTTGCCCTCCACCCGGCCGCCCAGCGGGTTGGGCCGGTCGAGAATCACCACCCGGACCCCGGTCTCGGCAGCCACCTCAAGGCAGTGGACCACGGTCCAGGCAAAGGTGTAGACCCGGGTGCCCACATCGACGAGGTCCACCAGCAGGACGTCGATCCCGTCGAACATGGCATGCAGGGGCCTGCGGGTCTCGCCGTACAGGGAGTAGACCGGCAGGCCGGAGACCGGATCAATGCCATGGGCCGACTCGATCATGTTGTCCTGCTTTTCACTGAAAAATCCATGCTGGGGCGAGAACAGGCAGCGCAGCCGGCCCGGAAAGCGGGCCAGCAGCAGGTCGCGGCTGTGAACAAAGCGCTGATCGGTGGAGGCCTGGTTGCAGAGCAGACCCAGACGCAGCTCCGCCAGCCACTGCGGCGGTGCCGCGACCAGCTCCTCGATACCGAGACGGATCTTCCGGGGACGGGACATGGTGAGGGTACCTGTTGCAGCTATTCCACGGTCACGCTCTTGGCCAGGTTGCGAGGCTGGTCCACGTCGCAGCCGCGGCGATTGGCGATCTCGTAGGAGAGGAGCTGGGCCGGGATGGTATAGAGGAGCGGATTGAGCTCCTCGTGCACCTCGGGCAGGTAGAGGACATCGTCGGTCAGCTTCGCCAGGTGCTCGTCCCCGGCCGTGCCGATCAGGACCAGCCGCCCCTGCCGGGCCTTGATCTCCTCGACGTTGGAGACGGTCTTCTGGTAGACCGCATCCTTTGGCACCAGGGCCAGGACCGGCATGTCACGATCGATGAGGGCGATGGGACCGTGCTTGAGCTCACCGGCAGCATAGCCCTCGGCGTGGATGTAGGAGATCTCCTTGAGCTTGAGCGCTCCCTCCAGGGCGATGGGAAAGTTGAGGCCCCGGCCCACGAAGAGAAAATCGCGGGCATCATAGTAGTCCTCGATCAGCTCCCTGATCCGCTCCTGCATGCGCGGCAGCTCGTCCTCGATCACGGTGGCCACGCCAAGAAGGGCCGCGGCCAGCTCCTTCCGGTCCGCGGGGTCTATGGTCTGCCGGACCTGGCCCAGGTAGAGGGTGAGAAGAAAGAGGGCCGCAAGCTGGCTGGTGAAGGCCTTGGTGGAGGCGACCCCGATCTCGGGGCCGGCATGGGTGTAGATCACCCCGTCCGCCTCGCGGGTCATGGTGGAGCCGACCACGTTGCAGATGGTGACCACCCGGGAGCCGAGCCTGGCGGCAAGCCGGATCCCGGCCAGGGTATCGGCGGTCTCACCCGACTGGGAGATGGCGATGGTGAGCACCTCCGGCCCCAGGAGCAGGCGCCGGTAGCGGAATTCGGAGGCGATATCCACCTCCACCGGAATGCCCACCCACTTCTCGATCCAGTACTTGGCCACCAGGGCCGCGTGCCAGGAAGTACCGCAGGCCACCAGGGCGATACGGCGGATACTGCTGATCCCGGCCTCGTCCAGGCCGATTCCGGCCAGCTCCACCTCGCCGGTCTCGGGCACGATCCTGCCGCTCACCGTGTTGAGGATCGCCTGCGGCTGCTCGAAGATCTCCTTGAGCATGAAATGTCTGAAGCCGCCCTTCTCGGCCATGGCGGCGTTCCAGTCAATGGTGCGGATCTCCTTTTCCAGGACCGTGCCGTCGTCCACGTCCATGATGGTGTAGCTGCCCCGGGAGAGCACGGCCAGCTCGCGGTCGTCGAGAAAGATCACCTGCCGGGTGTAGGGCAGGAGCGCCGGCACGTCCGAGGCGATGAAACAGGCGTCCTCGCCCACCCCCATGACCAGGGGGCTGTGGTTTCGGGCCGCGACCAGGGTATCCGGATCCCTGGCCCACAGCACACCCAGGGCATAGGATCCCTCGACCCGGGCCAGGGCCTTGCGGACCGCGGCGACGAGATCGTCCTCCAGATAGTGCTCGATCAGGTGCGCCAGGACCTCGGTGTCGGTCTGGGAGGCAAAGGTGTGCCCCGCTTCCTGAAGCTCCTTTTTCAGAGAGCCGTAGTTCTCGATGATGCCGTTGTGGACCACCACCAGTTCGCCGGTACAGTCGCTGTGCGGATGGGCATTGTCCCGGGTCGGAGCGCCGTGGGTGGCCCAGCGGGTATGGCCGATGCCGGTGTGGCTGGCCACGCCGATGTTCTCGTCCACTGCCGCCTCCAGATTGCCCAGCTTGCCGGCGGCCCGGTACTTGACCAGCCGGCCCTCGTACTCGTAGACCAGGCCGGCGGAATCATAGCCCCGGTACTCAAGACGTCTGAGCCCCTCGATGAGGATGGGCACAACCTTACGCGTTCCGATATAGCCGACGATTCCGCACATTCGCAATTCCTCCGTCTGATCCGGGGCGGGATCTGTTCCCGCGATCTTTTTGTATCAGTTCACCGCTCTCGGCAGCCACCTGGAAATAGCGTGAAAACACCGATATTTTTACATCTTTCCTCATCTTCCGGTTACATCCCGCCCAACATCCGACGTGCCCTCTCCCGGGAGTAAGAGTTCACCGCTATCAGCAACTACCTGAAAAAGAGCAATACTTTGGTAAAAGTTCAGCAGTGCGTCAGCTGTGCGTGATCGCGGCTGGCCGCTATAGTCCGCGCTATGCGGCCAGCCGCGAGCGCGTGCAGATGACGTGCTGCTGAACTTTTACTCCCGGGATGACCAACCCTCCACCGGGACACGAAGAATCCTGTTGCCAGTCCACTGATCGTGATATGGTATCATAAGGACAGGATGAAGAACACTGAAAAGTAGGGAACTGTCGGACCGGAAAGAAATCCCTTTGCACAGAGTACAAAAACAGGTATTTTTAAGACAGGCCTGTAGCCATACGACCACAGGTCACCTGTGAACCGATCAGCAATCCGGCCCCGGGAATCCCTTCCCCATTGGCCTCCCGAATCATCCGGGATTCCGGACAACAACCGGACCTGCCCGGCAAAGGAACCTCCTATGAACGAACGTCAGCGGCTCAAAGAGCTTCTCCTTGCAAAATCCTACCGCCAGGGCACCTTCACCCTCACCTCGGGCAAGACCTCGGATTTCTACATCGACGGCAAGCAGACGACCCTGGATGCCGAGGGCGCCTATCTCTGCGGCCGGCTCCTCCATGAGCTGATCCAGGCCGGGGAGACGCCCATCGCCGGCGTCGGCGGCATGACCCTGGGTGCCGATCCCCTGGTCACAGCGGTCTCCATTGTCAGCTTCCTGGCAGGCGATCCCATTCCCGCCTTCATTGTCCGCAAGGAGGCCAAGGGCCACGGCACCGGCAACTGTATCGAGGGCAAGAGCAACCTGCCCCCCGGCTGCAGCGTCGCCCTGGTGGAAGACGTGGTCACCACCGGCGGCACCCTGATCAAGGTCATCGAACGGGTGGAAGACGAAGGATTCCGGGTGGGCCTGGTGGCAACCGTGGTGGACCGGCAGGAAGGCGGGGCCGAGGCCCTGGCCGCACACGGCTATCCGCTGCGGGCCATCTTCACCCGCGCCCAGCTCATCGGCCCCGGGAGCTGACCATGAAGTGCAGGAGATGCGGCAAAAAGCTGGAAGTCGTCCGGCGCTGCCGGCAGGTTCGCCTCAGGTGCACGGGCTGTTCGCGCGAGTACCGGATCCACGAGGTGGCGGCGGATCTCGATGCCGAGACCGAGGCCCTCCTCGAACGCTACACCACCATCATCTACGACTGAGGCGGACATGAAGACCGTCAAGACCTACATCCGCCACGACAACACCGCCACCATCATCTGCCCCTGCTGCAACAAGGCCAAGTGCGTATGCATCAAGGAGAGCCTGAAGGACAAACACCGCGTCAAGGCCCGCTGTTCCTGCGGCGAGGAATTCCTGGTCCAGCTCGATTTCCGCAAACACTACCGCAAACAGGTCAACCTGGTGGGCACCTACATAACCACCGACCCGCCCGGCATGGGCAGCGGTACCGTCAAAATCACCAACATCTCCTTTGAGGGCATCGGCTTTGAGGTACCGGGCTCGCACCGGCTGCGGCCGGGCCAGAAACTGGAGATCGAATTCCGCCTGGACGACAGAAAACGCACCCTGCTCAAGAAAGATGCCGTGGTCCGCCTGGTGGAAAAGGGCTACATCGGCTGCCAGTTCATCAACCAGCAGTACATCGAAAAGGCCCTGGGCTTCTACCTCAAGCCCTGAGCAGCCTCCGACGTAAGCGCTCACAGGCACCGCACGGAGTCTTCGCTTACCTCTTTGCACGGGCGTGCCTGTCCGCAAGGGTCAGGCCATAGCGGTCAGGCACGCCTGCACAAATCTGCGGCCCCTGAGGGCGCTTACAGCATTGTGGTCAAAAAAACCGATGGCTGGTTATCCCGTGAGCGGACTATAGCCGGCCAGCCGCGATCACGCACAGCTGACCCACTGCTGATCTTGCACCAAAAGCACCTGTCTTTTCAGGTGGTTGCAGGTCACGGCAAACTCTCACAGTTGCCGTCGCAGCATCCCCTCCACCCGCTCCAGGAGCGGCGCCAGAGTCGTGGCATCCACGGCACTGATCCCGACCCCGTCCATGTGCGCCAGCCGCTGCCGCATCTCTTCTCCCGCCAGATCCAGCTTGTTGTAGACCGCAAGACGTGGTATCCGGGCAAGTCCCAGCTCCCGGAGCAGGTTATCCACCACCTCCGCCTGCCCCTGCCAGGCCGGGTTGGAG
>JALSNC010000088.1 GCA_026987195.1 Desulfobulbaceae bacterium | reverse complement strand
CTATGCGGCCAGCCGCGAGCGCGTGCAGATGGCGTGCTGCTGAACTTTTACCTCAGGCCCCGGCCGCGGCCAGGACAGCCTCGACCCGCTCGATATCGCGCGGTGTGTCCACCTCGATGGAGTCGTGCTCGGTGAGCACCACCCGGATGGTGTGGCCATACTCCAGGGCCCGCAACTGTTCCAGCTTTTCAAACCGTTCCCATTCCCCCTCGGGCAGACCGACGAAGGTCAGCAGGAATCCCTTGCGATAGGCGTAAAACCCCAGGTGTTTATAGTAGGTGGGCTGAACATCCTCTTCGGGATTTCTCTGGAAGGGAATGGGAGAACGGGAAAAGTAGAGGGCGTTGCCGTAGCAGTCAAAGACCGTTTTCACGTGGTTGGGATCAGCGATCTCCTCGGGCCGCACGATCTTGTAGATCAGGGTGGCCATGGGCAGGGCCGGATCACGCAGCAGGGGCGTGGCGACCTGTTCCACCACCTCGGCCGGGAACAGGGGCTGATCGCCCTGGATATTGACCACCACGTCGTTTTCCGCAATGTCCAGCAGCTCCGCGGCCTCGGCAAGACGGTCGGTGCCGGAGGCGTGGTCGGCACGGGTCATGACCACCTCCCCGCCGAAATCGCTGACCACCGAGGCGATCCGCTCGTCATCGGTGGCCACCACCACCCTGGACAGCATGGGCACCCGCCAGGCACGCTCCACCACGTGCCGGATCATGGGCTTGCCGCAGATGGGCATGATCGGTTTGCCCTCGAAACGGTTGGAATGGTAACGGGCAGGGATGATGGCCACCACCCTGGACTCTGGTTCACTCATCTCCTTCTCCGGGCTCCCGGGTTTTCACGATTGCACGGAAGACCATGCAACTTTTGATTTTTCATGATATTTTATGATACATTGCCCCTTCTGAAAAGGCAATGAACAAACAAAAACAGCGGGTTGCAAAATACGGCCCGCTGCCGGCAACGGACAGGATTCCGAACAAGCGAAATCCATGCGTGCATCACGCGGCAAAAAGGCGACACAACATCCGCCATCCCCCCTGCCCTGCGCTGTCATGGCCGGTGCTCCCGGTTGTCATGAGCAGGCGCAGCGGCTGGCCCGCCGGCTGCACCTGCCCCTGGTCAGCGAGGCCGGCCCGGACATGCTGCTGCTGCGGCTGACCGGCAAGCGGCTGGAACTCTGCAGGACCGGGGATCCGGCCCTGACCGGCGCGGTATGGGTGGAATTTGTCCGGGGAAGGCTCGATCACCGCCGTCGGAGCCAGGGCGGGCAGATGCTGCTCAGGGCGGTGGGGGCGGGAAAGTACCGCATGCCCCTGGTCTTCGATGCCACCGGCGGCCTGGGAGGTGACGGTTTTCTGATGGCGGCGGCCGGCTGCCGGGTCCATCTCTTTGAACAGCATCCCGTGGTGGCGGCGATGCTGGAGGATGGCCTGCGCAGGGCTGCGGCCGATCCGGTGGCCGGGACGATCTGCCGGCGCATACGGCTCAGGGCGGAAGAATTCAACGCTGCATCCTGGCGCCAGGGACCTGATCCGGCCCGTCCCCTGGTCGTCTACCTGGACCCCATGTTTCCGGCCCGGGAGAAATCAGCGCGGGTCAAGAAGGGGCTGCAACTGCTGCAACTGCTCGTCGGAACGCCGGTGGAGCCGGGCGGGGCCGGGCGGCTGCTCGAGGACGCCCTGCAGACGGCCACGGTGAGAGTGGTGGTCAAGCGGCCGAAAAAAGGCCCCTTCCTGGGCGGTCGTCGGCCGTCGTTCTCCCTGGCGGGAAAAACCGTCCGTTTCGACGTCTACCAGCAGGCTGGCACGGGAGCCGGCGATTGACCGCCAGAGGCAACCTGCCTGCCCTTACCCCTTAAAGGGAACGGGCCGCCTGCTCCAGGGCCGCGACCACCCTGTCCCGCCAGGCCTCGTCCATGCGGACCGGGATCTGATAGACCAGAGTCCGGTTCATGAGCTCGGCCGAGGCCGGCAGAGCGGCGGGATCATAGACGACCCGCCGTTTACCGTGGGCCTGGAACGGCCAGCCGCTGTGGCAGAGGGTCCTGCCGCCGGCAAGATGCTCCCAGCGTGGATAGAAATGCCAGGTGTTTTCACCGAAATTGATGGCCCCAACCCCCTGCTTGCGCAGGATGGCGTTGACCTGCGCCGCCCGGTCCCGGTCGGGCAGCATGAAGGCGAGAAAGGTGGCGGAATCGCCTGCCTCGTCCGGCAGGGTCCGGAAGGAGACCCCGGGGATGGCGGCGGCAGCCTCCCTGAGAATGGCCTTGTTCGCCCGCTGGGCCGAGACCATACCATCGAGCTTGGCGAGCTGGGCCAGGCCGATGGCGCCCTGCAGCTCCATCATCCGGTAGTTGAAGCCGATGAAACGGCGCCCCTCGCCGCCACGGCCACCGGGATTGACCGCATGGTCATGGCCATGGTCATGATACTCGGACATGTTGCGCCACAGATCCTCGTCACTGGTGATGCACATGCCGCCCTCGCCGGTGGTCATGGTCTTCACCGAGTCAAAGGAAAAGGTGCCGATGGCGCCGAAGGTGCCCAGGTGGCGGCCGTGGAGACGGGCGCCCGCGGCCTGCGCCGTGTCCTCGATCACCGGGATGCCGTGCCGGTCGGCGATGCGGACGATCTCCTCGATGCGGGCCTGGCCGCCGAGCATGTGCACCGGGATGATGGCCCTGGTCCGGCCGGTGATCTTCTTCTCCAGGTCGGCGGGATCCATGTTCAGGGTCTTGTCCACCTCGGTGAAGACCGGGATGGCGCCGATATCGAGTATCGCCTCCCAGGTGGCGACAAAGGTGAATCCCTGGGTGATCACCTCGTCCCCTGCCCCGACGCCCAGGGCGGCAAGCGCCACCTTGAGGGCGGCGGTGCCCGAGGTCACGGCCTGGGCATGGGCTGCGCCGGTATAGCGGCAGAAGGCCTCCTCGAACTCGCGCACCTTGTAGACACCCTGCCGCTGTTCGCCGAACTCGTAACGGAACAGGACACCGGTGGCAAAGACCTCCAGGGCCTGCTGCTTCTCCTCTTCTCCGAACACCTCAAATCCGGGCATGGTTCACCTCATATGGCAAGCTTTTTCTTGATCCTGTTGGCCTCGTCCAGCAGCAGGATATCCGGCCTGAACCCGGCCAGTTCCTCATCCGTGTACAGGGCGTAGCAGACGATGATGATCAGGTCGCCCACGTGTCCCCTGCGGGCGGCGGCCCCGTTGAGACCGATGACCCCGGAACCGGGCGCGCCCTCGATGGCATAGGTATCGAACCGCTCGCCGTTACTGATATTGTAGACCTTGACCTGCTCAAAGGGCACGATGCCTGCGGCCTCCATGAGCCGCCGGTCTATGGTCAGGCTGCCTTCGTAGTTCAGGTCCGCCTCGGTGACGGTTGCCCGGTGGATCTTTGATTTGAGTAGGATTCGCTGCATGAAAGAGTATCTGTTACAGTTCACCGCTATCGGCAACCGTTCTGAATTACCAGTGAATGTTGTACATTTTTCCGGCCCCTCAGTCGCCGCTGCCGGGAAAGAGATAAAAGTATCCGTCTTTTCAGGTAGTTGCCGATACCGGTGCACTCTTACGGAAAGAGACGGCCGTTGTCGATCAGGCGCACCCTGCCACCGACCCTGACCGCCAGGGCCAGCACCGTTGCCTCGTCCACGGGATCGGCGGCCTCCAGGCTCTGCTCGTTGACAAAGGCCACATAGTCGATCTCGGTCTCCGGGAACGACTCGATGTGGGCCCGCACCCGGCGACGAAGTTCCGGCTCGCTGACCATGCCTCCGGCAGCCAGTTGTCTGGCCAGGCCGATGGCGCTGTACAGGCTCAGGGCAGAGGGACGCAGAGCATCATCGAGATACGTGTTGCGGGAACTCATGGCCAGCCCGTCCGGCTCCCGGACAATGGGGTGGCCGAGGATCTCGATTCCCATGTCGAGATCGCGTACCATCCTGCGGATCACGGCAAGCTGCTGGAAATCCTTTTCCCCGAACACGGCGCAGTGAGGCCTGACGATGTGGAACAGCTTGCAGACCACGGTGGTGACACCGGCAAAATGCCCGGGCCGGCTGGCACCGCAGAGATGCCTGCTCAGCCCCTCCACCGAGACCACGGTCTGAAAGCCTTGCGGGTACATGGCTCCGGCATCGGGCATGAACAGGGCGTCCACGCCTTCCCGGCCGGCGAGACGTATATCCCGTTCACTGTTGCGGGGGTAGCGGTCCAGGTCCTCGCCAGGGGCGAACTGGGTCGGGTTGACGAACAGGCTGACCACCACCCGGTCCGCATGGCGGCGGGCCATGCGCATGAGGCGGAGATGGCCTTCATGGAAGTACCCCATGGTCGGCACCAGGGCGATGCGCCTGCCCCGGTCGGCCCGTGCACCGGACCAGGCCGTCATTTCAGCCGGTGTTCGGAGGATATCCATGGCTCAGGAGAGTGTAAGTTCGAAAAAATCCCGGTACGTTCAGCGCAGTTGACAGGAGCGGTGAACATAACCCCTCGCGGGATAACCAACCACCGGTTTTTTCGACCACAATACTGTAAGCGCTTACCGGTGAACTGGTACAGGCCATCTTCAGACCAGAGTCGCGAGCCGGCCGCCCGGGCGGGGAGAGGCCGGTCCCCCTGCGGCCGGGATCGGCAGGGGCCCGGGCGACCCGGAGACATGGTGTCTTTCCCCGGTACTACGACTGCAGCCGCTTGAGACGCGCCTCGATGAGTTTCCGCTCAGGGTCGGCGACAGGGCTTCCCTCCCCCTTTTCGGTCAGAGCGAGGTATTTCCGGTACATCTCGGCTGCGGAGTCGCGGTTCTGTTCCTGTTCATAGACCCGGCCCATGGCCTTGAACGCCTCGGCCTCGAAGCCCTTGATGCCGCTCAGTTCGCGGTAGGACACCAGGGCCTGGTCCGGTTTTTTCTCCTGTTCGTAGAGACCGCCCAGGTTGAAGAGCACCAGCGGTTTGGCCGGGTCGTCGGCGGCCAGGTCGGCATTGACCTTCTCAAGGATGGCAATGGCCCCGGCGAAGTCCCCCCTGTCCTGCCGCAGCCGGGCCAGCTCGATCCTGGCCCACAGGGCGGAGGGGGTGGAACCATACTGCCCGATCACGGAGCGGAGCTGCTGCTCGCGCTGGCTGTTTTCGGCGATCATGGCCGCATCCAGGGCCTGCGCCGCCCTGGTGATCCTGTAGGTCCTGTAGGAATCATAGAGCGCAATTCCCACCACCAGCACCACAACAACAATGACAACAGTCCAGATCGTCCGCCGGTTCCTGCGGATAAAATCCGCCACTGCCGGCGGCAGATTCAACTGATCCAGCAGGTCTTCGGTCGGTGGCGTTGCCTGCACCTCGATGGTGCGCTGGTCAAAGGCGCTCTGTTTTCCCATGGTGTACTCCCGTTCCCGGCCGGGCGGCGGTCGGTCACTGCAATCGCCAGGACCACCCTGAAACGTGTTCTCCCGATCCAGGCATCACAGTAAAAAAAGGTTCCGGTTGTTCAACGTCGTTGCCGATACCGGTGAACTGGTCCGCACGGCGCACTTCATTGCCCGATATTACATGAACCCTTCACTATACATCCACAATGAAAAAAAAGCATCAAGGATTTGCCGCCCGCCATCCGGAGTCTGCACTCCGAATCTGCGGACCTGAGAGCGCTTGCACCGTTACGCCCGGAAAAACCGATGGTTCGCCATCCTGTGAGGGGTTACGTCGCAGCGGCATGGCGTGGCGCTGCAGCCGCACCGGTACAAAAAATTATACTTTGCGGCATGGCCCGGCTTGACAGGCCTCAGGGGTGATGCTATATAATAGGTTCATCTCCCCCAACGCATACTCTGTGGTGAATGCCGTGCGAGCCCTGTATGTTCTGATAGTCGTTCAACTCTGTCTCTGTCTCACCTGCGCGCAGGTCCGGGCTCAGGATGCGGAAGCCGCAATCATCCATGACGTGAACCTCAACGATCATCCCGAACTGACCCAGCTCAGCGCCGAGGAGCGGAAATGGTTCCGTATTTTCCAGGAAGGCAACTTCCTGGCTGACGGCTGGCAGGCGATCACCAGAAAGATCCTTGCCAGTACGCCGGAGGCGGAACGGGCCCAGCGGCGCATCGCCCTGGAACAACTCGGCTACAAGATCGGCCTGGAGTGGAGCAGGAGCAATGACATCCGCAGGATCGACACCCGGATGCTGCAGGAGTGGGGTGGCAGGCTGAAGAAGGTCGCCCGGCAGAATCCCGAGCAGATCCCTGATCTCATTGCCTCCATCAACCAGGAGCTTGACGAGATCCTCGACTGATCTCCTTCCCCTGTTCTTCCTCCGTGCTCTCGACGGTGCAGTGCAGCCGCCCCCTGTGCAGCAGGACCTCGAGCCGGTCGCCGGCCCTCACCTCCCTGCTGTCGGTCAGGATCATCCCGGCTGGCCTCTCTTCTTTCCTGACAATGGCATAGCCCCTGGCCAGGGTCGACAGCGGACTGACCGCCTCGAGGAGCGCGGCAAGCCGCGCCAGTTCCCTGCCTCTCGCGTCCACCAGGGCCGGTCCGGCAAGCAGCAGCCGCTGCCGGAGAGCGGCCAGCCGCTGCCGATGCAGCTCCAGGCGGGCGGCAGGACTCTTCTGTTCCAGACGCCCGCTCCAGGCGGCCAGGCTGTGCTCCCTCGACTCCAGAAATCCCAGCATTGCCCGTTCCAGGGAGAGGCTTGCGTGATCCAGGCGCAGGGCCAGGCTCTCCAGGGGATGGCCCATGGTGCCCAGCCGCCGACGCAGGAAGACGAGCTGCTCCTGCAGGCGCTGCAGCCTCTCCCGCATCGCCCGCGCCAGCCGTTCGTGGGCGCCGGCCACCCGTTGCCACAGCTCCCGGCCGTCGGGCAGCAGCATCTCGGCGGCAGCGCTGGGCGTGGGTGCACGCAGGTCGGCGGCAAAATCGGCAATGGTGAAATCGATCTCGTGGCCCACCGCGCTGACCACCGGCAGCCTGGAGGCATGGATGGCCCGGGCCAGCCTCTCTTCGTTGAAGGCCCACAGGTCCTCGATGGAACCGCCACCGCGGCAGAGCACGATCACGTCGGTGGCAAGCGACTCGTTGATCCGCTCCAGGGCTGCCACCATTTCGTCCGCCGCCGTGTCCCCCTGGACGGCAACCGGATAGACACCGATCCTGGTTGCCGGGTAGCGGCTGGAGGCCACACGCAGAAAATCGTGCACCGCGGCCCCGCTTGGAGAGGTGACCAGGGTGATATGCGCGGGTATCGGCGGTATCGCCTTTTTCAGATGCTCGTCAAAAAGCCCTTCGGCGGCCAGCTTTTTCTTCAGTTGTTCAAAGGCGAGCTGCAGGGCGCCGGCGCCATGGAAGTCCAGGGCATCGACGATGAGCTGGTAGTCGCCCCGGGGCTCGTAGACTGTGATCCGCCCCCGGCAGACCACCATCTGGCCGTCGGCGGGCTCCCGCTCCAGGTAACGCTGCTGCATCCTGAAGAGCACGGCCCGGATCTGGGCCCTGTCGTCCTTGAGCGTGAAATAGATATGTCCGGAACGCGGGCGGCGCAGGTTGGAGATCTCCCCTGCCACCGAGATGAAGGGAAAGCGTGACTCGAGCATCTCCCGCACCAGGGAGGTCAGCTCGGCAACGGTGTAGACATGGGGCTCCCTGGGAGCGGACAGCCCTGCGGAGGCCGGGACCCGGGGCATCACGACGCCTCGGCGACCGGGAGCAGAAGGCACGACGTGGTGAACGGGAATATGCGCGGGCAGACGAACAAAAGCTCCATGGCAGCCATCCTGGACAGGGATTCTGATCAGACCGATACCTTCCTGTTCCGGCATGCACGGGCTGCCGGAGAGGATGGAAGCAAAGGTACCCGATTGGCCGGCCGCGTCAACCCCTGAATGCGGGAAAAACGTCAGCAGCACTCCCCTGCCGGCTGCCGCCACGGCATCATCGCCCTGCCGGTCCTGTCCGGCGCAATCAGCAATTCCGTATCACGGCCACTTCACCCTGTCCATCCTTGCCGCTCCTGCCGATCGTCCCCGGACCGGAGGGCCTGGCCCGCGTCATCGCCGGTACTGTCAAGCATCCTGTAGGCCTGGGCCAGCAGCAGCAGCCGATGGAAAAAACAGCGTTGCCATCGCTCTCCCGCAGGTGACAGGCCGCGCCGTGCCAGCGGTTGTGGCCGGGCTGGCGTACTCAGGGGCAACGGCATATCCGCTGACGCGGTGGTCGCTGGCGAGCCTGCAACACGGGACCGGACCCGTTTCCATTGCCTTGCCGGAATCCATCCTGCCATGATCCCTCTCCCCCTCTCAGGCCACGAGACGAAGAGATGCATGCCTGTCCCTTTCCTCATGCCGGCCCGCATGAGCGGTCAGGTAGGCCACCCAGCACTGCCACGGCCTGATATCCTCGGTACAGGCAAAGGGACAGCCGGAAAAGTCCTCTTCCCTGATCGGGCAGAGGCCTGACTTCAGTTCACAGATGATCTTGGCTGCCTTGACAAGGGCCTTGCTTTCCAGCGAACGTTTCGTATCCATGGCAGATTCCCTCCCATTGGAGTTGGTTGAACTTGCCAGGACGATAACGCCGGTATGTTGGATTCTGATTAGCGAATGAATAGGATTTGATTACCAGGCCCTATCGCACCCTATTAAGGGGACACCATACTGAATTGCCCGTATATTCAGTATGGTGTCCCCTTAATTATGGTGTCCCCTTAATTATGATGGGAGCTATCCAGCGCGGATGGCGGGACACTGGTGAAAACGCTGATTGATGCGCACAATGATGCGGTCAGTCATCGACAAGCTGCCTGACATCAATGCCCATGGCATCGGCAAGACGGGACAGGGTGGACATGCGGGGCGTGCCAGCGCCTTTCTCGATGCGGGCAAGGGCCGGCTGGCTCATACCAGCCTTTCTTGCAAGCTCAGCCTGGGTCATGCCAAAATGTTCCCGCCAGGCACGGACCAGGCACATGCCTGAGCTATTCGCCTTGACAACGTCGTTCGGGAAAAACACGTCGTCATCATCGCAGGCCATGGACACAAGACGCTTGTATTCGTCCCACGGCAAAACAGCGAACACCGGCCTTCCGTTATGCTTGATGACCTGGGGCTCAATATGTGCGCTCATCACGTTTCTTTACCTCCTGGATCTTGATGATTCTGATTGTGTCGACATGGTCGAACAAGACACGGTACCTGCCAACCCGAAGCCTGTATCCATACTTGTGGCTCTTCAAGGGCTTGATATCGAGCTCGGAACAGGACGGGAATTCAGCGAGGCGGTCAACATGATCATGGATCGCGCTGCGGTATGGATCAGGAATTCGGACAATGCTCTTGCGAGCCCTGTTGTGCCAGATGATTTCATTCATATTTTATAACATAATATAACAAAACATCAAGCTAAACATAACAAAATACCACCAAGACCACTGAGACCATGCCGGCGGCCAGGGTGCCCTGAAGTGACAAGAAACAGTGATGGATACTGCGAGGCATGCAGCCGGCTATGGGGAAGAGAAAAAGATTGAGCGCCACAGGCAATACAACAGGGTCAACAGGAACAGGCAAGTCAGGACCGGGTATGGCGCGCAGTGGAACAAGGTCGCAAGGATATACAAGCAGCAGTACCCGATGTGCGAGCGGTGCGGAAGACGAGAAAGTCGTAATCCCCTCTAATCGGGGCATTGTTTGGAACACTGAAACAGATGTCCCGCCGTGGAAGAGAACGAAGTCGTAATCCCCTCTAATCGGGGCATTGTTTGGAACTGTTAATCACACATGAGATGTCCAAACACGCCCTATAGTCGTAATCCCCTCTAATCGGGGCATTGTTTGGAACCAATGTCAAGCTCCCAAGGAACATGGTTATCTTTGGTCGTAATCCCCTCTAATCGGGGCATTGTTTGGAACACCTTCCGGCATCTCCACAAGTAGTAATACAGGGAGGTCGTAATCCCCTCTAATCGGGGCATTGTTTGGAACCGCGACATGGAGTCGCGGCAGATGATGACCAGTTCTGCGTCGTAATCCCCTCTAATCGGGGCATTGTTTGGAACTGTTGTGGAAAAGACACATGCGCAGGCCCCGGCTTTAGTCGTAATCCCCTCTAATCGGGGCATTGTTTGGAACGGATGAATCAATCATCCTCACAACCACAGGAGGACAGTCGTAATCCCCTCTAATCGGGGCATTGTTTGGAACTGTGTTCAAGACAAGCTATTCTGATGGGCCGCATACGTCGTAATCCCCTCTAATCGGGGCATTGTTTGGAACAGCTAAGATTTCGAAGCAACCCATTTGCCCCATTGAGTCGTAATCCCCTCTAATCGGGGCATTGTTTGGAACGTCAAAAGTCCGCGCGCCAGATGGAAGGGAGTGGTGTCGTAATCCCCTCTAATCGGGGCATTGTTTGGAACCCTTACCCTGAAATCACGTGTGGTTTTGATTAGTTACAGGCTGAGATTCGCGCATGTCCTTCAAAATCAAGTCCACGGTGCACAGACAAGCCGATACAAGGAGAGCATTGAGCATATAACTCTTTGAAAACACTGTTAAAATTATGATTCGCGCATCTCAATTTGTATTGCCGGACGTAACATGCCGTATTTTCGGCAACAATGTGCTATGCCACCGCCAACGGAGTTTCCGGGGCCGAGATGCGCGAGCCATGAACGACCGTATCTCCAGTTTTTCTTTTACAGAGGTCCTCTCAAACTGTCAAGAATGAAAGATACTCCGGGGACAGATATATCAGCATGCTGTCCCGTCTATGGGGTCCAGCTCGCAATATTATCTCATTTTCAGTGACATATTCCGCGCCAGCTACTCAAGTGGCAAGCGTGGCGCCGTTGTCGGCAGCCTCTTCGCCGGCCAGCAGGAGATGTTCGGCAAGGAACAAGGCATCTACCGGCCAGAAGCCCTTCGGGCGTGGGTTCAGGATATGCGCAAATCCCTCCAGTGGCCGACAGCTCAGGACCATGCGCCGCCAGCGCTCGGGAATGGAATGCAGTCCATGTACGGCACCCAGCAGGGCGCCGGCAATGGCAGCATTGGTGTCGGCATCTCCCCCTCCGGAAACCGTATCCAGTAGTGCTGTTTCAGTATCCGGCGCATGCAGGAGTTGCCAGATGGCATTACCAAAGGCGATACGCACCCAGCCGGCGTGGCGCGGCGAGCAGTCCTCTGGCTTGCTGTCACGCGCTTCTTCAACCCATGTGATCACCTCGGAAGAACATTCTGTCTCCCTGGCCCAGGTCCTGATATGCTCGTACAGCTCGAAAGGTTCCGGTCCTTTATCCACGGCCGTGGCAATGGCCCGCACGTACAGCATGTTGACCTCCTGACAGTGCCTATGCGGATGGGTGATCCGGGCATCCTGCCGTGCAAAGTCCATAAGCCTTGCCTTGTCCAGCGCATGTCCGAAGACCGCCAGGGGACTGACCCGCATGAGTGCGCCGTTGGCCTGGGAGTCCTGGTCATGTTCATCGGCAAGGCCACGGCTGATCGCAGCCCCCATGTCGAACGGACGGCTTTCTGACCAGTAGCGATAGGCCTCTTTGACCTGAGTGTCCGAATACCCGCCATATTGTAACAGGCTACGCGCCAGGATCAGCGCCATCTCCGAATCGTCAGTCGGCTGACCGGCCAGAGTGTTCCAGATGCGACTGGCATGAATTTCACTTACTCCGCCGGGAAAACGCCTTGTGATTTCATCTGCGGAGAGAAATTCAACCTGGCTGCCCAGCGCATCACCGCAGAGCTGCCCCAGAATACAACCCTGTGCCCGCGACAATTTTCCGGCATCCCGAACCACATATCCGGCACGCGGCCTTTCAAGGGTCCAGGGCGCGTCCTCCGCACAGCAAGGCCTCAGCACGGAATCCCAGTCGCTCTGCAACAACGACGAACAAACCTCCGGGATACCGCCAATCACCAGGGTGCTTATCTGATTGCGCAGACGGCCGGTGGTATCGTAGCGAACAGGTTCCCCTCTGCCGTCGTACAGGTCCATCCCCGCCCCCCGCAGAAGCGCCTGTCCAGCAGCCAGATCCCAGGCAGTGGGCATTGCCATGGAAACACCCGCCACCCCGAACCCTGCGGCGACAAGGGCAAGGCGAAAGGCAACGCTCGGGATGGCAAAATAGCGTCGTGGCGCGACACAGGCAAGATTGGCGCCGGCTTTCCGGTCGGCGGCCTGCGAAACAAAAACGACCTGTTCCGTGATTTCCTCCGGCACGGTATGGTTCACCTCCTCACCGTTGCAGACCACTGGTCCACCTTCGGCCCAGGCGATGAAAGTGCCTTCGTCTCCGGGCCAGTTGTGGGCATACACCACACCAAAAACAGGAACCCCGTCCTCAAGCAAGGCGATGGAGACCGCCGAGCCACGGAAACCCTGCATGAAAGCCGCAGTCCCGTCGTTGGGATCCACAACCCAGGTTCTCCTGTTGCCGGCAGCGGCATGACGATAACCGGTTTCCTCTCCCAGATAGCCGTCATCGGGCCAGGCCTGCTCCAGATATTCCCGGATCATCCGTTCCGCAACCGGATCGGCATCAGCGCAGCTCACGCTCCTCCCGGGTGGTCCTCCTTCGTGCATGAAGGATTCACGCAGGATTTCTCCAGCCGCAAGAGCAGCTTCAAGGGCCGGACGGAATCTGTTCAATACAGTTGATACGGCAAGGCTTCTTTCCAACAGCATATCCATCCTCCTGATATTAGGCCAGGGAACACGCATACAGAGAGCTGCCAGTGGCGATGCTCAACCGTGCCCGCACCCTGCATAACAGGATGCGGCCCATTCTCATCACTGCTCCCTACCGGGCTGAACTTTTCATTTCGAGTCAACGAATTCGAACATTCTCTCAGGACGGCCATGGCGACATGAAAATGCCGCCAAACGGCCATCCTCCACAATACAAGGCTGTTTGCCTAAAAATAACCCTCACGTAACTTCTTGATTATTTAAGAAAATTTCATGCGTTTTCCCTGCCTGAGGTGCACTGCCGGACCGATATACCTGCTTTTGGCAAGATGCTACTTTACTGCTGGACTTGTGTCAGAATAGAATTCCCTATTTCAAGCAGATAGAATATTCAACCCTCGACAATTCCTAACGAAAATCTCGACACTCCCGCGTTGCGACAAAACAGGTTTCCATCCTTCTTCCTCTGTAATAGTTCACCGCTATCAGCAACTACCTGAAAAAGAGCAATACTTTTGGTAAAAGATCAGCAGTGCGTCAGCTGTGCGTGGTCGTGGCTGGCCGCTATAGTCCGCGCTATGCGGCCAGCCACGAGCGCGTGCAGATGGCGTGCTGCTGATCTTTTACCTTCCTCTTTCCGGCTTCGGCTCATTCATACACCCAGGTCAGCCAGTCGGCCTGCAGCACAGCCGGGACATTGCATTGCCGGCAAACCCTGATTGTATGACCTGTGCCACCGGTCAGGGGATCGTCGGGATTGGCGTAGAAAAGGCCAATGGTCGCCCGGCCAAACCCCTGGTCAGGTAATCCGGTAACCTTCAGGGTATCCCGGAGGATGTATTTTGCCTTGGCCCGCAGTTTTGGTACCACGTTCCGTTTTTCCAGCATGGAAGAATGAGATGGGGACGCCTCCAGGGTCAGTGCAACCAGCCGTTCTTCCTCTTCTGCCACTTCCTGCAGTGGCAGTACACGGGCACCCTGAACCATTTGCTTTTTCCGGTGTCCGGGATATGGCAGGACATATTCCAGCCGTGTGGCATCAACAAGGGCAACGCCCTCGGCAAAGGCCTCGTCAGTTCCGGCCGCATTACCGGTCCTGAAACTGGCGGAAGGAAAATTTTCCGCCAGAAAACGACCGACTGTCACCAGTTTTTCCCTGTCACTGGCCGGTAGAGCACGCATGCCCTCAAGCAACACCACGGGCTGGGAATCAGCCCGGATAATACCTGAGAATTCCGTCAAATCCATTCATTCCCCTTACGTGTGGTCCTGTTCCTTTTCTACAGCGCCGATAGCCCCCCCAGAAAGCCATCTGGCAGTACGTTACAACGTGTGACTTTATCATTTTTATATTTTCCGGTTACCCTCCTTTCATGAGCAAAGAGCGCAAGATGTCTGCCAGTCGTTCAAGACGGCCAATGTCCTCGTCACTCAATCCCCGCACACGAATTTCCATGTCTTCGGTGACCTTGACAGTGGCCCACCATTCGTTTCTGGCCTTCCTGTAAACACGCCGATTCCGCGTAAGTTCTTCCATTGTCCGGACCAACTCCGCAAAGCGGGACTCCGACGACCCTGTCGTGTTCCGCATCCGGTGCAGGTAATCCAGGGCTCTCGATTTTTCCCGTGTCTGTATATCAGACGGCCCGGAGACAGCCAGCCCCGTCCCCGGCTCCATGGATCTGTTCAGAACGGGGCTGCCATATCCCTGCCCCACCGGCGCCTGCTGCCCGATCGGCAGAGCGAGAACCTCTTCCTGCCCGGTGGCGATCCGGTGTATCTGTTCTTCGGAAAGCGCCAGCATCACCATCCGCAGTTCATCAAGCGGCAGCCCGCTTTTCTCACGGATAAGCTGCATGCA
Source organism: Desulfobulbaceae bacterium (assembly GCA_026987195.1). GTDB lineage: Bacteria > Desulfobacterota > Desulfobulbia > Desulfobulbales > Desulfobulbaceae > DRKI01. The sequence goes on along the minus strand of JALSNC010000088.1, from coordinate 717 downwards.
GCGCAACCGATCTAAATGTATGTCTGTATATGACGCGTTGCGCCCACGAGTTGCCGCGCCGGGCAACAGACCTTTCTGAATATAGCTGCGAATCGTCCGGGGAGACAGATTCGTCAGCCTTCCCAACTCCTCCAGTGAATAGCATTTTGTTTCAGTCATACCGCATGATAATTCGCCATGTCGTATTTGTCAACTTTATACTGACAAGCCGGCCCTTTTTGACAGGACAGCAGCTTGCGATCCAGGTGTGATGGGATTCCCGCTAAAAAGAAGCGGCAGGCGAACATGACGACAATGTGCCACTATCAGCCGGCCAGCAGCAGGTAGCAGGCGGAGAGAAGGATGAGGCTGCAGAGGGAGCCGATGAGGACGATGCGGTTGGCCTGGAGGATGTGGCGGGGCGCCGGGGAAAAGACAGGATCGCCCAGGGTCGGCTTGGACAGCAGGGTGCCGAAGTAGCTGGAAGGGCCGCCGAGGCGGATGCCGAGGGCGCCGGCCATGGCGGCCTCGGGAAAGCCGGCGTTGGGGCTGGTGTGGTTGCGCCGGTCACGGACAAGGATCTTCCAGGCCCGGCCGGGCGTACCACCGGCAAGCAGGGCCGCCACGACAATGCAGAGGGCGGAGAGACGGGCCGGAACCAGGTTGAGCAGGTCGTCGAACCTGGCCGGGAACCAGCCGAAATCCCTGTATTTCTCATTTTTATAGCCAAACATGGAG
>JALSNC010000087.1 GCA_026987195.1 Desulfobulbaceae bacterium | reverse complement strand
GCTCGAGGAGAATGCGCTCCTGCCTGGCCTTTCTGCGGTTGTAGAGAAGCATGCCGGACAGGACCAGGGAGACCAGGAAGATCCCGGCCAGGAGCATGGAGTTGAGCACATAGGTGTCCACATGGGAGAGATCGCTGAGGATATGAACGGTCCAGCCCGCATCGGGCATGGGACGTGAGAGGATGAGATAGGGATGATGCGCACTGGCCCGTGCCGCCGGGCCGGGAACAGCATCCGGCCGCAGGTCCAGAATAGCGCTGTCCTCTCCGGTTCGGCTGATGGCCGTGCCGGCCAGGGGATCGGGTTCGATGTCGCCGTAGCGGCGGCTTTCACGCAGCTTCCGGGTCACCTGGGGGCTGAGGGGGTGCAGGGCCCGGAACTTCCAGGGTGCATAACTGGTGATGAAGATCACCCCCTGCGGGTCGGTGACTATGACCCGCTCCGATCCCCTGGCCCAGATGTCTTCCAGTCGCTGCAGCTGTACCTTGACGGTGAGGATGCCGATGATCCCCGCCGCCGTGCTGATGGGGCTGGAAAAATAGTAGCCCCGCACGTGCGAGGTGGTGCCAAGGGCGAAATAGCGGCCGGGCCGGCCCTGCATGGCCTGCTGGAAGTAGGGCCGGAAGGAGAGGTCCTCGCCGACAAAGGAGACCGCTCCCCGCCAGTTGCTCGAGGTGATGACCCGGCCCTGCGGCGTGATGATGTAGATGGCGGAGGTCTCGGCCAGGCGGTTTATCCGTTCCAGTTCCCTGTTGACCCGGTCCTGGCGGGCGGTATCAGCGGGATGTTGCAGCAGGTCGACAAACAGAGGGTTATCGGCAAGGATCTGGGGCAGGGCCTCGAACTTGTCCAGTTCGCTTTCCAGGTCGCCGGTGTAGACTTTGAGGGCTTTGACAGCCTTGTTCCGGATACGCTGCAGTTCGAGGGAGCGGGTCCAGTTCCCTGTCACCCGGATGATCACCAGGCCCAGAGCGAGGAAGACAAGGAGAGAGATGACAGAGGACAGACGGTTACGGGCAGACATGGTACGGGACCGGCTCGGCGTCATGGGGCTGGTTCCGCACCCCATCCTGGCACAGGTACTGTCGGTTCATTCGGCCGTTCCCGGTAACGCACCGGTGGCCGCAGGGGCCTCCTTCGCCTGCCGGGCGGCCGGCAGCGCCCGGCAGGCGAGATGAGCGAAGACCCCAGGCAGCCCCAGCGATGACGTATTTCCGGGCTCCCCGCATCCCCTCTCAGAAGAAGGCGGGAAAGGAGAAGGATGTGGGTGATGCCAGGGAATTGCCGGCTGCATCAGTGAACCCGTTGAGGGTAAAGGTTACCGTGGCGGCCGATCCCAGGGAGGAGCAGTAGTTGTAGTCGTTTGACCAGGAGACCGTGTAGCTCCTGGCGTCATCGGACCAGGCCGTGGAGGTGATGGTCCAGTCGGTGGGGGAGACCGACACGTTACCCTGGGGGGCCATGGCTTCGCTGAAGATGAACTGCACACTGCCCTTGGAGCAGGCGACCTGGGTCCCGGCCTCGGGGCTGGAGGTGGCGGTGGGAGCGGTGGTGTCTGCAGGCGCGGTTGACTGGGTCTGATCACTGGCCACCGTTCCGTTGTCATCGCCTCCGGAGTTGCTGAGCGCCAGGGCCACGCCGCCGCCGATGGCCGCAAGTCCCAGGCCGACGGCCAGGACCGTGCCGGCACCGGAACCGCTTTCGCTGGCAACCGTGGCGGTCTGGGTGGCGGGCGCGGTTTCAGAGATCAGACCCAGGGTCTTCAGTTCCTGCAGGGCGTCACCGGCCAGGCGGAGCTGCGGGTCCTGGTCCAGGGCCTGGCGGTACATCTCTGCGGCCTGCCGGTATTTTCCCTGGTCGGAATAGTCGATGCCGAGAAAGAGGGCCAGCAGGGCCGCGGTACTGGTGGAGATCGGTTTCTCCAGGCGGGACTTCTCCTCGGGTGTGAGGAGGATATTCATCTGGTCGATGATGCCGAACAGGATCTCCTTTTCCATTTTGAAGAGATCGTCCAGGCTGCCGCTGGCCGGCTTCTGGGGATTGACGGTCTTGAAGGGGACATCGATGAGATAGGAGCGGATCTCCAGGTCGGTGATGGGGCTCTCCTGGATCTCGCCGTCGGTGACATAGTAGGCGCCGAGCAACTGACCGATTTTGGGTGCGGTCGCCTGGTCCACCAGGCCACTGGCGCCCAGGTGCATCTCGTCGAGCAGGGCCTGCAGTCTGATCCGCTCCACCACCTGGATCCTGTCCACCTTCGACAGGTCGGTGATCAGCATGAGGGCAAGACCCTTCTGCAGGGCATCGAGTTTCTCCTTTCCGGTCCGGTTGCGGAAATAGAGAACCGCCAGGGTGTTGGTCGCGCCCACCCGGGCAATGGTCTTTTCTTCCTTTGCCCGCTCAACAGCCATTCTGGCCCACGATCGCTCGCGGTCGGTGACGACCTGTCCTGCCAGGGCCAGGGAGGAGCAGTAAAACCACGCAGTCAACATGACGAGCATTCTGAAGCAGGGGTGTGTTCTCATGGCGTTTCCTCACGGTAGGGATGAACGGTGGCAAAGGGCAGCCCGGGCGCTTCGGCTGCCCGTTGTCGTCATTGCGAGTGACAAGTATTGGTGAATATGGTGACAGAAATATGGAGCCAGCTGTATTTATACCCATATTTCTCCGGGATTCCAAGCAGTTTCCCGCCGGTTTCCATTCCGGCTCCTGTTGCTGCTACTTGCTGGTGCAGGAGCTTGAAAAGCGGCAAGGCCCTGAAAAAATCAGGGTCCCCCTGTCTTGTAAAGGGGGGCCGGATGGTGTATGTTTTTGCCGGTACAGAGCAGGCAGCCGCGGCTGCCCTTTTCTTTTTCCCCGCGCGACAGGATGGTGGCATGAAGATCCAACCGACCAAGAAAACGAAGTTCATTTTTATCACCGGCGGTGTGCTTTCCTCCCTGGGGAAAGGCCTTGCCGCTGCCGCCATCGGTTCCCTGCTCGAGTCCCGGGGCATGACCGTGACCTTCCAGAAGCTCGACCCCTATATCAATGTCGATCCCGGCACCATGAATCCTTTCCAGCACGGTGAGGTCTATGTCACCGACGACGGTGCCGAGACCGACCTGGACATGGGACATTACGAGCGCTACACCAACGCGGTCATGGCCCAGATCAACAACTACACCTCGGGCCGCATCTACTACTCGGTGATCATGAAGGAGCGGCGCGGTGAGTACCTGGGCGGCACCGTGCAGGTGATTCCCCATATCACCGACGAGATCAAGCGGGCCGTGCTCCAGCTCGACGGCACCGTGGACGTGGCCATCATCGAGATCGGCGGCACAATCGGCGACATCGAGGGGCTGCCCTTTGTCGAGGCCATCCGCCAGTTGCGCGGCGACCTGGGCCGCGAGTATACCCTCTTCATCCACCTGACCCTGGTGCCCTATATCAAGACTGCAGGCGAGGTCAAGACCAAGCCGACCCAGCACTCGGTCAAGGAGCTGCTGGCCTCGGGCATCCAGCCCGATATTCTCATGTGCCGGACCGAGGTGCCCCTGACCGCGGATCTCAAGAAGAAGATCGCCCTGTTCTGCAACGTGGAGCCGGAATCGGTGATCACCGCCATCGACGTGGATTCCATCTACGAGGTGCCGCTGCGGCTGCACGAGGAGGGCGTGGACGACCGGATCCTGGAAAAGCTGGGCATCTGGACCGGTGCGCCCCATATCGAGCCGTGGCGGGAACTGGTGCGCAGGATCAGGAATCCCAGGCACCAGGTCACCATCGGCATCACCGGCAAATATGTGGATCTCAAGGAGTCCTACAAGAGCCTGCACGAGGCCCTGGTCCACGGCGGTATCGCCAACGAGGCCCGGGTGGAGCTGAAGTACATCAGTGCCGACGAGCTGGAGGCCGGTGGCGGCACGGAGCAGCTCGAACAGTGCGACGGTATCCTGGTGCCCGGCGGTTTCGGCAGCCGTGGCACCGAGGGCAAGATCCGGGCCATCACCTTTGCCCGGGAGCGCAAGGTGCCGTTCTTCGGCATCTGCCTGGGCATGCAGCTTGCCGTTGTCGAGTTTGCCAGGAATATTGCCAAGATGGATGGGGCACACTCCACGGAGCTTGATCCGGAAGCAGCCTTTCCGGTGATCTACCTGATGAAGGAGTGGTTCGATTTCCGTACCGGCAGGACCGAGGTGCGGGACGAGAACTCGGATATGGGCGGCACCCTGCGCCTGGGGGCCTATCCCTGCCGGCTGATTCCCGGCACCCTTGCCGCAGCAGCCTATGGCTGCGAGGAGATCAGCGAGCGTCACCGCCACCGCTACGAGTTCAACAACGAGTACCGTGAGCGGCTCGAGGAGGCGGGACTGGTGGTTTCCGGCACCTCGCCCGACGAGACCCTGGTCGAGATCGTCGAGCTGGGCGACCATCCCTGGTTTCTCGGCTGCCAGTTTCATCCCGAGTTCAAGTCCAAGCCCATGAACCCCCACCCCCTGTTCCGCGATTTCATCCGTGCCGCCCTGAAGGCCCGGCAGGAGAGGCAGCAGGAGGCACAGGAGGCAAAATGACGGGCACGGTTGTCATCAATAACCAGGCCATGCCCATCGAGGTGGGGCCGGGCTGTCCGCTCCTGCTGCTGGCCGGGCCCTGCGTGCTCGAGTCGGGGGAACTGGCCTGGGAGATCGCCCGCGAGATGAAGGAGATCGCCGGCCGCCTCGGCATCTCGTATGTCTTCAAGGCCTCCTTTGACAAGGCCAACCGCACCTCCCTGGATTCGTTCCGCGGTCCGGGCCTGGAAAAGGGGCTGCGCCAGCTTGCCCGGGTCCGCGGCGAGGTGGGGGTGCCGGTGGTCTCGGATATCCACGAGGTGGCCCAGGTGGAGATGGCCGCCGATGTTCTCGATATCATCCAGATCCCGGCCTTTCTCTGCCGGCAGACCGATCTGCTGGTGGCGGTGGCCAAGTCGGGCCGGCCGGTCAACCTGAAAAAGGGCCAGTTTGTCTCGCCCTGGGACATGCGGCACGCGGTGAACAAGCTGCGGGCCGCCGGATGCGACCGCATCCTGCTCACCGAGCGCGGCGCCAGTTTCGGGTACAACAACCTGGTGGTGGACATGCGGTCGCTGCCGGTGATGCGTTCCCTCGGCTGCCCGGTGGTCTATGACGCCACCCACTCGGTACAGCTTCCCGGCGGCGGTGACGGCTGTTCCGGCGGCCAGCGTGAGTTCATCGCCCCGCTCGCCCGGGCGGCCATGGCGGCCGGAATCGATGCCCTGTTCATGGAGGTGCACCCGGACCCGGATCATGCCCTCTGTGACGGGCCCAATTCCTGGCCCCTGGACCAGGTGGAACCCCTGCTGACCCAACTGCTGGCCATCCGGGCCGCAACCGGAGAGGTGTGCGATGATGGATAACGGCTCCTGCGGCCTGCCCGGCGCAGGTGACGGTTCCTATCCCTCGGACTGCGAGCTGACCGCGGCCCTCAGGGAACGGGCCCGTGAGCGGGGTCGCCCCCTTGCGCGCAGCGATGCCTGGAAGCGGGTGCTGCCCAGGGCAAAGCAGGTCCGTCTTCTCCTGCTCGACGTGGACGGCGTGCTCACCGACGGCACCATCGTCTATACCGGTGACGGTGGCGAGGCCAAGGGATTCAATACCCGGGACGGATTTGGCCTGCGTATCCTTCAGGACGGGGGCGTGGAGGTGGGACTGATCACGGCGCGGACCTCGGAGGCGGTCAGGCGCCGCGCCGCCGACCTGGGGCTTACCCATGTCTACCAGGGCCGCAGGGACAAGCTGGCTGTCTACGAGGAGATCCTGGCCGCAAGCGGCCTGCGGCCGCTGCAGACCGCCTACATGGGCGATGACTGGATGGACCTGCCCCTGCTGGGCCGGGTGGGGCTGGCACTTGCGCCCGCCGATGCGGTGGCCGAGGTCCGGCAGCGGGTCCACTATGTCACTGAACACGGCGGCGGTCGGGGCGCGGTGCGCGAGGCCTGTGACCTGCTGCTCGAGGCGCGGGGGGAGCTGGCAGGCGCCCTGGCCCGCTACGACCGATGATCAGGAATCCGCGCAACCTCCTCTGGCTCATGCCGCTGCTGCTCTTTGTCTCCAGCCCGCTCTGGAGGCCGGCCCTGGTGGCCTTTCTGACGCCACGCGGCGATTTCGCCGCCAGCCTGTCCGGCAACGGCGCGCAGCAGGGCCAGAATTTCATCATGGATTCCATCACCATCACCCTCAACAGCAGCGGCCGGAAGGAGTGGATCATCAGGGCCGAGCGGGCCTTCACCGGCCGGACCGACCGGGAGCTGGGGATGATCGGCGTTGATGCCCTCTACATCGGCAAGGACCGCAAACAGCCCATCCGGATCTCCAGCGACCGCGGCACCTACTATCTCGATGAGCGTCACCTGATCCTTATCGATTCGGTGGTGGTCAGGAAACCGGCAACCCACGAGGTGCTCTACACCGACCTTCTCCATTACTACGATCAGACCAAGATGGTCATAAGCCCCGTGGACGTGGAGATCGTGGGTCGGGGATTCACCATCCGGGCGGGACGCATGGACTACGATCTCTCCACCGACGGCTATGATTTCAGTAACGGCGTGGTCGTGGATATCTGATCGTGTCCTGCAGGCAATAGTTCAGCGCCAGTAATAGTTCACCGCTATGGGCAACCAGCTAAAAAGGCCGACTCTTTTGGTAAAAGTTCAGCAGTGCGTCAGCTGTGCGTGATCGTGGCTGGCCGTCTATAGCCCGCTATGCGGCCAGCCGCGAGCGCGTGCAGATGGCGTGCTGCTGAACTTTTACCAGCGCCATTGGCAACGACCTGAAAATAGCGATACTTTTACTCCCGCTGCCGCTTCCTGCCTTTTCCGATTTCCTCTAGAACGAGAAGAACGATTATGCTGAAGATAAATGAAAACTACCTGAAACTGCAGGCCTCCTATCTCTTTTCCGATATCGCCCGCCGGGTTGCCGACTTCCAGGCAAAGCATCCGGACCGGGAGGTGATCAAGCTCGGCATCGGCGACGTGACCCGGGCCCTGCCGCCGGCCTGCATCGAGGCCTTCCACCGGGCCGTGGACGAGATGGCCGACGACGCCACCTTCCGCGGCTACGGCCCGGAACAGGGATACGGGTTTCTGCGCCAGGCCATTGCCGAGCACGACTTCCAGGCCCGGGGCGCCGAGATCTCGGCAGACGAGATCTTTGTCTCCGACGGCGCCAAGTGCGATACGGGCAATATCCAGGAGCTGTTCTCCACCGACGCCCGCGTCGCCATTCCCGATCCGGTCTATCCGGTCTACCTGGACACCAATGTCATGGCCGGCCGCACCGGCGGGTTCAGGGACGGTCGCTACCAGGGCATCGTCTATCTCGACTCGACCAGGGAGAACGACTATGTGCCGGCTCTGCCCGACGAGCCCGTGGACCTGATCTATCTCTGCTTTCCCAACAACCCCACCGGCTCCACCATCAGCCGGGACCAGCTCGCGACCTGGGTTGACTTTGCCCGTGACCAGAAGGCGCTCATCCTCTTTGATGCCGCCTACGAGGCCTTTATCCGCGACGAGACGCTGCCGCATTCCATCTTCGAGATCCCGGGCGCGCGCGAGGTGGCCATCGAGTTCCGCAGCTTTTCCAAGAACGCCGGCTTCACCGGCACCCGCTGCGCCTATACCGTGGTGCCCAAAGAGTGCACGGCCTGGGATTCGGCCGGCAACCGCCAGGCGGTCCATCCCCTCTGGAACCGCCGGCACTGCACCAAGTTCAACGGCGTCTCCTACCCGGTTCAGCGGGCCGCCGAGGCGGTCTATTCTCCGGAGGGCCAGGCCCAGACCCGGGAGCTGGTCGATTACTACCTGCGGAATGCCGACCATATCGCCGCCGCTGTGAAGGAGCTGGGTTTCACCTTTGTCGGGGGCGCCAACTCGCCCTACATCTGGATATGGGGTGATCGTGATTCCTGGGATTTTTTTGATCTTCTCCTGGACAGGGCCGGTGTGGTCTGCACCCCCGGCGCCGGGTTCGGCAAATGCGGCCAGGGCTACATCCGCCTGTCGGCCTTCAATTCCCATGACAACGTGGTCAGGGCCATGGAGCGGATCCGCGGGGCCCTGGCCTGAGACAGCGGGGAGGGGAGAACCTCCGGTGACGGTCAGGTAAGCGTAGACTCCGAATCTGCGACCCCTGAGAGCGCTTACAGCATTGTGGTCGAAAAAACCGATGGCTGGTTATCCCGTGAGGGGGTACACGGTCAGCGCTGGAGAGTATTTTGTCACCCTGGCAAGGCGCCATGTCATTTTGGCAAGATTCCAGAAGGCCTGGCAGGAATTTTCCTTGATTTTATTGGATTTTTTTGGTTGGCACGTTCTCTGCATAATAAAAAGCAAAAGCGAATGAATCGCACCCCGAAGATGCACGACAGATCTTGACCCCCATATATGCAGGAGGAACGACCATGACCACCAATACCACCAAGACCAACACCATCGCCAAGACCAGAACCGGTGCCAAGACCAACGTCGCAGTCGAGGCCGAGGTCTCCAGAGGCACCCTGATTACACTGGGCGTTGCCGGCGCCGTCGTCGGCATCTGGTCCTTTGCCAGCCTGGCTGCCGGCATGATCGCCGCCGGTGGTCCCATTGCCCTGGTCAAGGCCTGGTTCAGCGCCGTAACCGGCATGTAACAGAGCATACGTCACTCTCCATATCCTCCGAGGGCAGCCTCCCTCTGCCCCCTCCTCAGACGACAACGCCCGGACGCGCAAGCGCCCGGGCGTTGCTGTTTGTCAGGGGCCAGGGGTCAGGTGCCAGGTGCCAGGGGTCAGGTGTCAGGGGAGTTATCTGCCTGCGATGGAGCGGTGAAGATCGGTCTGCGCGGGTTTGTAACAGTTTGCCGCTATCGGCAACTACTTTGAATTACATGGATTTTCCGGTTATGTTCCTCTTTGCAGGAGGTTGAGCGCGTTTTCCCGGATGATGCCCTGATACAGTTCTTCGTCCAGGCCGAGACGCTCCAGCATCTTCAGGGTTGTTGACTGGTCGGCCCAGGGCGAGTCGGAGCCGAACAGGACATACCCGGGCGGATGGGATTCGATCATGTCACGCAGCCTGATCTGATCGAGGAAATCGAGGGAAAAGGAGAGTTCCATGTAGATGGGCAGGCCGGTGAGGTTACGGCGGACCTCGTCCCACAGGTTCCAGCCGCCGAGATGGGTGGTGACCAGGCGCAGGGACGGAAAGCGTCGGACCAGGTTGAGGATGCGCTGTGGCGCGGCCCGGTCATCCGGGGGAAAGCCGATATCCAGGCCGGTGTGGATGACCAGGAGAAGGCCATGGTCGGCCACGGCCCGGTAGAGAGGGTCCATGTCGGGATCATCGAGGAAGAACTCCTGGTAATAGGGGTGGAGCTTGATGCCTGCAAAGCCCTGGGCCGCGACAAGAGCGATGTGATCCGCCAGGGCGGGATCTGCGGGATGAACCGAGGGAAAAGGGATGATGCGCGCGGAGCGGATATGGGCCGACCAGTCCAGGATCGGCCGGAACTGTTCCGGCCGGGTGGCGATGGAGCAGATGACGCTCTTTTCGATGCCGGCCCGGTCCATGGAAGCCAGCAGGCCGCTGACCGTGCCGTCCAGGTAGGCCTTCACATTGCCTTTTTTCTCCAGGGTCGGAATGGCACTGGCGGCCACCTGGTCGGGAAAGGCGTGGGTGTGGAAATCGATACAGCCGTGCGTGGTCATGTTCATGGTCCCAGGAAATGGAGTCCTGTCTGCAGGACGAGCAGGCCATAGAGGCCGGCGACAAGGTCGTCGAGCATGATGCCCAGCCCGCCATGGATATGTCGGTCCAGCCAGCCTGCGGGGAATGGTTTCAGGATATCAAAAAAGCGGAACAGAAGAAAGCCCGCAATGAGCACCCACGGGTCCGCTGGTGCACCGGTGAGGACGATGAGCTGGCCCACGACCTCATCGATCACCACCAGGCCGGGATCGGGGAGGTCGACGATTTTTTCCGCCGCCCCGGCAGCGATGACGCCAAGGACCAGCAGCACCAGGAGCAGCAGCAGGTAGGGGGCCAGGTCAAGGCGTCCGGCGACGAGCCAGAGCAGGACGCCGGCCAGGGAGCCCCATGTGCCGGGGGCCTTGGGCAGGTAGCCGCTGTAGGCGCCGGTGGCTATGAACATGTACAGACGATCCATGGCAGGCATCAGGAGGCGGGAGATAAGTGAGAGTTCACTGCTGCCGGCAACTGCCTTGAAATGGCTTCAGTGGTTGCTGTTCTTCCTGCGGGCCGGAACCGCGGCCGATCTCCCGGTAGATCCGGGCCAGGGGAATGGACCTGGCCTCGGCCAGGCGGCGGCAGGATTCATATTCAGGGGTCAGCACCGGACCGGCCGGGGTCCGGATCTCCTTGGCCTGCACCGGTCCCCATGGGGTGTTGACGGTCACCTGGCGGCGGGGCAGGGTCATGCGCTGCATGCGATGGAACCGCAGGCCGATGGCACTGGTTTCGGTGAACACCGTCTCCTTCAGGCGGCTGGCATGGGCCGGGTCCGTGATCAGCCGCAGCAGAAATCCGGGCCGCCCCTTTTTCATCTGCATGGGGGTCAGGCTCACGTCCAGGGCGCCCAGCTCCATGAAACGTGCGGCCAGGTAGGGCCAGGTTTCCGGGTTCCAGTCGTCGAGATGGGTCTCGATGACCTCCACCTCCTGGCGCTCGGCAGCGGCAAAAGAGGTGCCGACCATGAGCCGCAGCAGGTTGGGGCGGCCGTCGTGGCGCACCATGCTGCCGGCCCCGTAGCCGGTCTGTTCCAGGACCATGGGCGGCAGGGGGCCGAAGGCGGTTGCCAGTTCCGCCACCAGGGCGGCGCCGGTGGGGGTGACCAGTTCCTGGTCCAGTTCTTCCCCGTGGACCGGGACTCCGGCAAGCAGCTCGCACACCGCGGGCGCCGGCAGGGGCAGCTCGCCGTGGGCGCAGCGGACCCGGCCCCTGGGCATGGGCAGCGGCGAGCAGACAAGTTGTCCGATGTCGAGCCGCTGCAGGCCGCTCACCGTGCCCACCACATCCACCAGGGCGTCCACGGCACCGGTTTCGTGGAAGTGTACCCGTTCCATGGTGGTCCCGTGCACCCTGGCCTCGGCTTCGGCCAGGCGGTGGAATACGGCCAGGGACCGCTCTTTCACCTCCTGCGGCAGGCTGCCGCGCTCCAGGATGCCGCTGATCTGCGCCAGGTGACGGTGGCGCCGGGATGGATCGGTCTCGACCCGCACCCTGCAGGCGGCAAGGCCGGCCAGTGTTTCATGTGAAACACGCACCCGGCAGCCGCTGAGCCCCAGGTCCGCCGGCAGCCGTTCAAGGATCTCTGTCGGCAGGCCGGCAGCCACCAGGGCGCCGAGCAGCATGTCACCGCTGATGCCGGAAAAGCAGTCGAGGTAGCCGATCTTCATCAGGAGAAACGGTCGCCGGCCTGGAGGGTTCCGCCGCAGAGGCAGGCCTGGACCTCCATCCGCTTTTTGCCCTCGGCCTGGACCTCGCGTACCAGGAGATGGCCGCGGCCGGTGGCGATGAGCAGGCCTTGGCGGTCGGCCCGGCAGATGGTGCCCGGCGGCTCCGCGGCCGCGTCCTCGACCACCGCCGGCCGGAAGAGCCGGAACCGTTTTCCGTTCAGGAAGCTGTAAGCGGACGGCCAGGGATCAAGGCCGCGGATCAGACAGTGCAGCTCGCTGGCGCCCCGGCTCCAGTCCAGGTGGCCCATCTCCTTTTTCAGCATGGGCGCTTCGGTGGCCAGGCTGTCGTCCTGGGGGATGGGGGTGAGCTTGCCCTCCTTGAGCAGGGCGATGGCCCGGACCAGGGCCTCGCCACCCAGGCGGGAGAGTTTATCGAACATGGTGCCGGCGGTATCTTCGTCTCCGATGGGGATCGACACCGGCAGCAGGATGTCGCCGGTATCCATGCCCTCGTCCATCTGCATGATGGTGACGCCGGTTTCGCGCTCGCCGTTGATCACCGCCCACTGGATGGGCGCCGCACCCCGGTACTTCGGCAGCAGTGAGCCGTGGACGTTGATGGTGCCCATGGGCGGCAGGTTGAGGAGGGAACCGGGCAGGATCCTGCCATAGGCGGCAACCACGATCAGGTCCGGCCGCAGGTCGCGCACGGTATCGAGAAATTCGTCCGTGCGGATGGAGGTGGGTTGCAGGACCGGGATGCCGGCGGCCTCGGCACAGACCTTGGCCGGCGGCGGTGTCAGTTTCCTGCCCCGGCCCCGGGGACGGTCCGGCTGGCAGACCGTGGCCACCACCTCGTCCGGGCCGTCGATGAGGGCCTGGAGGGAGGGCACGGCAAAGTCGGGCGTGCCCATGAAGACGATCCGCAGGGGAGTGGTCATTTCCTGTTCTGCCTCAGGATCTTTTTCAGCTTTTTCTTATACAGGCTCAGCTTGAGCCTGGATATCCGGTCGATGAACAGGGTCCCGTTGAGATGGTCCACCTCGTGCTGGATGATACGGGCGAAACGGTCTTCGGCCGTGAATTCCATCTCGCGACCCTCCAGGTCCTGGGCCGTGACCTTGATCTTTCTGAAGCGTTTCACCTTGGCCTGGTACTCGAGAACGCTGAGGCAGCCTTCCTCGTCGACCTCGCTGCCCTCGCCTTCGGAAAGAACGGGGTTGACCAGGGCGATGAATTTTTTTTCGTCCTTTTCCTTCGAGACATCCACCACCACCATCTGCACGGCCAGGCCGATCTGATTGGCGGCCAGGCCGACACCGGGTGCATTGTACATGGTCTCGCCCATGTCGGCGGCCAGCTGTTTGAGCTCGTCGTCGAATTCGGTTATTTTCTTCGCCTTTTCCCGCAGAACAGGGTGGGGGTAGGTAATGATTTCCTTGATTGCCATGGGTAGTCGTCTGGGTCGGAACGTGGGCGGCGCAATAGTTCACCGCTATCGGCAACTACGTTGAACTGCCGGGACTTTTGTAAAAGTTCAGCAGTGCGTCAGCTGTGCGTGATCGCGGCTGGCCGGCCATAGGCCCGCTATGCGGGCAGCCGCGAGCGCGTGCAGATGGCGCGCTGCTGAACTTTCACTGGGCGGGCAGGGGGCCGGGTGCGGCACAGGCCCACCCGCCGGGGCCTCCGGAAGAACTGTCTGCCGACGGATTGTCATATGCTTACGTTATAGAGATAATCATTGCCTTTCATACTGTAAACGGCCTTTGCGCGCCACCGAAAAAAGCCTTTGCGGCGCCATTGTTTTCCTCGACGTATTTGTGTAGGATTCTGCGTCACCCATACCATCACGATGAGGGAGCCGTGAACAAGAACGACCTGCAACAGGGGATCGCGCTGCTGTCCACGCCTGTCCTGCCGCTGGTCTCCATGGTCCAGTTTCTTTTTCTCACCGGACCGTTCGAGACCGTGGCCGAGGTGATCGGCGAACTGCCCGAGCCCATCGAGACCGGCCATGCCGTCTATACAACCCCCCGCGCCCTTCTCAGGGAGTATCAGGATCTGCTGCTGCCGCTGGAGGGCCTGAAGAACGGTGAGGCGCCGGAGGCAGCGATCGTGGACAGCAACGGCCGGCCCGTGGACCCCATGACCGGCACCGGCGCCCTGGTCCTGCAGCAGGTGCTGAGCGCCGAGCTGGAGCGGATCAACAGCCTGCTCTGCGCGCCCTGTGACTGCAGCCTCTGCTGCATCGGCCCGGACGAGACCATGGCGCAGGAGTTTTTCGAGATTCCGCTCACCGGGGCCGAAACCGCGCTGTTCCCGGTGGAGCGCTGCCGGTCCGGGACCATTGGCGCCCGTTGCGCCATGGACCCGGAGCCTGTCCTTGTCAACGGCAGACCCTTCTATGACCGCAGCGACTGCGCCCTGTTCCACTGGCGTAACGGCTGGAGCCTGATCCTGCCACGTTCGGCCCGTTGCCCGAACCTGGAGCCGGATTCGGGTCGCTGCCGGGTCTATGGGCAGCGGCCCGGGGTCTGCAGGCGGCCGCAGATCTTTGCCTACATCCTGGAACCGCTGGAGGAGGCGGAGCCGGGCGGGCCGGCCTGGCGGCTGCGGAACTCCCTGCTCGCCATCGTCGACTGTCCCTACGTGGATCTGCTCAGGGACGAAATCGCCGCCTATGGCGCGGCCTGCGAACTGGATGTGATCTTCAAACAGAACAAGGCATGAATGTATGAATATTGCAGCTTTCCTGAGTGTCCTCCTCGCCTACCTGGTCGGCGCCATCCCCTTTGGCCTGCTGCTTTCCCGCGGCTCGGGTGTGGATATCCGCAGGCAGGGCAGCAGAAACATCGGCGCCACCAATGTCACCCGCCTGCTGGGGAAGAAACTGGGTATCCTCACTCTGCTCCTGGATGTGCTCAAGGGATTTCTCCCCATCTGGCTGGCCGGGCTGTTCATTGCTCCGGGACCGCAGCACAACCTGGTGGTCGGTCTCTGCGGCGCTGCCGCGGTCATCGGCCACATGTTTCCGGTCTATCTCGGTTTCAGGGGTGGCAAGGGCGTGGCCACCGGCCTGGGGGTCTTTCTCTACCTGGAACCCCTGGCCGTGCTCTACAGCCTGCTGGTCTTCGTGACCACGGTCGTTCTTTCCGGTTTTGTCTCCCTGGGATCGCTGCTCGCCTCGCTCACCTTCCCGCTCTGGCTGTTCCTCTTGGGCGCACCGGCCTGGACCATCCGGCTGGCGGGATTCGTGGTCCTGATGATCTGGATCAAGCACCATGAGAATATCCGGCGCCTGCTGAGCGGCACCGAGAAGAGCTGGAAAAAGGGCAAGGGAGAAGAGGTGTGAACCGCAAGGAGTGGGATGCCATCGACAGGGCGCGCAGGCTGCTCAAGCTGGGTGATCACGCCACCATGGGCGAAATGAAACGGGCCTATCACCGGCTGAGCAAAAAGTACCATCCCGACACGGCCGGGGGCGACGACGACGGCGAGCGCATGTACGAGCTGACCGAGGCCTACGACCTGCTCATGCGCTATTGCCGTGAATACCGGTTTCCCCTGGTCCCGGAGGAGGGGGATATCTACGATGCCGAGGACTGGTGGATGGAGCGCTTTGGCCAGGATCCTCTCTGGAGCCGGAAACGCAAGACCCGGAGACGATGATGATCTGTTGCCAGGTGCCAGGTGCCAGGGGCCAGGTGCCAGGGGCAGGAGACTGGATCGTTGCCTGCTTATCCTCTATCTCCTGTTTTTTTCGCCCGCTGTCGCTGTTTGCGGTCCATGGCGTTGAAGCTGGCGCAGTATTCCCGCACCAGGACCATTCTTGCCCGTGGCTGCAGCCGCCAGTAGCAGGGGCTGAGCATGAGGATGCGGATGGCTTCCTGGAATGTCATCGTCTGGCCCTCCCTGGTCAACGATT
>JALSNC010000086.1 GCA_026987195.1 Desulfobulbaceae bacterium | reverse complement strand
GGCGCCTTCGGCATCATCGGCCTGCTCATCGTCATCATCCTGGTGCTCAGCACGGTGGAGAGCGCCATGAACGCCATCTGGCACACGGACCGGGGACGGTCCCTGTTCCGCAAGGTCATGGACTACCTGGCCCTGCTGATCCTCCTGCCCATCTCCATCAACGTGGCCCTGGCCGGCGACGCCATCCTTGAGAGCCCGAAGATGATGGGGTATATCTCCGCGGTCATCCCGTCGCTCTGGCTGATCCGCATGCTGCTCAAGCTCATCCCCTTTCTCTTCGTCGTCCTGACCCTGATGCTGATGTACCTCTTCTTTCCCGCGGTCCGGGTCCGCACCTCGGCGGCCTTCGGCGGCGCCGTCTTTGCCGCCTTCACCTGGTTCGTCGTCCTCAAGATCTACGTGGTGCTCCAGGTGGGGGTGGCCAACTACAATGCCATCTACGGCTCCTTTGCCACGGTTCCGCTGTTCCTGATATGGCTGCACCTCGGCTGGACCTTCATTCTCACCGGCGCCACCCTGGCCTATGCCCTCCAGCACCGCAACCACTACCATCTCCCCGGCACCAGCGCCACTCCGCGACGCCGGCTGCAGCTCGCCTTTGATGTTCTTCTTGCCGTATACCGCAACTTCGACCGCCGCAGGCCCACGGACCTGGAAGAGCTGGCCGACGCCCTGCCCTGCGAAAAACCCAGTGATCTGGAAAAGATCTCCAGCCTTCTGGTCCGGGGCGGCCTGCTGAACAGGATCGGCGACAACGGCGAGGAGCAGCTCCTCCCTGCCGCACCGGCGGAGCGGGTATCCGCCGCCGAGGTCATCCGCCTGATCCTTGGCCGTGACTCGGTACCCTCCAGCGGCGGCCGGATCGCGGACATGATCATCCGGGCAGCGGAACACGGCGTCGATGACAGGATCCTGGCAACGGCTCACTCCATGCCGCAGGTGACAGATGATGCAGACTGAACCCCACCCGAGCCTGGAAAAGATCCTGGGCAGCACCAATATCCTGCTCGTCATCCCCCGCGGCCACCCCGGCGAGCCGGGACCGTCGCCGTGCCACATCGCCGAGCTCGGCCGGGTCCTGGCCGGCGGCCTGCAGGGATACGCCCTGATCAACACCAGGTACAAGGCCGCACTCCTCGACCTGGCCGACACCGGTGCCATAATGAGACGAAAAAAGGTGGCCGACGCGTTCCTCGGTACCATCGGCACGTTCAAGAAAGAGATCAGCGGCAACGAGCTTCTGCCCCTGGTCCTGGTCCTGCAGGCCTCTGAGCGGGTGCCGGAAAAGACACTGGTCTTCGGCTACGGCCAGGGGGAACGCGGCAACCCGGAACGACCGCACCGCCCTACACTCTCTCCCTCCCTCCTCTCCCGGATACGTGTGGCCGTGGAAGACCAGGGCCTGAAAACCATGGTCGCCGATACCGCCTCCGACCTCTGCGGCCGCGAACCACAGAGCCTGAACCAGCTCTTCAGGCGCAAGGACAGATTTCCCGAATTCCATGATCCCACGGTCCGCTCCCTGCTCATCACCCTGGCCCCGGACCTGGTCCGCAGCCCGGAACAGGCCGGGCAGACGGCCTCCAGGCTTGTTCGCGCCCTGCAGCCCTTTGCCAGCACCATGTCCCTGGTGCGCCGCGTGGAGATGGCCAATATCGACACCATCGACGGCCGGGACACCAGCTTTATCTTCCGCATCCAGGAGGAAGAACGCTACGCCGACATGCTGCGCGAGGCCTACCTGGAGGAGCTGTCTGCCTCCATTGCCGCCAACGGCCTGCTCCACCCGCTGGTCCTGCTGCAGAAGAGCGATGGCCGCTACAAGATCCTGTGCGGATTCCGCCGCTTCCAGGCCATCAAACGGCTGGACTGGCAGTGGGTCGAGGCCAAGGTCTACCACGAGAACGACTTCACCACCGAGGACCTGTACAATATCTCCCTTGCCGAGAACACCCGCCGCCGGAACCTCAATCCGGTGGAGATCGGCAACTTCCTTGAATCCGCTGCCAGGGAGATGGGGCTGAACAACCAGGAACTGGCGGAACGGTTCGGCCCCAGCCTCGGCATCGGCCGACCGGGCCAGAAGGTCTCCCAGTCCACCATCCACAAGTACCGCAAAGTGAACCTGATCAGGGAACGGGGAGAATCAGCCGAGATCATCACCGACCTGATCGACGAGCGGCTCTCCTTCACCGTTGTCGCCGAGATCCTGGCCCCGATCAGGAACCCGGCCGACCGGGATCGCCTCTACCTGGAGGTGATCAGGCCCCTTGCACCCACCCGGCCCCAGCTCCTCCAGATCGTCAGACTGCTGTCGGCCATGGATCCATCGCTCGCCGCTGCCATTGAAAGCCGCAACGTGCGCCGTGCCATTGACCGGGCACGCAAGAGCCGCAGCCCCGGCTCCGCCTTCATCCGGGCACTGCAGGAGCTGGACAGCGGACAACTGGCACAGCGCAAGGCCAGCCTGGATGAGCAGGTGGGCGACCTGCGGAAGAACTTCTTCGGCGCCAAGGCATCCAGGCGCGATTTCAACATCACCGTTCCCGCCAGGATGGACCGGCAGGAGCTGACCCTGCACGTCCGGTTGAAGGCCGACCGGCTCGAAGAAACAGTCCGGCACCTGCAACAGCTTCTTGCCGACCGCAAGCGGCTGAACGAGCTCATGGACCTGCTCAGGCCATGACATGACTTTTCGCATGCGAAAAATCACCTTCCTCCTTCTCTTCCTCCTGTCGGTCTCGACGCTTGCCGCCGGCAGCAGCGACACCACCCTGCTCGAAACCATCCGGCAACTGGCACGCCAGGGGGACGGCGAGGCCCAGTACAGTCTTGCGCTCAGGTATGACCTGGGGGACGGGATCGAACGGAACATGGCCAGAGCCATCCACTGGTACACAAGGGCCGCTGACCAGGGGGTGGCCGGGGCCTGCTTTACCCTGGGAATGAAGTACGAGTTCGGGGTCGGTGTGCGCAGGGACGTGAAGCGGGCCATGTCGCTCTACAAAAGGGCTGCCCTGCAGGACTGGCCCATGGCCCAGTTCTTCCTCGGCCGCCTCTACCTGAACGGTGACGGCGTCCGGCATGACCCGGTCCGTGCCGCTGCCTGGCTGACCCTGGCGGCGGCCCAGGACTATCCCAACGCCGCCGAACTGCTGCAGCGGGTGATGGGCCGGCTCTCGGCAAAAGAGCGGGAGAGGGTTCGGCAGGAGGTGGCACGACTTCGTCAGTAAGCGCTCACAGCATTGTGGTCGAAAAATCCGGTGGCTGGTTATCCCGTGAGGGCTACCTTCGTCAGGAGAAAGCGCCTATTCTCCATCCGGCCCGGCAAGCAACCGGTGCGCCTCCTGCAGACGACGGACAAGGTCATCGACCTCCATACCAGCGGCCTCGGCAATAGCTTCCAGATTATAGCGACCGGCATCGGCAGCGTTATTGCCCGGCACCCAGGGCATATCCCTGCCAAGCTTCGCATAGCGCTGTCGCGCATACTCCAGCAGGCCCCAGCCGCGGGCCAGGTTGTCCAGCCAGAGGATCATGGGCAGGTTGATATAACCGGGCGTCCTCTCCCAGGGCGGAAGGCATGACCACGGGTGGTCCGGATCCGGCCTGCCGGTGGCCTCCTCCATGGCCCGCTGCCAGCGGCCATATATCTCCCTCACCAGCTCCGGACGGTCCAGAAAGGCCAGGGCGGCCACATGTTCATCGAAATCTGCCGGTCCGGCAGCGCCGATGCTGATGGTATGGATCTCCGGGCGGAGCAGGCAGAAAAGGTCGTTGAACTGCAGGGGAGACAGGGGGCGGCTCAGCCGCCGCAACCTGTGCGGGGGGTTCTGCAGCATGCCGCCCTTGTCCGTGGGGCTGATAATGAAGACGCCCATGTCCCTGGAACGCGCCATCTCCAGGGCCGGCGTATGGCACTGAAAAATGGTGTACCAGTGCAGGTTCACATAGTCGAAACCATCCTCCTGCCGGTGATCAAGGGCCGCCAGGATCACCTCGGTGGCGCCATGGCCGGAGAATCCCACCCAGCCCACCCGGCCCTGACGCTGCAGACGCCGGGCCGCGGCCAGGCACCCCTCCGGACGACAGACCTGCCAGAGGGAGCGGAAATCGTTGATGCCGTGGATGGCGAGGAGATCCACGTGGTCAACGCCCAGCCGGGCCAGGGAGTCCCGCACATTTGCCGTGAAACGCTCCGGGTCGTCCTCGGGCCCGACCTTGGTCTGGAGGATGAAATCCTGCCGCCGCAGTCTGCGCAGAACCAGGCCGAGCTGCCGCTCCGAGCTGCCATAGCCGCGCGCGGTCTCCAGGTGCGTGATCCCCAGCTCCAGGGCACGCCTGACCACCGCGGCCAGGTTTTCCTGGCTCCGGGCGGAGATCTCCTCCGCCGCCACATCCTGCCACGACTGCATGCTGCGCATGAAGCCGGCGGAGAAAACAGGCATCCGCAGGCCGGTCCTGCCGAATCGTCGATGAAACATCCCTCTCAGACAGCCGCCGCTGCCGCACCCTGGAGCAATTTCCTCTCCGCGCCCGGAAAAAGCGACATGTCGGTGTGGGGCAGGAAGAGGGCACCTATGTACTCGTCCTTGAAACTCGGTACCTCGGAGAGCTCGAAACTGGTCATCCTGTTGACCACCTGGATCACATCGTGGCGGATATGGTTGGAAAGGCCACTCATCCGGCACCCCATGAGGGAACCGTTGCCCACATAGACCACCTTGTCGGTGTCCATCTCCGGCAGCAGCCCCACGCCCATTGCCGAATCAATGTCGATGAAGGAGCCAAAGGCCCCGGCCAGGATCACCTGTTCCAGGTCAGCCACCGTGAGGCCGACCTCGGAGAGCAGGGTCCGGACACCGGCAAAGATGGCACCCTTGGCGCGGATGAAATTCTCGATGTCCACCTCGGTGAGCACAATGTCATGATCCGTGCCCGAATCCTCCTGCCACACCACCACGAACTCGTAGCCGCTCCTGCCCTCGCGGATGCGGTCGCAGGAGGAGTCACGGACAAACTTGCCCTGCCGGTCGATGATCCCGTGCTCCAGAAAGCCGGCGACCAGATTCAGGAGGCCGGAGCCGCAGATGCCCACCGGCGGCCGTTTCTGGAGGGTGGTGTTCATGGGTTCCCAGGTCTCCGGATGGAGATTGCAGTCCGAGATGGCCCCTGCCGCGGCCCGCATGCCGCAGGTGATACCGCCACCCTCGAAGGCAGGGCCGGCGGAACAGGCCGCGCAGACCAGCCATTCCCTGCTGCCGATCACGATCTCGGCATTGGTGCCGATGTCGATGTAGAGCGTAAGCCTGTCGGTCTGGTACATCCCCGACCCCATGACACCGGCCACGATGTCGCCCCCGACCCAGGACGAGATGGAGGGATAGAGCAGGGCCACGGCATGGGTGGAGAGATCGAGGCCGAGGTCGGTGGCCCGGATGGGCGGATAGAGGCGTGTCACCGGCACATAGGGGGCGCGGCGGATGTTATGGGGCTCGATACCGGCAAAGAGGTGGGTCATCACCGTGTTGCCGGCAACGGTGATGGAGATGATCTCCTCGGGTTTGACGGCCGCCTGCTTGAGGATACGCCCGATGACCGTATTGATGGTTCCCACCACCGCTCCCTGCATGACCTGCAGGCCTTCTTCCTTTTCCGCAAAGATCACCCGGGAGATCACGTCCTCGCCATAGCTGACCTGCCGGTTGTAGGCCCCGTCCTCGGCCAGTACCCTGCCACTGTGCATGTCGAACAACTGGCAGTAGACCGTGGTGGTGCCGATGTCCAGGGCAAGGCCGAAACTGCGCCGCACCCAGTTGCCCGGCTGTACATCGGCGACCAGGGTCTTGCCCGGTTCAATGACAGGTCGGGACAGGGTCACCGTGACCCGGAAATCCTCCTCGCGCAGGACCCTGCGCAGTTTGCGGAGCACGGGCAGACTCATGGTCAGGTGCCGCTGTCCATACTGATCGCGCAGACCGTTGATCAGGCGCGAGGCGTCTGCCAGGTTGTCGGACGGGCCGGGCCGGGAGAGTTCGAGAAAATATTTCTCCACCGGCGGCTTGAAGATCCCGGCCTCACGGAGTTCGCTGACATCGAAACAGAGCGCCGTGGCCCGGTGCCTCTTCGGTATGGTGGTGGTCAGGCCGCCCTTGCCCATGGCCGAGGACTCAGGAATGCGGACAACCACATCCTCCCTGACCAGGGCGGTACAGGCCTGGCGCACACCGGTGGCAAACTCTCCGGGAGTGATCTTTTCCGAGGTGCCGCCACTGACCGCACCCTGCTCGAGAATGACCCTGCACTTGCCACAGACACCGGTGCCGCCGCAGGAGGCATTGATATGAATCCCGGCCTGCTGCGCAGCTTCGAGAATCGAACTTCCGGCCGGAACCCGCACCTGCTGCCCGCCGGGCAGAAACGTAATGGTCACCTGCTGTTCTGATTGCATACCCGTATCCCTGTCACTGCCTGAAAGATGCTCCCTGCAGGTCATTCTACCACGAATGCACCTGTTTGAAACCTTTTCCTCCCGGCCGCCGTGCAGAGAGCCGCTCAGGTCATCCTGCTGATCTCTTCCTCAATGACCTGCTCGAGGCGTTCCAGGATAAAGGAGTTCATGCTGTAGGGAGTGTGATCAGCAATGTACTTGAGTTTCAGGTACAGGGTCTCCGGCAGCCGCAAGGGAATACTCTTCTTGACATCTTCCCTCACATGGGGCTCCTCCCACGGCAGAAGCGCATCCTTTTTTGCAGCCCTGCCGGCTCCCGCGGCAAAGGCATCCAGGTCAGCCTTTTTTCTTATGGCCGGTGTTGAACGGAGCCGGGCTTTTTTTTTCTCAGCCACCATAGACCTCGCTGTAGAGTTGACGCATTTCGGAGACCGCCTTTCTGTCCCGCCTCCATTCCACCACCGACAATCCGTCCCGCGACGATTTGCGCAGGGCGATCCGGTCCCGGAGCACCGCATCGATCAGGCCCAGGTGTGCAAACCCCTGTTCCCGGAAGAACTCACGGGTCTCCTGGTCCTCCCGCACGGAAGGATTTGTCGACACCCGATTGAGCACGATGAAGGCCTGCAGGTCCTCATTGATGGCTCCGGCCATTTCCACCAGCTCATCCATCTGACCGATAGTCCAGATGTCAAACTGAAACGGCTGCACCGGCAGGTATGCCCGGTCGCAGACTCCCAGGGCGTACCGCAGCTCCATGGAGTCCCTGCCGCCGGCATCGATGATCACCTCATCGTAACGGTCGGCCAGGTCGAGGATCTGGGTTGCCAGGCCCCTGCCGAACTTCTGGACACAGGCCACCCGCGGCTCCACCTCGGTCTCCTCGCGCACCGTTGCCCAGAAAGAGGCCGTTCCCTGCCGGTCCGTGTCAATGAGCAACACGTCCCGGCCCTCCAGGGCCAGCATGGCGGCCATGTTGGTCGCCAGGGTTGTCTTGCCGGTCCCTCCCTTTTCACCTCCAAAAAGGATTATTGCCATGAAATCACCCCATACGATATCGTTCCATATAATATTACCTGATATCATATCATATCAGATGACACAACAGCGAGAACGAAAAAATTCGTAACAGCTCACTGCATCGGCAACGGCTAGGAATAGCAGAATTTTTATAGAAAATCACGGCCGGAACCTGCTCCCCCTGAAACGAGCCAACATATCATGCCGGTTGATATCATATCATATGATATTGCCTCCCAAGGTCATTACTAACAAAGGAACTGCTCCTGAACAACACCGCCAAGAGGCGGGAAAAGTTGACCGCATGCAGCCAGGCTTACTGCAGAAGTGCCTGGGGTAAGGGAAAAGGCAGATGCCGTGAAGCAGGATCATTTTGCAATGCCATGTCATGAGGATTCATTGGACAGGGCCTTCTGAAAAACGGCATCCTCTTTGCGGATGGTTTCGATGGCAAAGAACCCTTACGACGAGGGAGGAAAAACGGCTGAGCCGTTTCAGGGAGGAACGCTACTCGGTACGCGGGAAGGTGGCCGGTATCACAAGGATTGGTGGTGCTCCCGGCAGGATTCGAACCTGCGGCACCAGGATTAGGAATCCTGTGCTCTATCCTACTGAGCTACGGGAGCAGTGCTCTTGGCATTTGCGGCGCAAATATTACCCGAATCGTCCAGGAAAGCAATGGATTTTTGTCCCCGGATTTTTAAGCAGTACGGCAGCTGCAGGGCCGGCCGCGAGCGCGTGCAGGTAAGCGCAGACTCCGGATGACGTGCTGCTGGACTTGTACGGCTATTTTTGCACCTGCGCCAAGGTATGCCCGGGGCTATCCCCGTCCTCACTTCTCGAGGATGCTCTCACCGCTGGCGAGCACCTCACGGCCGGCAAAATCTTCAGGCCGGCAGTTGGGGCGGACGATACAGTTACGGCCGATGCGGATCTTCTCGGGGACCACGGCCTCCTTGCCGATCAGGGTGATACCGGTATAGAGATGCTTGGGATACCGGCTGTTGGGGCGATCCCTGTCCTCGCCATGTCCGACAATGGCCCTGGCACCCACCTGTACCCGTTTATCACAGATCGCCAGGTCCACCACGGCTCCCTCGCCGATCACCGAATCCTCGAAGATGACGGCATCCCTGACCACGGCGCCCTTTTTAACCTGAACTCCCGGGGAGAGCACGGAATTGATCACCGTGCCCTCGATGACGCTGCCGGCGGAGATCATGGAGGAACGGACCTGGCAGCCGCTGATGAACCGGGCAGGCGCCCGGTCCATGGGCCTTCCCTCGGCCTCGGGGTTGGGCCGGATGCCCCACTCCTCGGGGGAAATGCCGGAGTCTTCGGGGATCAGGTCCATATTGGTCTCCCAGTAGGACTGGATGGTGCCCACATCCCGCCAGTACCCGTAAAAGGGATAGGCAAAGACCCGGTCGCTGCCGATGGCCCGGGGCACGATGTGCATGCCGAAGTCGATCTCCCGCTTGTCCCGGCCCAGAGTCCTGAGGAGATAGTCGGTATCAAAGACATAGATCCCCATGGAGGCCAGGTTGGTGCGCGGCACCTCGGGTTTCTCCTCCCAGTCGATGATCCGGTTCTCAGTATCGACGATGCCGGCGCCGAACTGGTGGATCTCGCTTTTGGGCACCACCATCATGCCGATGGTGATATCGGCCTTCTTGTGCCGGTGGTACTCCAGCATGGCGGCAAAATCCATCTGGTAGATATGATCTCCGGAGAGGATCAGCACCTGCCCGGAGGGATTGGCCTGGATGAAATCAATATTCTGGCGGATGGCGTCCGCCGTGCCCTGGTACCAGTCGGAGTCCTTCTCGCCGGTGCGCGGCGGCAGGATCTTGACCCCGCGGGTCCGGCCGGTGAAGTCCCAGGCCTCGCCGGTGCCGATGTGGCGCATGAGGGAGAGCGGCTTGTACTGCGTCAGGACCCCGACCCTGGTGAGGCCGGAATTCATGACATTGGACAGGCTGAAATCGATGATCCGGTAGATGCCGCCAAAAGGAACCGCCGGCTTGGCCCGGTGGCCGACCAGGATATTGAGACGGCTGCCGATACCGCCGGCCAGCAGGAGAACGAGAGCGTCGGTACCTGGTCTCATTTCAGCACCTCCTGATCCACCATATGGTTTTCCGGCCACCTGTCAGCGGCGAGGCGCGGGTAGACGGTGCAGCCGCTGCCGATGACCATGGCGTCGGGCACCCGGTTGTTCCAGCCGATGACGGTGACGTTGCCGGGGGTATCCACCCCGGGCACCCCCACCCGGCACTCCTTGCCGAAATCGGTATTGACGTCGCTCACCACGCGGCAGAGGCGGGCATTCTCGCGCACATGGTTATTGAAGAAGAGGATGGAATCCACGATCTCGGCGCCGCGCTCCACCCGGACCCCGGGAAAAAGGATCGAATTGCGCACCGTGCCGTCAATGATGCAGCCGTTGTAGGCCATGGAGTTGTCGAGCACGCCGTGACCGCCGATCTTCATGGGCTGGCAGTCACGGATGTTGCGGTGTTCCAGGTTGGTTCGCAGTCCCCATTTCTCCATGTCGATCTTCGGATCCGGACCAAGAAGATCCATGGAGGTCTGCCAGTACTCGTCCACCGTCCTCGTGTATCCCCAGTAGCCATGGAACTTGTAGCCATGGACGTTGAGACGCCGCTCCATCATCATGGGAATGATATCGCGGCCGAACTCGTAGGAATCGCCCTCCTGGTTGAGCCGCAGCATCTCGTAGAGCACGGCGGGCCGGAAACAGAGCACGGTCAGCGAGGCCCATCTCCCCCTGGGCCTCTCCGGTTTCTCCTCGTAGGAGATCAGCCTGCCACCCTCGGGAAAATCGTCGGCAATCTCGGCGACCCCGAAGCGGGAGGCCTCCTCTGGCGCCACCTCGAGAAAGGCGGCGGTGAGGTCCGCGTTCTGCTCATTGTGATAGCGGATCATCTTCCGGTAATCCATGGAATAGACATGGTCGCCGGAAAGAACCAGGATCTCCTCGGGATCGTGGTAGCGGACAAAGTCGAGATTCTGGTAGACGGCATCGGCCGAGCCGCGGTACCAGTGCGGACTCTCGTAGTCCTTGAAGGGCGGCAGAATGGAGATCCCCCGGTAGCGGCCGATCATGTCCCAGGCCGCGCCGGTGCCGATATGGTTGATCAGGGAATAGGAACGGTACTGGCTGAGAATGGCTATAAGCTCGATACCGGAGAGCATCAGGTTGGTGAGGGGAAAGTCTATTACCCGGGCAAAACCGCCAAAGGGAACCGCGGATTTGGGCCGATAATGGGTGAGCACCCCCAGTTCATCGACCCGGCCGCCGGCCAGGATCATGGCCAGAGTGGAGGGTTTGAGCATACGGACACCTTCCTGCTGAAGAAACGTATAGCCGGACACCTATACTATTGCATAATACCCCGGCCACGCAACATATATCTGCATCAGCAGGAACAGGAAACGACGCAGCCGGACCGCACCGGGCAGGAGGTGTCATGTACCCCCTCACGGGATAACCAACCACCGTTTTTTTTCGACCACAATGGAGTAAGCGCTCTCAGGGGCCGCAGATTTGTGCAGGCGTGCCTGACCGCAGGTAAGCGACCGCAGGGAGACTCCGATAGCCTATCTATGCGGGCAGGCACGCCCGTGCAAAGATGCGGTGCCTTATAGTAGGTCCAACCTGTGAGCGCTTACGGTGTCATTTCATGTGGCGGGTGGCGATCCGCATCAGCGAGCGGGTGGTGAACTCCTGGTTTTCCCGAAGGGGTATATTCTTGAGCGGCACCTCGGCCCGGGCCGCCTCCTTGTGACCGCCGGCAGGACCATACTCGCCAAAGGTCTTCTGGGCCAGTTTGCCGGCATTCTTGCGATAGCCATCACAGCGGAAGATGACCACCAGTTTCTCACCATGGATACCGGAAACGATCACCCAGTCGAACTTATCCACGTGGTTGAAAAAATCGGCTATGATCACCTGGATGTCCGGAGTGCCCACCCGGCCCAGGTGGACATAGGCCCGCCCCTTGCTGGAACGAACCTCGTTGAGGGCGATCTTGAAATATTTCAACTCGGAACGGCGCAGCTCGGTGAGCTCGAACTTGCGCACCAGGTTGCGGTTGGCGATGTTGAACACGTAGCGGAACGAGATGCCGTCAGCCAGCTGCATGTTCTTTTTCTCGAAATCCTGGGTGTCCACCTTGATGCCGTAGAACAGGGCCGTTGCCAGGGCCACCGACGGCCTGATGCCCGCGGCCCGCAGGTACTCGACCATCATCGAGGAGACAGCACCGTAGTCGGGCCGGATATCGATAAAACCGGCATCCCAGCCCTCGGTGACCGGATGGTGGTCGATCACCACGTCAAACTGCAGTTTCTCGAAACAGGAGTGGTGCGTGGGCTGGGAATCGAGCAGGACCCGCTTGCTATACTCCTTGACCGGCAGGGTATGGAGACGCTCGATGGGGATCTTGAGCCGTTCCACCATGGTGATATTGTTCAGCCGCCTGATCTCGTTGGGATAGCCGATGGTGACACTCGCCACCTTGTAGCTGAGCAGCCGCTTCATGGCCATGGCACTGGCCAGGGCATCAGGATCGGCGATGATGACGATGAGGACCTCGTCGCTGCGCTCGAACATCTCCAGCAGGCCGTGCAACCGTGTCTGGGCCGAGTTCTTGCTCGCGCTCCTGGTGACGGTATCGCCGATCTTTTCCAGTCGTTTCAACATAATCGTTTGCGCTGTGCAAAAAAAAACCACTGTCGTCGCTCTGACAAGCGATCCACAGTGGCATGTGTGTCTATCAGCCGAGAACGGCAACCTGGCGGGCGACGCCTGTCTGCAGGTCTGCGGCGTGCACCCGGGATGTTTCTGCTGACGGATTCTTCATGGCAGATAGTTTCCTTCCTGCACCCGTCCGGATCGACATGGATCCGAACCACAGGATAGGCGACTATACCATAGCGGCGGCAGGAATTGCAAGTCAGGCTTTCCCGGCCCGCCGCCCGTTACCAAATACCGGTACAGAGGGAAAAAGTGCGGGATCGGTATGGGGGATGAACCGGGAGCCGGAAAAACGGATCATGAATTCCTGGTTCACGTTCAGCTCGATATAGGTGATCCGCCGGCCGATCTCACCGCTGCGGCGGCGCGCCTCCTCGTCGAGCAGGATCAGCTCCGCGCCCTTGAGCGAACTGTTGCCCAGGGGACGGTAGGTGGACAGCGGCAGGTCCGGCAGCATACCGAGAACGATGGCCTGGCGCGGGTCGATGTGCCTGCCGAAGGCGCCGGCGACAAAGATGGCGGCAAGATCGGAGAATGCCACCCCCACCTGGCCGGTCAGGGTGGTGAGAATGGCGTACATGGCGGCCTTGGAGCGCATCATGGCATCCAGGTCCACCTGGCTGAGCACCACGGGTCGGCCATGGGCCGTCTCCGCTGCCGGGGCGACGATGAAGGCCGGCTCGCCATCCACTTCCCGCAGCCGGGCACGGATGAACTCGCGCCGGGCAGCCGGGCCCTGGTCCGCATCGGCCTGCAGCTTGCCGCGCAGATCGACGATGCGTGCCAGGTAGAGCTCGGCCACCAGGTCGATGAGCCCGGAGCCGCAGATTCCGGCCGGCGGTGTATCGTCAATGGTTGCGTATTCGAGCCGCCACTGCTGCCGGTCCAGGCGCACGTGCTCGATGGCGCCCGGCCCGGCCCGCATGCCCATCCGGGCCACCCCTCCCTCCAGTGCCGGTCCGGCGGCTCCGGCGCAGGCGATCAGCCAGTCCCGGTTGCCCAGGACCACCTCGGCATTGGTGCCCACGTCGATGAGCATGCAGGTCTCTTCCATCCGGTCCAGACCGCTGGCCAGGATACCGGAGATGAGATCGCCGCCGAAATAACTGCCCGTGCTGGGCAGCACCCAGACCGGGGCCCGGGGATGGATGGCAAGGCCGATATCGGCGGCGGCCAGCGGGTCGGGCGCATTGACCAGCGGGATATAGGGCTCGCGGCAGATATGGTAGGGGTCAAGGCCCAGCAGCAGGTGGACCATGGTGGTATTGCCCGAGACGCTGACCGCCCGGATCGCCTGCGGGGTGATGTCCGCATGGCGTGCCAGGTCGCCGGCCAGGCTATTGATGCTCTCCACCACGGCCTGCTGAAGCCTGGCCAGGCCGCCGGCTTCACCCTTCCCGCCCGTGGCGGCAAAATGGATGCGGGTGAGGATATCGGCGCCATACTCGATCTGGCGGTTGGGAGTATGGGCCCGGGCCAGGGTGCTGCCGGTCTGCAGGTCCAGGAGGGTGGCCTCCAGGTGGGTGGTGCCGAGATCCAGGGCCATGGCCGGCAGAAGTGGCGGCGGGGCGGCAAGAAAATCGGCCAGCTCCAGCCGGTCGGGAAGAACATTGAGCACCGCGAGGCCGGAAAACCCGGCCTCGCGGAAGCGGGCCGCCACCGGGCCCATGGCGGCAAAGGGAATGGCCAGCGGGCGTGTGGCCAGACCCTGGTCCAGGGAATGCACCAGGGCCGCCCGCAGCCGGTCCAGGTCAGCGGTGTTGTCCTGGAGGCTCGGTTGCGGGGCCGTGACACCGACACAGCGCACCAGGGGCAGGGTATCCATCTCGATCCTCATTCAATACTTGACTCAAACAGAGGCAGAGGGTACTACATGCGCGGTAAGCGGACAAGAAAAACCGTAAACCGTCAACTTCCTCCCCGATTTCGTGAAACTTCTCGACCGTTACATCCTGCAGCAGTTCGGCAAGAACATCCTGATGATCGTGGCCGGCTTCATCTCCATCTACCTGTTGATCGACTTTTTCGAAAAGATCGACAACTTCATGGAGAAAGGCAAGTCCATGGGCCTGGTGATCCGGTTCTTTGCTCTCAGCATCCCCTTCATCCTCGAACAGATGGGGCCGGTCTGCATCCTGCTGGCCGGTGTCGTCACCCTGGGCGTGCTCAATCACAGCAACGAGCTGATCGCTCTCAAGGCCTGCGGCATCCCGCTCAGGAAGATCACCGCTCCCATCATCGGCGCTGCCGTGGCCTGCACCATCCTCCTCCTCTCCATGTCCCAGTTCGTGCTGCCCCGGACCGTGGCCGAGACCAACCGTATCTGGAACCGGGAGGTCAAGGGCCGCGTGCCGCTGGGGATCTTTCGCAATGGCCGCTACTACTACCGCGGCCAGGAAGGGTTCTACTCCTTTGCCCGGCCCGATCCCCACAGGAATGAATTCCGGTATTTTTCCTACTCATCCTGGGACAAGGACTACCAGCTCAGTTCGCTGATAGCCGCCCAGCGGGCCAACTGGAAGGACGGCATCTGGACCCTGCATCAGGGACAGGTGCAGACAGCCACAGGTGACGGCGACTACACCACCGAGGTCTTCGCGGTACGCGATTTCGGTTTCCCTGAAAAACCGGCCGATTTCTTCGTCCCCCAGTATCATTCCCTGGAGCTGTCCCTGGTCGGCCTGTACAGGGAGGCGAAAAGGAAACAGTCGCCCGAGGAGGCCGGCAAGGCCTGGACCGAGTTCTATGGCCGCATCTCCTATACCATGCTCGGCCTGCCGCTGCTGCTGCTCGGCCTGCCCATGCTGCTGCTGGTCTATCGCCGCTGGGGACGCGACCTGTCCCTGGCCATTCCGGTGAGCTGCGGCATGGCGTTCGCCTGCTGGGGCATCTGGGGCACCCTCCAGTCCCTGGCCAAGGCCAACTATCTCAACCCGCTGGTGGCCGCGGTTTCCGTCCACCTGCTTATCGGTACCCTGGGCATCGTCCTGCTCCTGCGCGAAGACTCCTGAGCAGCGGTAAAAGTGTTGCTATTTTCAGGTCGTTGCCGATAGCGGTGAACTATTACGGGCAGAGATGAAAGAGAGAAGGAGAAGAGTCGGCATTGTCGGCATACCGCCGCTGGCGGTGATGGAAGAGCTCATCACCGCAGGAGCCGAGATCATCGACCTGGATGAACCGCAGGTGCGCAGCT
>JALSNC010000085.1 GCA_026987195.1 Desulfobulbaceae bacterium | reverse complement strand
CCATCAACAGTTCACCGCTCTCTTGAAATGGCGGCGTCTTCAGGCCCGGCCTGCCGCAAGCCGCGCCAACCTCCTTTCGGCCTCTTTTCTCTCCTGTGGCCGACAGCGGCGGAGGGTAAGCACCCTGGCGTAACAGGAGGCCGCGCCACGATGCCGGCCCATGGCCTCCAGGATATGCCCCTTGAGCAGGATGGTGCCGGCGGCATTACGCTGCAGCCTGAGGCTCCTGTTCGCCGCCTGCAGGGCCTCCTCCAGCCGGCCCAGATGAAGGAGGGCCCGGGCGTTCCGGTACCAGTGGCCCGGATGCATGCCGTCCATGGACAGGGCCCTTTCCAGCAGGCTCATGCCGACCTCCTCTCCCTGTCCTTCTTCGATATAGAGCAGCCCCAGCATACTCATGCTTTCATCGTTGCCCGGAAACAGACGCAGGGCGACCTGCAGGGCCTGCATGGCCTCGTCAGGCCTGCCGGTTTCCATGCAGGCCTCGCCCAGGAGCCGATGGAGAAGAAACTCCTTTTCCCCGCCCTGCTCATGCCGCCACCGCTCAAGGATATGGCGTGCCCGCCCGTAGCGGCCGGTCTGGCAGTAGAGCCGGGCCAGTTGCGGATAGAGATCCCTGGCCTCGCTCATGCCGGCATGGAATTTGACCGTGCAGGCCTTTTCCAGCTGTTCGATGGCCGCCCCGTCCCTGCCCACGGCCTGGTAGCCGTAGCCCAGGTTGACCAGGGCCATGAAATTATCGGGTTCCCGGTCCAGGACCTGCCGGAAACAGTCAATGGCCTCACGGTGTCTGTTCATGCCGGCCAGCGTGACACCAAGGCTGTTCATCAGGTTGGTTTCCCCGGGACAGAGCCGCAGACCATTGCGGTATTCCCGTACCGCCTGCCGGTAGTCCCCCTCGTCGTACCAGTAATCACCGCTGACATTGAGACTGAGATGATCGAAGAAAACCGCTGAGCCGGGACCGTAACAGGCGGCGTGCAGCAGGGCCTTGCGGCAGTTTCTCAGGGTATCGGTCCGGCTGTAGTCCAGGCAGGGCCAGCAGGCAGCGCCCAGGGAGAACGAGATCCCCTCCGGCCGGGAATTCATGGCCCTGGCCAATTCCCGCAGCCGCGCCTGGACCCCGGCCCGGGTTACCTCGGGCAGGCAGATGGCGCAGGTGGTGTCATCCAGTTCGCAGAGCCCTTCCCCATCCTGCAGCAGTGGGGCCACCACCCTGGCCGGCCATCCTGCCCCGGCTGACGGACCATCTGCCTGCAGCAGGATCAGGCCGAAACGGTGCCTGCCGCGCCACTGCCGCTGCAGTCGGCGCACCACGGCCGTTGCAGGCAGGGCCAGGGGATGAGTGCTGCGACGCCGGAGCGTGGAGCCATCGCAGAGGCTGAACGGACCGCGGCGCTCGGCCTCGGCCAAGGCCTGCCAGGCCTCGGTGAACATCTGCCCGGCACCGCTGCCGGCAACCCCGGCAAAGCCCACGTGAACACGGCGGGCACCCTCCCTTTTGAGGCGCCGCAGCAGGGCATGGGCAAAAACACGGTCCTGCTGTTGATCGACGTGCGCAGCCAACACGCCGAAGACCCCCTGGCCGAAATAGAACAGGGGACCGCCGACAACAGCCTCGAGGAAGGAGGCGAGGCGGTTGATCTGCTGCAACCGGCGTATGGCGGTCCGCTGGAAGAACATCACGTGGACAAGGAAAAAGGTCATCCCCGGCCCGCGCCACCGGCCCTTGCCGAAAAAGAGCTCCGCTCCCCGTCGGTTGAAGAATCCGGTTTCAGGATCGGTGAAAACGCATCTGACCCGGGTCAGACGGTGGCCGACCTCCTGCGCAAAGCCGGCAAGCCATTGCGCATCCATCTTTCTGAGAAAGGCCGGATCCACATCGGTGAAGAGAAAAGCGGCAGGAACCTCTTCGCCGACAGCAACGGGCAGAATCAGGGTTCTGCCGACGATCTCCGGCGCCCCTGTCTGCCAGATCCGTTCAATCTCCGCATCCGTTGCCGGCAGGTCCGTGGGGACGCACCGCAGGCTGCCGGCCGACGCCGGCTGCCACAGGGCGACGGTTGCGGGCAACGGCTGCAGGGCGCTGACCTCGCGGACAAATGCCTCCTCGAGGATAATGAAATCTCCGGCCTGGAGGGGCCGCTCGGGCCGGCAGGCAGGAAAGGCGGCAGGCAGCATGGTCATCAGGGACGTTCTCTGAGGACCCTGGCCAGGATATCGGCCAGCAGGCCCACCTCGTCGTCGGCCACGGTCCGCATGTCAAGCAGCAGCCGGTTCTCCTCGATCCGGCCGATGACCGGGACCTCCTGCCGGCGGAGAAGCTCCTCCAGGCGATTGACACTGACAACGGTCGGTGTAAGGGCCACGGCACGGCTGGCCAGATTCTGCTCCGGCATGGCGCCGCCTCCCACCCTGGCCATGGTATCGGCCAGGGCCACGTCACAGCCGTCTCCAACAGACCTGCGCAACCGTCGCTGCAAGCGGGCTGCACGGCGACTGACCACGGCGACCGGGGTGGCGATCATGGCCAGTGTCGGGATCGTCTCTGTTGCTCTTTCCGGATCACGGTAGAGCCGGAGGATGGACTCCAGGCCGGAAAGGGTGAATTTGTCGATCCGCAGGGCACGGTTGAGGGGATTTTTCTTGATCCTGCCCACAAGTTCCCTGGAGCCGAGAATGATTCCGGCCTGGGGACCGCCCAGCAGCTTGTCACCACTGAAGGTCACCACGTCAACGCCGGAGGCAACCACTTCCTGCACCGTGGGTTCCTTCATCAGCCCGAACCGGCTCAGGTCGATAAAACAGCCCGATCCCAGGTCCTCCATCACCGGCAGATCATGTTGCCGGCCAAGGGCGACCAGGTCCTCGTTGGCGACCTCGCTGGTAAAACCGATGATCCGGTAGTTGCTGCAGTGAACTTTCAGCAGCAGTCCGGTCTCCTCCCCGATGGCACCCTCATAGTCCCGGAGATGGGTACGGTTGGTGGCGCCGACCTCGACCAGCCTGGCGCCGCTGCGGGCCATGACATCGGGAATGCGGAATGACCCTCCGATCTCGACAAGCTGACCGCGGGATACAATGACCTCGCGTCCTTTGGCCAGGGTCTCGAGCACAATGAGCACCGCGGCGGCATTGTTGTTGACCACCAGGGCAGACTCGGCGCCGGTAAGCTCACAGAGCAGCTCCTCCACAAGGCTGTAGCGGCTGCCTCGACGACCGGTCTCCAGGTCGAACTCCAGGTTGGAATAGCGACTGCCGGCCTCGAAAAGGGCTTCCATGGCGGAACGCGGCAGGATCGACCGGCCGAGATTGGTGTGGATGATCACGCCGGTGGCATTGATGATCCTCCGGAATCTGGGCCGCTGTTTCTGACTGATCCTGGCCATGAATCGGGGGATCAGTGTATCGAGGTGCAGGGAACCGGCTGCTGTTTCATTGCCCTCGAGTATGGCCTGCCGCACTTCGGCCAGCACCTCCCTGACGGCGGCCTTGACGACGGAGGGCGGCACTGCTGCCGTCTCTTTGATGCCCTGCAGAGACTGCAGGCATTCGTCAACCTTGGGAATGGACCGGAGCAGGTGTTGCCGTTGCGCGCCGGATGGATGCGGAGTATGGGAATTCTGCTGCATGGATATCGGGAATAACCCGGGGAAAGCGATATTGATGAAAACCGCAGGCTGACAGGCGGTGCAACCGGCGGGACAGTGCTACTTGTACCTGCTGTATGTTACGATAAAGCATCGGCGAAAAGCAACGACAAAAAGAAATTCATTCATAAGATCAGCATCTTTGCCCATACCGGCAAAGAAAATGGTTCCTGGAGGAAAAATCCGTTGACTTGGTGTCGCCAACAGGTTAGGTTCTCGCCTCGTTGCTCGATGCGGAACATCGGGCGGCATCATCCCTTCCCGAAAAAACATGTTGACAACATGCGGGAAAGGAAATAAAGTTACTGTTACCCATCACGTGAGGATGGGCGCTGCCTCTGCGGCGGCTACAGCTTTTTTTGATCTTTGAAAACCAGACAGCATTCAAGCGGGCCGATATGAATCTTGACCGCGAGGTTGAGTTATTTGTAGAAGTCCAATCCTTGAATTCTTTGAATCGAGTGATTGGTCAGGATATTGAACTGG
>JALSNC010000084.1 GCA_026987195.1 Desulfobulbaceae bacterium | reverse complement strand
TATCGCGACCCGGTGCTTTGCCCGTCACTACCGGGCCCTGCTCTGGTATGGCGACAGCCGTGTTCTGGGCAGCGACCACCTGCGGCTGCCGCAAGAACAGTTCGGCTGCAGGGCCGTGGAATGCGGCTATGTGTCGCGTATGGCCGAACTGGCACCATGGCACCGCCCTGCAGACGATCTGGTGCCGCCCCTGGCCGGCACCATCTCCCTTCCCTGGCTGGGTGAGGATTCCCACAGATTCCTGGCCGGCCTGGCTGCGGCCCTCGGTAAAGTGGGACCCGGCCACGGCAGGTGGCGCATCTTCACTGATCCCGACAACCGGCCGCTCTGGCAGCTCTTCGCCGCCCTTGACCACTGCAGCATCGAGCCACCCGGGCCACGCTACATCGACGCCCTGCTCAACTCGCGCATGGCCGTGATCTACGGTGGCTACAACAGCCTGATCGATGTCCTGGCCACGGGCCGGCCGGCCGTGGTCCTGGTGCGGCCCATGCAGGACGAGGAACAGCGTCTGCACCTGGAACTGCTCTGCGCCCGCACCGGGCCGGCACTGGTGCCGGTGGCCGAGGAGGACATCAGCGCCGGGCACCTGGCAGCCCTCCTTGCCGATCAGCTCCAGCGCCCGGCCCGCCGGGACACCGCCATCAACCTGGATGGCGCAGCCCGGGCGGCCAGGGAGCTGGCCCGCCTGCTGAAGTCAAGAAGAAGCTGAATATTCGTAAAAGTATCGCTCTTGCAACCATGGTTGCCAATAGTGGTGAACTGTTAGGCAATTTCATTCAGGTAACGTTTGCCACTGTCGGCAACAGGTTGAAAATACCGGTACTTTTTTACTCGTCCAGCAGCCGCCTGATCCCGGCAATCAGGACTCTGAAACTTGGGGAGCCATTGGCATCACAGGTCATCTGTCCCGCCATTTTGCGCGCCCCGGAGATCTTCTGGTACTCTGAAATCAGATCTGCCAGTTGTCGGGATGGATTTTGTATGGCATCTGGATGGCGGTATTGTCTCTTCCTCGAAATATCCTTGAGTGCAGGGTGCGCAAATGCCGTAGCCAAGGCATTGGGATCACCAAAATACCATGCTTCGAGTTGCTGGCACGCAATACGTACCAGAGCGTCACTTCGTCCGGCCCTTGCACACAAATCCGAAAGCCTCTCCTTCAAAGTATGGCAGTCCTCCCTGTCCTGATCCCTGACAATCACAAAGCGGACGCCGGGTTCCCGCCAGGCCCGGAGTTTCCTCGGGATACTCTTTTCCAGGTCCTGCTTGCCCTCATGGGGTATACAGAGAAAATTCAATCCCGGAAAACAGCGCGGCAGAAGTCCCTCCAGAAGCACCTTCATGGAGCGCTCTTCCAACAGAAAAACAACTCTGGTCATCGCGGTCCGGCTCCTTCAAACAACCCCTGTCTCCACAATGCTCCGGGAAGATCTCCCTCGGCCACCAGGTTCCTCAGCAATTCAACGTCCGATGCCCGACGAATACGCGTAAATCCCTCCTGTTTTTCCAGCCAATAAATTTCCTCCAGCCTGGCGCCATTGAGAAAGTCCGGTGAATGGGTGGAGACAAAGACCTGGCCGCCTCGGCGGGCATAGCTCCGGAACTCCTCGATCAACTCGCGGAGCAGCTCCGGATAAAGCTGATTTTCCGGCTCCTCCACAGCAAGTAACGGATGTGGCTGAGGATCATAAAGCAGCACCAGGTAGGCGAACATCTTGATGGTTCCATCGGAGACGTAGCGGGCAATAAAGGGATCCCGGAAACTGCCATCCTGGAAACGGAGCACCAGGCGCCCATCCTCCGTGGGTCTTGCTTCCACGTGATTGATACCGGGGACCCGCTCTTTCATGGCCTGTAAAATTCTTTTGAACTGGTCATCGTGGTTCTCAAAAAGATACTGGGCCACCTGGGCGATATTATCGCCCCTGGTAGAGAGATGCTCCGCATACCCGGCCTCGGAGCTCGGCCTGGCCTCGGCGATATGAAAATCGGATATATGCCAATTTTCGATGAGATTGCGGAACTCGGATACCACACGAAACCCTTTGAACTGGCCCAGTCCCTTTATGGCCAGAACACTCGGGTCATCCAATGTATATTCCTCTCTTTCGGCCTGAACACCTTTTTTGCCATAAACGGACTCATTGGTGATGGCGGTGCCACTGCCCCGGGAGAAATCCACAAAATGCCAGGGCTGGCCCCGTTGCCCCCGGCGAAACTTGAGAATCTCACGTTCGACCACCGGCCGATTGCCATCGAGTCCGACACGTAACTCATACGTTGCCAGGCGTCCCCCGGATTCCCGAAACTTGATCATGATCCCTATCGGTCCCTTTTCACCACGACTGACAAGTTCTCTGTATCCGCCCCGACGGGCCACAGCCGTTACCACATTCTGAGCCAGGGCGTCTTTCAGGAAACTGAATATATCAAACAGGGTGGATTTGCCGGAGCCGTTGGCACCGACAAGGACTGTCATCTGTGGCAGATCCCTTAATTCAGCCTGTCGGAACAGCCTGTAATTCTTTATTGCGACACTTTCAATCTTCATGGCCACTCTCCTCAGCAGACAATGAATCCGGATCCGATGTTTTTTTTCGGTGCCCCACAGTCAATCGTGACCCTCACAGGATAACCAAATCAGCCGGAATCGGCTGTTGCCAATGTCCCGGCCCCAAACGGTCATCCTGACGGCGGCAGCCGGTAACGCGGCCGGGCAAGCAGCTCCTCCAGTTCGCCCGGTTCAAGAGGACGGCGCTCGCCGATCTTGCGGGCCGGGTTGCCGGCCCATATCTCCCAGGGACCGGGGGTTTTCGTCAGCACCGAGCCGGCGCCGATCACCACCCCGTCCGGGATACAGGTCACCTGGAAGAGAATGATGGCACCGTCGTGGACCCAGACATCGGCACCGATCTTCTTGTCCTGCCAGACAACACCATGTTGCTCTTCCAGGGCCAGCAGGGGCCGGCGCCCCAGGTGGATGTGATCGTGGGTGTATATCCGGCTTCTGGCCGCGATGTTGCACCAGGGACCGAGTTCGATGCTGCCGGTGCAGTCAAGCAGGGCAAAACGGCTGACCAGAATGTTGGTCTCGCGGCCCGGAGTGGAGAAGACATCTGGATGGAGGCGCAGCTTTCCCTTGTGCACATGCCGGTGCGGATACCTGACCGCCCGGGCCAGGGATTCGTCCAACTGCTTTCGCGTCAGCGTGGTCGCCCTGAACTCCATCCGCTCTTTCTCCCTGCTCCGCCTTCAGGCCAGGCTCCGGCCGACGATCTCTCCCACGTCCGCCGAAAGCCCGGGCCGGGCAGCGATCCGTTCGAGCTGGGCCCGCATCAGTTCCTGCCGTCCGGTGTCGTATCGTTTCCACAGGGTCATGGGCGTCAGCAGCCGGGCCGCAATCTGGGGGTTGATCGGATCGAGCGCCAGGACCTGGTCGGCCAGGAACCGGTAGCCCGAACCATCGGCGGCATGGAACTGCCACTGATTGCCGGAGCAGAAGGCACCGATCAGGGAGCGGACCTTGTTGGGATTTTTCATGTTGAAGGCCGGATGGTGGAGCAGCCCCCGGACCCGGTCCAGGGTGCCGGGCAGGCTGCAGGTGGCCTGGAGCATCAGCCACTTGTCCACCACCAGGGGATCGTCCTGCCAGCGGCCGTAGAAATCGGCCAGCAGCTCATCGCCCAGGTCGCGGTCAGCATGGACCACGGCGGAGAGGGCGGCAAAGCTGTCGGTCATGTTGTCACTCTCCAGGTACTGTTTCCGTCCCAGGGCCAGCATGTCGGTATCGGCCCGGCGTTCCCGGCCCACGGCCAGCAGGGAGGCAAGGCAGCAGTTGCGCAGGCTGCGGCGGCCGGCCTCTTCGGCGCAGTATCGGTAGGGTGCGTCCGAGACCAGCCCGTGGTAGCGGGCCAGCAGGGCATGGCGCAGCAGGCGGCCCAGCTCGTGACGGAAGCCCTGCCGGACCGTGAAGATTGCCTCGGGATCCACGACCTCCATCTGCTGGCTGATCCAGTTCTCTGCCGGCAGGGTCAGGGCCAGGGCCAGAAAGGCGGGATCTTCATCCCGGTCGTCCAGGACCCGGGCCCAGGCGTCCACGAAAAGCTGCGGCACCGTGATCCTGCCGCTCTGCCGCCAGGCACCGATCCGGTCGAGCAGGTACGTCATGGCCAGTTGCTGGCCCGCGTCCCAGCGGTTGAATGGATCACGGTCATGGGCCATGAGAAAGGCGAGCTCCTCATCATCCATCCTGCGCCTGACCCGGACCGGGGCGGAGAAATTCCGTAACAGGGAGAGGACCGGCCGCCGGGCCACACCGGTGAGCCGGAACGTCCGTTCCTTCTCCGCAAGCACGAGCAGGCCGGGCCGGGAGACGGGCCCGGGGCCGGCTGCCTCCTCCCCTGCCAGAGCGAACTCCATCTCTTCTCCATCCGGGTCCAGGAGCCCCACCGCGACAGGGATGCAAAAGGGCTCCTTTTCCGGCTGTCCCGGAGTAGGCGGACAGGACTGGCCGAGGACGAGCCGCATCTCCCCCTGTTCCGGGTCATACTCCTGTTCCACGCTCAGCTCCGGGGTGCCGGCCTGGTCATACCAGCGCCTGAAGACGGCCAGGTCGACACCATTGGCGTCCTCCATGGCGCGGACAAAATCGTCACAGGTCACGGCCTGGCCGTCGTGCCGCTCAAAATAGAGGTCCATGCCCCGGCGAAAGCCGTCTTCACCCAGCAGGACATGGATCATGCGGATCACCTCGGCGCCCTTGTTGTAGACCGTAAGGGTGTAAAAATTGTTGATCTCGACATAGGAATCTGGCCGCACCGGGTGGGCCATGGGGCCGGCGTCCTCGCGGAACTGGAAGGTGCGGATCACGTTGACGTCGTGGATGCGCTTCACGGCCCGGGATCCCATGTCGGCGGAGAACTCCTGGTCGCGGAACACGGTCAGCCCCTCCTTGAGGCTGAGCTGGAACCAGTCGCGGCAGGTGATGCGGTTGCCGGTCCAGTTGTGAAAATATTCGTGCGCGATCACGCCCTCGATACCCTCGAAATCGGCATCCGTGGCGGTCTCGGGCCGGGCGAGCACATACTTGGAGTTGAAGACATTGAGGCCCTTGTTCTCCATGGCGCCCATGTTGAAATCGTCCACGGCCACGATCATGTAGATGTCCAGGTCATACTCGCGGCCGAATTTCTCCTCGTCCCAGCGCATGGCCTTTTTCAGGGATTCCATGGCATGGTCGCATTTCTCGCGGTTACGTTCCTCGACATAGATATGGAGGGCCACCTCCCGGCCGCTCATGGTGCGGAAGGTATCGCTGATCCGCACCAGGTCACCGGCCACCAGGGCAAACAGATAGCAGGGCTTGGCATAGGGATCGTACCAGGTGACCCAGTGGCGGCCATCCTCCAGGATGCCTGAATCGACCGGGTTACCATTGCTGAGCAGGACGGGACAGGTGGTCCGGTCGCCGACAATGGTGGTGGTGTAGACGCTCATCACGTCGGGCCGGTCCGGGAAACAGGTGATGCGCCGGAATCCCTCGGCCTCGCACTGGGTGATATAGTTGCCCGATGAAAGGTACAGCCCCTCCAGGGCCGTGTTGTCACGGGGATTGATGACCGTCTCCACGGACAGGGTAAAGGGGTCGTCCGGCACCGAATCGATGGTCAGAATCCTGCCGTCATACCTGCGGGCGGAAGGATCAAGGGCTGTGCCGTCCAGGCTGACGCCGGCCAGTTCCAGGTGTTCGCCGTTCAGGGCAAGGGGCGCCGGACCGGCCTCGGGATTGCGCCGGCACTGCAGCCGGGAAAAGACCCGGGTGGCCGTGGGATGGAGCTCCACCCGCAGATCGACGCTATCGACCAGGTAGGGGGGCGGCGTATAGTCCTTGCGGTAGATCTTTTTTTTCTCGGTCACGATATATCCTCGGAAAAGATGTCAGTCGGAGATGTCTGGCTCGAAGAACGACCATTCGATCTGTGGAAACCTCTTGCGCATGGCGGCCTCGCAGCGGTTGATGGCCTGCACCAGCTCCAGGCCGCTGGTGGTGTCCCGCATCCGCGCCTTGACCGCCACCATCACATCCTCGCCGAGCTGCAGGGTGAGCAGGTTGTAGACCCGGTCGATCTCCGGTCGCTCCTCGAGAAAACTGATCATCTGCTGCCGGATCTCCGGATCGACCCCCTGGCCCACGAGCAGCGACTTGACCTCCACCCCCACCGCAAAAGCGATGATGACCAGGAGCACACCGATGGCGATGGAACCCAGGGCATCGTACATGGGATTGCCGGTGACAATGGCCGTCACAATGGCGGCCAGGGCGAACCCGAGGCCGAGCAGGGCCGCGGAATCCTCGCCAAAGACCACCAGCAGTTCCGAACGGCGGGTCTGCCGGAACCAGGAAAAGATGTTGCGGCCGCGCCGCTCCTTGTCGACCTCGCGCAGGCAGCCCCAGAGGGACACGCCCTCGGCGACCATGGAGAAGAGCAGCACGCCGATGGCGACAAGGGGAAAATTAAGCTCTTGTGGATCGCGCAGTTTATGGATACCTTCATAGATCGAAAAGAGACCGCCCATGCTGAACAGGATCAGGGCGACGATGAACGACCAGAAATAGACCTCCTTGCCGTGGCCCAGGGGATAGTCCGGAGACGGCGGTTTTTTTGCCATCCGGATGCCGAGCAGCAGCAGCAACTGGTTGCCGGAATCGGCCAGTGAATGGATGGCCTCGGCCATCATGGCGCCGGAACCGGTGAACAGCGCCGCGGTCAGCTTGGCGACAAAGATGGCCAGATTGGCTCCCAGGGCGAAAAAGATGCTCTTGAGGGAATCAGCCTCGTGTGACATGGTGCGCTCCCGGAGGAAGATAACAGTTCACCGCTTCCGGCAACTGTTTTGAATGACCAGGGGCCATACGCTCCCGGATTCCGTGTCATTGATTACAACAGAATTTCCAATGCTGTGGCCGGACACCCCCTGCACCGTGAACCGGCACAGGGTCCGAAGCAGGCTATCGTAATCCGGCGGTGAAAGCAAGTCCCATTGCCGTAAGCGCTCACAGGGACCGCATCTTTGCACGGTCGTGCCTGCCCGCATAGGTAGGCTATAGCGGTCAGGCACGCCTGCACAAATCTGCGGCCCCTGAGAGCGCTTACACCATTGTAGTCGGACAGACCGATGGTTAGCCATCCCGTGAGGGGTTACCCATTGCCGTTCCCTGTCCCAGTCACGACACCAACGACACCCCATGCACGAACTCACCCTGCTGCCGATCATCTTTGTCATCTCCCTGGTCCTGACCATGGTGGGCCTGGGCGGCGGCCTGTTCTACAGCCCGCTCTTCCTCCTGCTCGGCTTTGCGCCGCCCGTTGCCGCGGCCACCTCGCTCTTTCTGAACGGGGTTGCCGCCATGTCCGCGGCCATCACCTACTGGCGGCGGAAGATGGTGGACATGCGGACCGGCCTTGCCCTGCTCGTCGCCTCCACCCTGGCGGCGCCGGCCGGGGCCTCGCTGTCGCCGCTGGTACCGGCAAGGGCCTATACCCTGCTCCTGGCCGGGATCATGCTGGCGGCCGCCCTGCGGATGCTGCGGGGGAAAAAGACGGCAGTCCCCGGCAGGAGCGGACCGGGCCGGCGCGCCTCGTCCCTGGTCATCGGCATTCTCGCCGGCCTTGCCATCGGCCTGATGGCCGGCCTGCTCGGTATCGGCGGCGGCATCTTCATCGTGCCCCTGCTCGGCACCCTGGCCGGCATGGAGGTCAAACAGGCCGCGGCCACCTCGGTGTTCGTGGTCACCTTTTCCTCGTTCAGCGGCTTCCTCGCCCATGTCGGTCTCCACGCCATGAACTGGGCCTTTGTTCTCCCGGCAGCCCTGACCTGTTTCCTGGGCGGCCAGCTCGGTTCCAGGCTGATGATCACCCGCATACCACCCAGGACCATCAAGCGGATCTTTGCCGTCATCCTGGTCCTCTTTGCCCTGAAACTGCT
Source organism: Desulfobulbaceae bacterium (assembly GCA_026987195.1). Classification (GTDB taxonomy): domain Bacteria; phylum Desulfobacterota; class Desulfobulbia; order Desulfobulbales; family Desulfobulbaceae; genus DRKI01. The sequence continues at coordinate 7,572 of JALSNC010000084.1, read as the reverse complement.
GCAGCGAGCGATTCCTGTTATCTGATTATCTGAGCCCATGAGTACAACCTGGGATGTCGTCATTGTCGGCGCCGGGCCCGGTGGCCTGGCCTGTGCGAAACTGCTGGCGGAACACGGTGTCCGCGTCCTGGTGCTGGAACGGAAGCAGCAGATCGGGCCCAAGGTCTGCGCCGGCGGCATCACCTGCGACGGCCTGCTCCGGCATGTGCCCGAATCCCTGATCGAGCGGAGTTTTTGTGACCAGTACGTGGTCACCAATGTACAGCGTCTCCGGGTCAGCGAAAAAAATCCCATCATCGCCACCGTGGACCGGGGTCGGCTCGGCCGGTGGATGGCTGCGGCGGCCGCAGAGGCCGGGGCCGGAATCCGGACCGGCGTCCGGGCGCTGGCCATCGACGGGACCCGGGTTCGCGTGCGGACCGCCTCCGGCCGGGAGCAGACCATCTCCTGCCGGCACCTGGTGGGGGCCGACGGCGCCGATTCCCTGGTCCGCCGTTCCCTGGGCCTGCCTGCCGGGCGGGTGGGCATCGGTATCAATTACCAGGTTCCGGGACAGGCGGAAAAGATGGAGTGGCACCTGCGGACCCGGGTCTTCGGCTACGGCTACGGCTGGATCTTCCCCCACCGCGAGACCATCTCCATCGGCGCCTACGGGGCCCGGGGCAATCTTCCCGCCGCCACCCTGCGCAGACGGTGCATCGGCTGGGCCCGCAGCCTGGGCTATGATCTCGACGGGCAGCAGGCCCGGGCCGCATTGATCAGTTTCGATTTCCGGGGATTCTGCTTCGGCCGCACCTGGCTGGTCGGCGACGCTGCCGGCCTGGCCTCCGGTCTCACCGGCGAGGGGATCTACCCGGCCATGGTGTCGGGCGAGGCCGTGGCCCGGCGCATCCTGGACCCGGCCTACCCGGCCACCGAGATCACCAGCATGACAAAAAAACAGCGGCGGCATCAACAAATCATTGATCTTTCCGCCCGCAACCCTATACTGTGCAGTCTGCTGATGGAATACCTTGCCCTTCTGCTTCGCCTGAGGCTGATCAATTTCCACACCCTGGAGATGACGTAAAAATTCAGCAGCACACCATCCGAAGTCCGCGCTTACCTGCCGGCCATTCACGATCACGTGCCGCTGAGGCCTGCTGGACTTTTACTGCATTCACAGGTAATTCAAAACGATTGCCGCCAGCGGTGATCGGTACGATATGACAACCCCGGACATCGTTACAGGAACACCATGACCTCCCGTGCCAAAACCTTTGTCTACAACATCCTGTTTCTTGCCTTCTGTGGCGGGATCTTCCTTTTTCTCTGGTATGCGCCGCCCGAGACCACGGCCCACCTGCCCCATGACGAAAACCATGAACAGTTCATGAAAATGGGCAAAAAGGAGGCGGAAAAGCACTGCGAGAAATGCCATGCCAAGGATGGCATCGCGCCACTGCCCAAGGATCACCCTCCCAAGTACCGCTGCCTCTTCTGCCACAAACGGACCGCCGGGTGACCAGGGTCATGTGGAACTCGAAGGACGTCTACTACGTATCTGATTCCACGGCGATCCTCGCAGAGGACATGGGGCGGGCGCTGCTCTGCCAGTTCCATGGAATCGGCTTCAACGAGGAGAAAATTCCCTTTGTCCGCACCCCGGCCGATGCCCGCAAGGCCCTGCAGCACATCCTGGAGCAGTCCGGGGGACGCTCGCCGCTGGTCTTCTGCACCATCATGGACAAAGAGTGCCGGCAGATTCTCAATTCAGCCGAGGTGGAGTTCTATGACATCTTCGGCATCTTCCTGGACAGGCTCGAAAAATCCCTGGAGACCGAACCCCTGCGGGAACCGGGATTCTCCCGGCACAGTGATGACATCGACATCGTCAAGCGGGTGGAGGCGATCCATTATTCCATCCGCCACGACGATGGCACCAAGACCGGTGAATACGGCGAGGCCGAGATCATCCTCGTCGGTGTCTCCCGCTCCGGCAAGACACCGGTCTCGGTCTACCTGGCCACCCACATGGGCCTGAAATCGGCCAACTTTCCTCTTACTTCCGACCACCTCGAACGCTACGAGCTGCCGCGGGACATCGTCCGCAACCGGAAAAAGGTTGTGGGCCTGACCTGCTCGCCGCAGCACCTGCACAAGATCCGGGAAAAACGGTATGCCGGCTCCCGCTACGCCAGTCTCTCCACCTGCACCAGGGAACTGCAGCAGGCCCAGGAGCTCTTCATGCGCCACAACATCAAGGTCCTGCGCACCGAGGGCAGGTCCATTGAGGAACTGGCCGTCCAGGCGACCCAGCTCCTGGGAATCTCAAAAAAACGACGCCGCAAGAGATAACAGACCATGGCCCCCTCCCCGCTCAAATGGCTCGACGCCATCCCCTGGTCGATCCTGGTCATCGCCGCTCTCATCCTGGGCCCTGCACCCTTTGTTCCCCAACCCCACCTGGTGGAAAAACTGCGCATGCTCGCCGCCGGCACCCTGCACCGTCCCATCGACATCTTCGATCTCTTCTACCACGCCACCCCGATCCTGCTCCTTGTTCTTAAAATCCTTCGCAGCCTGCAACAGAAGCGCCCCACCGGCAACTGATCCGGTAAAAATTCCGGTATTTCCAAAATCGTTGCCGATTGCAGTTAACTGTTGCCTACCCTGCACACCGCCCCGGACAGCCCCTCCCTGCTCTGTATGCTGCTGAACATTTATTGATGTAATCGCTCTCAGGAGCTGCGGATTTGTGCAGGCGTGACTGACCGCAGGTAAGCGACCGCAGGGAGACTCCGATAGCCTACCTATGCGGGCAGGCACGACCGTGCAAAGACGCGGCTCCTGTGAGCGCATACCTCCAAACGGCAGGCACCTGTGCCCCTACACGCGATAATCACGAAAAGAACTTCTCTCATTCCCTGAAAATTTTCACTTGACATAGGTAATACCACTTCGTAAACATTACTTATGATACGTGTTTTTTACTTCATATTGACATGTGTTTTTATAGTTTCTGGTGCCTCTTCTGTTCCGGCATGTTATGCAACCAGGCCCGACTGCCGGCTCAAAAATAAGCCCGGTTGCCCAATATTCGGCAGCCAGGTAAAAGCCATGACAGAGGGCGAACGGCCGGCGTGCTGTCATGCCCGGATGTCAAAACAGGCCGGAAAAGATACTCCGCCTGCACCACTGGAACGTCTGAACCGTCTGATAATTGACCAGATAGACACACCACCGCTTGATCTTCCACACTTCACCCCCACCCTGATAGCCCTTATAATCAACCAACAGGCCGTTGATACTCTCACCACCTGTGCGCCTGCTGTTTTCAACTTTCATTCCCCTCTGCACCCACCACCTCCTCCACTTTTTCTCCAACATCAATCCTTTCTCATTTGATACCGTTCTTCACCAAATCTGACCAGCATAGCTGAACCAATTGCGTGGCATGTAGTGAAGCCCGCTGTCTTTGGTTCATAGCTGCAGGCCCTGTCCAGATTCCGAACGACGACAATAGTCCGGATCAACAATCTTCACGGCCGATCAGCAGGATAATTGGTTCAGATTTGGTTCCTGTTTTTTCACTCTCCGGCACGAAACAGGTCTGTACTTTTATTCGGCACATCGTCGTGTCCGAAGGATAAGAACGAATTCCATGGGAGAAGGACTCATGATCAACAAAAAATTCCTTGTCAGTGAACTGACGGGGCACAGACGAAGGACCGTGGTAAATATCGGCCTCGTGGCCCTGGTTGTCGCGATCCTGCTCTGTATCACCATGCTGGCTGGTGCGCTAAAGCTTGCCTTTCAGGCGCCGCTCCATGATATCGGCGCAAATATTATCGTGCAGATGTCCGGTGACGTACCTGAACAGATGGCTGGTCCGGTTCTGCCCTGTTCTGTTGCCCCGATTACAGAGCAACAAAGCACAGATATTGCCGCCATCCCCGGAATCAGGAATATAAGCCGGGCAGTCCTGTTCTGGGATTTCTCCGACGAAATGTTTCAGATCGTGGTTGGTCTGCAACCGGGTGACCTGGCAGGACCGGCACTATTGCGCGATGCCGTAACCCGGGGCAGGATGCTGACCGGACAGGACAGATCACAGGCCCTGGCGGAAACTGTCTGGGCTGCAGAAGCAGGGCTGCAGCCAGGCGACCAGGTAACAATCGGTGGTCGTCCATTTACCCTTGTCGGACTGGTTGACGCTTCCAGAATCAGCAAAATAGGAACAGCCAACCTCTATATCCCTTTGGCCGAGGCCCAGGCCATTATTTCCTCAGCGCCTGGCGTTGCCAAAATACATACCTTTACGCCAAAAGACTCCAACCTGCTTTTTATCCAGGCAGATCGTGACAAGGTGGAAGATGTGGCGGCCGAGATTAAACAACTGCTCGGTGACAAGGCTTCCGTTTCCACGCCAAACTCCTTTAAAGAGCTGCTTGGCAGTCTCGTGAGCCTGAGCGAGCGTTTTTCCGGGATAATCTCCACTCTTGTCTTTCTCCTTGCCCTGTTGCTGATCTCCCGAAACGCAGCCGCGGCCATCCGGGAACGTACCAGGGAAATCGGCATCATGAAGGCGGTCGGCTGGACAGGAGCAGATATCCGCTCCCAGCTGTTTGCAGAAAATTTTCTCACCATCATGTTGGGAACTGCACTTGGTCTTCTTTTGGGGGCTATGATGGCCTGGGGGCTTTCCTTTATTACCATTGCCATCCCCATTCCCTGGGATATGGCACCGACGCCCCATTTTCTTCCCGGAGGCGGGCAGCAGCTTACTCGCGAGGTTCATCTTCAGATGAAGCCCGGTCTCCAGCTGTTACTGTCAGCTTGTTTTGTCCCCCTTGTCCTTGGCCTTGCAACCGTGTGGGGCGCAAGCCGTGCCATCACCAGACTCCAGACTTCAGAGGTACTTCGTTATGAATAATATCAGAAAACAGGTCATTACCGCCCGGAATCTCAGTAAACACTTCGGCCAGGTACAGCCGGTGCGCGAGGTAAATTTCACAGTCCAGACTGGTGAATTCATTACTCTGCTGGGCCCATCCGGCTCCGGCAAATCAACCCTGCTCGGTCTTATTGCCGGTCTTGAACAACCCAGCGAGGGCAGTATTCACCTTCAGGGCAGGGAAATTACAGGCTTGAACGAGAACGAACTGGCCTTGTTTCGCAGGAAACATGTCGGTTTTGTCTTTCAGGCCTTTCATCTCATTCCTACCTTGAACAGTCTGGAAAATGTTGCTTTTCCACTCTATCCCGTCCGGATGCAGGAAAAGGAACGAACAGAGCGGGCCATGGCTCTTCTGGAAAAGGTGGGGCTGAAGGACCGAGCTGCTCATCTCCCCGCCCGTCTTTCCGGCGGTGAACGGCAGCGGGTTGCCATTGCCAGGGCCCTGATCAATGAACCATCCATCCTTTTCTGCGATGAACCTACCGGCAACCTGGACTCAACCAGCGGTGGAGAGATCCTGGATCTGCTTCTCCAGTTGAACCAACACCGCAAACTCACCATCTTCATGGTCACCCATGACAAAGAAATCGCTCAATTATCACATCGTTCACTCTACATGCACGACGGGGAGGTCACTGCATCATGAAAATATTTGCATACAGCGCAACACTTGTAATCCTTGCAGCAGTCATCTTTTTTTCCTGGAAGGGACAGGCAGATGCCGCGGAACAACCAGCCAGGATCGAGATCCTGTATATGAATCATGGCCCTTTGCGACCGATTATTGCCGACATTAAGTCTCTGCTTGAAGGCTATCAGGGGAAAATCCGGGCGTCATGGTACGATGTGAATCAACCCTCAGGGAAAGAGTTTATGAAAAAACATAAGCTGCATGGCCATATTCCCCTGCTGATACGGCTTGAAGGTGCATCAGATTTTACCATTGACGGCCGCGAGGTGCGTCTGCAGGGATTTCCCAGCGGAGCCGGGCCGTTCAAGCAAGTCGAGGGGAACTGGTCCATGGATGATCTACGTATTCTGCTTGACAGGCAGGCAGCCGGGCAGCAGGCAAGGTGACGGTCATGGAAATTCTATCACTTGTCCGTCAGGGGGGCAGATCGGCTCTGCGGGACAGAAAACGATCCCTATGGCTGGTTCTGGGTGTTGCCTTGGGCATGGCCTTTTATGTAACGGTTGCTACTCTTGGCAGCAGCTACACCAAATTGGTTAAACTGCCCTTTTCCAGGTTGAAGACAGACCTGATCGTCCAGGTCGGAACCAAGGGAACACGTCAGGCCAAAACGACATCAGGTACCATTCGACTGCCGTTTTCCAATCAGCCTGTCACTCCCGTACAGATAGAGGCTATTGCTTCTCTTGACGGGATCAACGATGTAAGTTCCGCTCTGTTGCTCTGGTACCAGGGCAAAAAAACCTTTGCCACTATTGCCGGGATTGATCCGCAGAAAAGTAGAAGCGGCCCGGCCAGAGTCATGCAGTGGATATCCGAAGGAAGAGCTCTTGAGAAAAGCGGTGACCTGGTGGTTGAGAGCCATTATGCACGTTTTAACCGACTCAAAATCGGCAGCATTGTTTCGCTTCGGGGAGTGAAAGGAAGAAATTTTCATATTGTCGGCATAAGCAAAATCAAAGAGGGGGCTTCTCTTGCCGCAGCCAACTATTATCTTTCCATCCAGGATGCCCGCAAGCTTGCCGGATTGCCGGAAGGTACAGCAAATCTTCTTGCTGTGACCCTGCATCAAGGCGTTCGAACCGAAGCGATGGAAAAGAAGATACATACCCTGCTGCCGGATGCCATGGTATCTTCGACAGATTCCATTGGCGATATGATGCAGGGATTTGCCAGAATCAGCGGAACAGGCGTAAAAATTCTCAGTCTTATCGGCCTCGTTTTTACACTGTTGCTGACCTGTTGGCTGATACATGGTCGACTGCAGGAGCAGCGCTGGCAGGTTGGCCTCATGCAGGCCCTGGGCTGGCGGAGGAAGGAGATTGTCTTCACCTATGGGATCGAATCCATGACCCTTGTTGCGGCTGGCTGTCTGGCAGGGATAGTCATGGGACTGCTGATTAGCCTTGTAATGGGGTCCTTTGATGTATCCCTTAACCTACCCTGGAATCTCCACCCGACGCCTGGAGGAATTCATCATACCGGCACTGGACAGACTGTGCAGATCCCGCTGCCGGTGACCCTGCAGCCTGTAACGCTCCTTGTAGGCCTGACAACAACCTGTCTCGCCGGAGTTATCACCGGCTTATTGACCTCCGCCAGCCTCGCCGCCAGGGAAGCAGGGCAGACATTACAGGAACAGTAAGATGGAGAGAGACAGTAAGCGCTCACAGGGACCGCACGGAGTCTTCGCTTAGCTCTTTGCACGGTCGTGCCTGCCCGCATAGGTAGGCTATCGGAGTCTCCCTGCGGTCGCTTACCTGCGGTCAGGCTCGCCTGCACAAATCTACGGCCCCTTACTTAACTCTTGAATAAGATTCGGTATCTCCTGAGTATCTGATGTCCAGTGATTATCTGAATGTTCATGAATATTGCCTCATGGGCGGAGAAGCAGCCCCTCGTTGCTCCAGTACAACCCCCTGCTTTCCGCCCTTGTGCCCTC
>JALSNC010000083.1 GCA_026987195.1 Desulfobulbaceae bacterium | reverse complement strand
CGGCCTGACCCTTGGTGGCGAGCACGCGGGTGATGGCCGCTGTCAGGGTGGTCTTGCCGTGGTCGATGTGACCGATCGTGCCTACGTTGACATGCGGTTTTGTCCGCTCAAACTTTTCCTTTGCCATTGCAATGTCTCCTCAGACAGATGTTCCAGTTGGCACAGCCGATCCTCAATCGTCCATCGACTGACACCTGGAGCCCACGACCGGACTTGAACCGGTGACTTCCTCCTTACCAAGGAGGTACTCTACCACTGAGTTACGTGGGCCCTGAGATTGTTCAACCGTGTGCAGTGCCTGACACTCAGGCCAAATAAACAACGCTCCGTCACTATCTACTCGTGTGGAGCGGGAAACGAGACTCGAACCCGCAACCCTCAGCTTGGAAGGCTGATGCTCTACCAATTGAGCTATTCCCGCTCGCAACAGGCAAATAGCAATGGAGCGTCCATGCTGTCAGATGCGTGGCCATGCGGAATTCCATATATGGTGGAGGGGGGAGGATTCGAACCTCCGAAGGCTTCGCCGACAGATTTACAGTCTGTTCCCTTTGACCGCTCGGGAACCCCTCCACATATATAAAATCAGAAGTCAGAAGACAGATGACAGAAGACAGTCAGACCTGCCTTCTGGCTTCTGTCTTCTGGCCCCTGGCCTCTGACCTGGAGCTGGCGATGGGACTTGAACCCGCAACCCCCTGATTACAAATCAGGTGCTCTGCCAGTTGAGCTACGCCAGCATGAACCCAGCAAATATATCCGCAATGCAAAAAAAATCAAGAGCTTTTTTTGCTGAAACTCATTTTTCGGGGACAGGGGGGACAGGTTCTGCCGTGCCCCTCCTGCCCCTCTCCGGACGGAACAGCTCACCGCCATGGGCAACCACCTTGCAGTGCGGAACTTTTACAAAAAACAGCCGGTGACCAGAGGCCACCGGCTGTTGTCTCTCCCTGGGGAGGAACCGTCCCTGTTCTTATTCGGAAAGGGGATTCTTCACATAGGCCGACTCACGATAGCGCTCAAAGGCCATGGCAAAGGTCCGGTAGACCAGGTGTGCGAACTTGGTATAGGGCATGTAGAGGAAGAGCATCATGACCGAGATCAGATGCAGGTAGTAGATCAGGTAGCCCAGGGAGACCACGCCGATGAGGCGGAAGATCTCGGCGAGCAGGCCGGTGACGCCCACGCCCATGATCATCCAGATCAGGAACCAGTCATAGAAGGTGTGGCTGGCCTGCCCCTCCTGTTCGGCCCGGCTGCGGTTGCCCCAGAGGATGCCGATACCGACGATCAGGGCGATGGCGGCGACGTTGGCCAGGATCTTGACCGGATTCATCAGCGACATGGGACCATGCAGGGACGGGATGAAGATGCCCAGCAGGTCCTGGGAGACCGCCGAGTAGACGGTGACAAAGAAGAGGGCAAGAAAGGCAAGCAGCAGCGGCTGATGGCCCTTGACCCGGTCCTTGTTGGCCTCACACTTCTTGAAGCGGGTGTGCTCGATGATCTCGACAATGGAGGGCCAGAGGAACTCCCGGATGAACTGCGGCACCGAGGGCCGGTACAGGGCCTCGCCCACGCCGGCGCTCTCGGCCATCTTCTTCCACATGGCAGAGACTCCACGGTAGGCGGCATAGAGCGCAAGGCCGGCCGAGGGCAGCATGATCAGGTCGATGAAAAAGACGTTCTTGGCAAGAAGCCGGAAATCCCAGTGACCGAAGAAGTGGCCGTAGCCAACCTCGGCAAACTGCTCGGTGGTGGGCAGGTGCATGCCACCGGAGATAAGCCACATGACGAAGATGACCACGGCCGGAATGGCGATCAGCACCGGCAGGTTCTTGCCCGAGCTGGCCAGGTTGGCGAGTCCGGCCGGCCAGCCGAAATGCTTGTAGGCATAGGCACGGATGGCGCCGAGGACATCGCCGGGCTTGGCGCCGCGCGGGCAGTAGGCCGTGCAGTCGCCGCACTGGTGGCAGAGCATCACGTTGGCATCACCGAGCAGCTGTTCCTTGAGTCCCCACTGGGCAAGGATCATCTCGCGCCGGGGAAAGGGGTTGTCGTCGGACGAGAGCGGGCAGACCACCGAGCAGGTTGCACACTGAAAGCATTTTTTCAATGTATCGCCACCCGCACTCTTCATGTCCCGGATAAAATCAAGATCGGGTTGCACGTTCATAGACATTTTCTCCTCCTGTCATGAAAAGTAGTATTCAACATGTCGAACGAATGAACTATTGCAGAAAGGCTGTTCCGCTGCCGGCAATGCAGCCGGCAGCGGATTCGACACAACAGTGAGGTTAGAAGCCCTTGAACGGATTCGGTCCCAGTTCGATGATCTCCTCGACAAACTCCTCGATGATGGCGGGGATCTTGTCATAGTCGGAGATGGCGATCTGCCGGACAGCACAACGTTCAGGCTCCAGGCCGAGCGTGCCGAGTGTCTCGCCGATGTTCTCCATACGCTTGTTGGCGATTTCAGAGCCTTTCACGAAGTGGCACTGGTAGTCGTCACCCCACTTGCAACCCAGCAGCAGTGCACCGTCCATGCCCGAGGACATGGCGTCCTTGATCCAGACCATGTTGACGGATCCGAGGCAGCGGACCGGGATGAAGCGGACCAGCCTGTTCATGCGGTTGCGGTGCATACCGGACATGTCGATGGCCGGATAGGCGTCGTTCTCGCAGACAAAGACCGCGATGCGCAGCTTGTCCTCGTCGTCGTCGGGCACCTCGATGGCCTTGACCATGGAGCCGATCATGTCGATGTTGTAATCGGAGAAGCCGATGATCCGCTCGGGACAGGCCCCCATGCAGGTACCGCAGCGGCGGCAGCGGGTGGGATTGGGCAGCGGTGTGCCCTTCTCGTCATCGTCCAGGGCGCCGAACGGGCATTCCTCGGTGCAGCGCTTGCACTGGGTACAGCGCTGGAAGAAGAACTCCGGATAGGTCATGTCGCCGGAACGGGGATGTACCGCCACACCGCGGTTGGCCGACTCGATACACTGGATGGCCTTGAGCGCGGCACCGGTGGCGTCGTCCATGGTCTCCTCCATGGTCTCGGCCTTGCGCACACCACCACAGGTGTAGATACCGGTACGCCGGGTCTCATAGGGGAAGCAGATGAAGTTGGAGTCGGCATAGCCGTCGAACAGATCCAGATCAAGGAAGGCCGGACCCTGGCGGTAGGCCAGGTTGATGACCGGCTCGTCAAGGGTGGTGGGCACCATGCCGGCGGCCAGGACCACCATGTCCACCTCCAGGGCCAGATCATCGCCGAGCAGGGTGTCGGTGGCCTGGACCACCAGCCCGTTCTCACCCTCCTCGACCTTGGTGACCGCGGCCTTGGTCAGGAAGACACCGTCCTCCTGCTGCATGCCCTTGTAAAACAGCTCGGCATTGCCGGGGGTGCGCATATGCTGGTACAGGATGTAGGCCTGACCATTGTCAGGATTATCCTCGCGCACGTAGCGGGCCTGCTTGAGAGCGACCATGGAGGTGACCGAGTTGCAGTAGGGGAAGTCCTTGTCGTTGTCCGTTCCACCAGGGCTCTGGATAAAGGCGACCCGGGCCGGGACCTTGCCCTCCTTGGCCATCTTCTCGAATTCGGCATTGGTGACCACGTTCTTGATGGTGCCGTAGCCCAGGTGCTCGAACTCGGAGACATCGGCAGGGGTCCAGCCGGTGGCCAGGACAACGGCGCCAAAGGTCTCGCCATCGGGATTGAGCTCGGTGTAGGGCTTGAGGCCCTTGTTGGGGTCCTCCATCTCGCCCTTGTCGATGAGGTCCTGCTCATCAACGGTGACCCGGGCCGGGGCATCCCACTCGCTGGTGGTGCCGGCGGCCTTGAGGGTGACATTGAACTGGCCGGGCGCACCGGCGATGCGGGCGACCTCGGTTCCGGTCTTGACGGTGATATCGGCATTGCCGGTCACATCGGCGATCATCTGCTCGATGGTGGGATTCTCCAGCTCGGCGTACGGATACCTGGTGGGGAACATCTTCCGCCATCCCAGGGCCTTGCCGCCCAGGGTGTCCTCCTTCTCGACGATGGTCGCCTTGTAGCCGGCCTTGGCAGCCTCAAGCGCCGCGGTCAGACCGGCGATACCACCACCGATGACCAGGATGTTCTTGTTGATCTCGTCCAGGAGAAAGGGCTCCGGCAGATCGGCCTTCTGGGCGCGGGTGATGGCCATACGCACGTAATCGGTTCCCATCTCCTGCAGGAACTCGTCCACGCCCTCGCTCTCCTCTTCGCCTTCAACGGCTGGGCCGGCGGCCCATGCCACATGCTCGCGCAGATTGCCGCGGGTGGTCATCACATTCTCGCCAAAATCGAATTCATTCTTCATGACCCGGGGCGAGCAGGCGCAGATGATGACGGAATTGACACCCTTGTCGGCAATATCCTTTTCGATCATGGCCCTGCCCTCTGCGCCGCAGAGGCAGCCATGTTCCTGCATTTCAACTCCTGTTTCCGAGGCGGCAGCTTTCAGTCCATCCACATCAAGGACGTCGCCAATGCCACAACCAGTACAGAGATATGCACCATATACCTTATCCATTGACTTTTCCTCCTACCGTCCGATCTGAATTGCTTTGAGGGCTGCTGCAGTAGAAGACTGACCACAGGTGTAGACGTCCGCAGATGACTTGGCACAGCCGGCAGCAATCATTCCCTTCTCAGGTTCGGATACGACAAAACCGTTGCCGTCCGTGGTCACGCCGAGGGCCGCGGCCTGCTCGCCGAGAGCCGGCTGCATGCCGGTGGCCAGGATGCACATATCGACCTTCTGCTGCACCTTGGCGCCGGTGACCGCATTTTCGGCTACCACGGTGACGCCGCCGTCCTCCTCGGCAATGATGTCAGCCACCTTGCCCTTGATGAACTCGGAATTGGCGTCATCCATGAGTTTTTCGCGGAACTTCTCGTAGCGGCCCGGGGTCCGCAGATCAATGTAGAAGACATAGATCTTGGCCTCGGGATACTGCTCGCGGATATAGGTCATCTGCTTGAAGGTCGCCATGCAGCAGATGTAGGAGCAGTGCTCAAGATGGTTCTCGTCCCGGGAGCCGGCGCACTGGACAAAGGCGAAGGACTCGGGCTCCTTGTCATCGCCGGGCCTGAGGATCTTGCCGCCGGTGGGACCGTTGTCGGCAGCCATCCGCTCCATCATCATGTTGGTGATGATGGCAGGTGACGAGTTGAACTTCAGGTTGTCCAGCTTGGTGGGGTCGTACGGATTCCAGCCGGTGGCCCAGACAATGGAGCCGACATTGATGGAAAAGGTCTCGGCCTTCATCTCCGTATCAATGGCATCGTACTTGCAGGCACCCTTGATGGCCTCCAGGCACTCGGCGGAGCAGGCATCCTTGTCAAGGACATAGCGGCGCGGGAAGGCCATCTCGTGGGGCAGGTAGATGGCCTTGGTCTTCTGCATGCCGAAGTTGAAGGCATCCTCGATCTCGTCGGTACAGGCCTCGGCGCAGTCACCACAGGCGGTGCAGTTGGAGTTGACGTACCTGGGGGCGGTTTCCAGTTCAACGGTGAAGTTCCCGGGACCGCCGGACACCGATTTGACCGTGGTCATGGTGTAGGTCCGGATCTTGCGGTTGTCCTTGATCCGCCTGAAGTTGATCTCAAGGCCGCACGTGGGGGGACAAAGTTTGGGGAAGTACTGATTGAGCTGGGCGACACGGCCACCGAAGTACGGATTCCTGTCGATAAGAAAGACATCATTACCGACCTCCGCAGCTTCCAGAGCAGCCGTCAGGCCGCTGATTCCGCCGCCCACAACCAGTACCGCACCATTTCCTGCAGTGTTACTCATGCCAAACCTCCATAACTGCTGGTATTGATGAAAGGTGATTTCTGGTTCAATTGGCACGGAACTTCAACAAGTTCCATGCCAACTCAAACAAAAACAGCCCGGTGAATATTAAAAATCTCCAGGCCCCACAGGAGCCTGGAGATTTCCATCTACCTACTCAATGTCTGTAAGCGATTACAGCCAAGGATCGGTCTCGATGATGTTGATGCACTCGACCTTCTCGCACTTCCACTCACCCGCCTTGGGATCGTAGGTGGAGTTGACAAAGCACTTCCAGTTCTCATCGTCACAGGTCGGGAAGTCGGAACGATAGTAGAAGCCCGGATAGCGGGACTCCTCGCGGAACTGGATGTGACGGATGTGAGCCTCGACACACCAGATACGATGGTAGTTCTCCCAGGCGCGCAGCAGCTCGTGCAGGTCGCCGGCAGCCATCTTCTCGGCATCCTCGCGCAGCATCTCGAGCAGGTTCATGCAGATCTCGAGCAGCTTGCCGGAGGTCATGTAGTAGGTGGCAACACCGCCGCCATACTCGTCGGTGGCCTTCATCAGGCGCATCATCAGGCCGGCAGGCTTGCAGTAGTTGGGGTTGACATCCTGATGAGTGGTGGCGCCAACGAACTCGTGGTAGCGCTTGACCGGTGCGTAGACCTCGTCGGCCAGTTCCTGGGCACTCTGGGCCAGCTCGGGGGTATGGCTGTTGTCACGGCAGTACTTGACCATCTGCTTGGCAACGATACGACCCTCGGCATGGGAACCGGAGGAGAACTTGTGACCGGAGGCGCCAACACCGTCACCGGCGGTGAACAGGCCGTTGACCGTGGTCATGCGGTTGTAACCCCACTTGTACTGATGCGACCGCGGACCGTCGACATCGGGTACCCAGTCCTCGTTGGGACCGGAGGTCCAGATGCCGCAGCAGCCCGAATGGGATCCCAGCATATAGGGCTCGGTGGGCATGATCTCGGAACCGACCTTCTCGGGCTCGATGTTCATACCGGCCCACAGACCGGCCTGACCGACAGACATGTCGAGGAAGTCCTCCCATGCCTCGGACTCGAGGTGCTTCCAGTACTTCTTGACCGCCTTCTCGTCCATTCCCTGCTCGCGCTTCTCGTCGAGGAAGGCGTTGAGGGCGACGTCGGTGGCCATGTAGATGGGACCGCGGCCGGCCTTCATCTCGTTGAGCATCAGGTGGTTCCGCAGGCAGGTGGGGGTAACGGCGGAGGCACCGTAGGGCATGTACTTCTCCAGCTCTTCCTTGACAGAGTCGGAGTTGGCGTAGAACTCGCCCAGACCGTTCTGTACCTTGGCCTTGAACAGCAGGAACCAGGCGCCGACAGGACCGTAGCCGTCCTTGAAGCGGGCCGGGGTGAAACGGTTTTCCATCATGGTCAGGGTGGCGCCTACCTGGGCACACATGGTGTAGGTGGAACCGGCGTTCCATACCGGGTACCATGCACGACCCTTACCTTCACCGGTGGACCGCGGACGGAAGATGTTGACCGCACCACCGCAGGCGACCAGGGCGGCCTTGCAGGTGAAGACGTGGACCTTGTTCTCACGGGTGGAGAAACCGACAGCACCGGCAATGGTGTTGTCCAGGTTCTTGTCGAGCAGCATCTTGACGATGAAGACACGCTCCATGATGTTCTCTTCGCCCAGTGCCTTCTTGGCCGGCTCGGCAACGATGCACTTGTAGGACTCACCGTTGATCATGATCTGCCACTTGCCGGTCCGTACGGGCTGGCCACCCTCGCGCAGGGTCGGCGCGGGCTTGGCACCGTCCAGGTTGGAGCCGTCCTCGGCCTTCTTCCAGACCGGCAGACCCCACTCCTCGAAGAGCTTGACCGACTCGTCAACGTGCCGGCCGAGGTCGTAGATCAGGTCCTCGCGGACAACGCCCATCAGGTCGTTGCGGACCATCTTGACGTAGTCTTCGATGGCGTTCTCGCCGATGTAGGTGTTGATGGCGGACAGGCCCTGGGCAACGGCGCCGGAACGCTCCATTGCGGCCTTGTCGCAGAGGATGATCTTCATATCATCGGGAGCCCACTTCTTGATCTCGAAAGCGGTTCCGCAGGCAGCCATACCGCCACCCACGATAAGGATATCACAAGAATGCTCCACAACCTCCGGATCGACAACAGCAGCAATCTCGCCTCTCGGCTTATTTGGTAATGCCATATTTCTATCTCCTTAAAATAAAATGTTCTGAATCAAACAGTTTCACTTGTACCGGCGAACAGACCTAGGCCAGCTTGGTGGGCGTGGGCAGCTCTTTTTCCAGCAGCAGACGCTCGTCATCCAGGTTCTCGCCCTTCTCTCCGGGGTACTCGTTGGCAGCACCTTCAGCCGTTGTACGGATCGGGAATTTGAAACGCTTGATGTTGCCGTTGCGGAACTTCACGGTCCACATGATGGAATCGGAAGAACGCATCGGATGCACCTGACCTCCCATGGGTACGAAGTCATCGTAGCCACGTACCATGATCGCGCCCTGAGGACAGATCTTCACGCACGAGTAGCACTCCCAGCATGCATCAGGCTCCTGATTGTACGCCCTCATCTCCTCGACATTGAGGACCATCAGGTCGTTCGGGCAGATGTACATGCAGGCAGTCTTGTCGCCACCCTTGCAACCATCACATTTTTCAGGATCTACGTAACTTGGCATTAAACTACCTCCTCACTTGGATTTTCCTTTATGGCGACCCGGACGGACCGCCAATAACCTCTAGCTTCCTTCTACATGATAAAAGCAGCTATACCACCGAAATGCCACGATGTATACATCTGCTTTCAACAATCGACCTGAATTTACAACCTGTTGAATTTACAATCTTTTTATTTCACCTGATCCGTATAGCCAAGAATGAACCGTCACTCATTTACAGTCGGATAAACTTTTAATTTGTTGCCCTGCCAATGTCAAGAAAAATCGTCAGGATTTCCCCATATACAAAAATACTTAACCTCCATATCAAGGCGACTCATGGGTCGATCCCGGACATCGGTGTCCACCGACGGTCCCGGACGCTGCCCGCAAGCTCATCCGGGATCCTGGTAGCCGGATCGGACCAGGACCTGTCGCGGCCTGGCACCGTCGGCCGGCCCCACGATCCCTTCCCGTTCCATCATCTCGATCATCCGGGCCGCCCTGTTGTAGCCCACCCGCAGCCGCCGCTGGACCATGGAGATGGAGGCCTGCCCCGTCTCGGTGACCACGGCCACCGCCTCGTCATACTTCTCGTCATAGTCGGGACTGTCCTCAACATCCCCGCCGCTCTCCTCCTCCACGCTCTGCAGGACCGATTCGTCATACTCGGCGCTGCCCTGCTCCTTGAGGAACCCGATGATCCGTTCCGTCTCCTGCTCCGAGATGAAGGCCCCGTGGATCCGCTGCAGCTTGGCCGCCCCGGGCGGCAGGAAGAGCATGTCGCCCATGCCGAGCAGATGCTCGGCCCCGGACCCGTCAAGAATGGTCCGGGAATCGACCTTGGAGGAGACCTTAAACGAGATGCGGGTGGGAAAGTTGGCCTTGATCAGGCCGGTGAGCACGTCCACCGAGGGCCGCTGGGTGGCGAGGATGATGTGCATGCCGGCGGCGCGCGCCATCTGCGCCAGCCTGGCAATGGAGGTCTCCACGTCCTTGGAGGCCACCATCATCAGATCGGCCAGCTCGTCGACGATGATGACGATATAGGGCAGGGGGTCCTCGGCCAGCTGGTTGTAGGAATCAAAGGACTTGACCCGTTTCTCCTCCAGCAGCCGGTACCTGCGCTCCATCTCCCGCACCGCCCAGATCAGCGCGCGGCTGGCCATCTTCGGTTCCACCACCACCGGGTGCAGCAGGTGGGGAATATTGTCATAGACCGACAGTTCGATGCGCTTGGGGTCGATCATCAGCAACCGCACCTCGTCGGGGGTGGCCTTGAAGAGGATGGAGGCGATGAAGGCGTTGATGGCCACCGACTTGCCCGCCCCGGTGGCGCCGGCAATGAGCAGGTGCGGCATGCGGGCCAGATCGGCGACCACCGGCTGGCCGACCACATCGACGCCCAGGGCCAGGCAGAGCGACGAACTGCTCCTGCGGTAGGTTGCGGTGAGCAGGATATCGCGCAGATAGACGGTCCGGCGGACCGGATTGGGGATCTCGATGCCGATGGCGGCCTTGCCGGGGATGGAGCCGACAACCCGCACCCGGTCCACCTTGAGGACCATGGCCAGGTCGTCGGCCAGGGAAACGATCTTGTTGATCTTCACCCCAGGTGCCGGGGCAAACTCGTAGGTGGTCACCACCGGCCCGGGCGAAATACCCTCCACCGTGCCCTGGACCCCAAAATCGCCGAGCTTGGCCACCAGGATCTTGCTGACCTCGAAATAGTGCTCGTGATCAGGGGCCTGATCTTCGTCGTCCCCCGGAGGCGCCTCGAGCAGGGACAGGGGCGGCAGCCGGTAGTCTCCGGCCTGCACCGGCCGCATGGAAAACTCCTCCTCTTCGACGGCCGGCGGTCGCAGCTCTTTCCTTGCCGGCTCGTGCACCGCCGGCACAGGAGCGACAGCCGGAGCTTCGGCCGCAGCGGCCGGAGGAGGTTCCTTGGCCTGTACGCTCACTACCGGCTCCCGCGCCGGCCGTCGTTGCCGCGGCCGGAGCCGGCCGGCCCGGGGCTGCACCTTTTTCCCCATCTCGCCGGCCTTGCTCCACAGCCAGCGGGTGGTGCCAAAGACAGAGAAACGCACCGCCGCCATCAGGGAAAAGATCAGCAGCAGCACCAGGAGCAGGATCGAACCGGCCTCGCCCAGGAAACCACCGAGGAGCCGCCATACGAGCGCCCCCAGATAGCCGCCCGCCGGGATGAACTGCGGCGGAAAGATGAGGCCGGAGCCGGTGGCCAGCAGGCCGGAACCGGCGATCAGCATGCCGGTGATGCCGGCAACGATCCAGGGCAGCCTGTTGAGCGGTCCGGTGGAAAAAAAACTCAGAAAGGCCAGGTAGAAGAGGACAAGAACCGGGAAAAAGGCGGTCAGGCCGAAGAAGGAGAAGAGGTAGCGGGCGGTGTAGTGGCCAAAGGCGCCGCACCAGTTGGCGGCAGGTTCCTGGAGCAGCGGCGGCTCGGCCAGGAGGGGACGGCTGTAGCTGACCAGGCAGAGGAGGAGAAAAACAGCAAGAAAGAGGCAGATCAGGGAGACGGCCTCCTCCAGGATGCGTGGCTGTTTTTTTCTGGCAGGCGGCATGGCGGTGCAGTGAGCATGGGTCCCGGTTCAGCAGCACACCATCTGCGGACGATCGGCAGGCCGCATGCAGCATGCAGTACACGGCGGCCTGCCGCCGGTCCGCATCTGGCGCACGGCTGAACGGTTACAATTTCTTGCGAAATTCAAGGTCATTGCCAGTGGCGGCAAACTATTACGGGCAACGGGCAGGTACGGATCATGGTCAGAAACAGCGGCGGGCTGTCACCCCGAACTGTCGGCGAGCCCGCCCTGGATGGCGTCCAGGATGCCGTTGATGAAGGGAACGGCATCTTCGGTGGAGTAGCGCTTGGCGATCTCCAGGGCCTCGTTGATGGCCACGCTTGCCGGCACGTCCGCGCAGTGGGCCATCTCGTAGGCCGCGATCCGGAGGATATTGCGGTCCACCGGTGACATCCTCTCCAGGCGCCAGTTATGGGAATGGGCACGGATGAGTCCGTCGATGGCCTCCTGCCGGCCGGAGATGCCCTCCAGCAGCTGCCGGGCATAGGGCAACGGCCTGCGACCGGAATTGAAGTGGAGGGCAAACCGTTCCAGGGCCGCGGCGACCTGCTCCGGATCACCGGGCTGCGGGCCGAAATCATGACTGAAGAGGAACTGGAGGGCCAGTTCCCTTGCCTTGCGCCTCAGGCCCATGGCAGAACCGCTACAGGCTTCGGGGCGGCATGGAGCCGCCGCCGGCCGGGAACCGGTCTCACAGGACCTCCAGCAGGCTGATCATCTCCAGGGCGGCCACGGCCACGTCGGAGCCCTTGTTGCCGGCCTTGCTGCCGGCCCGCTCGATGGCCTGTTCGATGGTCTCGGTGGTCAGGACCCCGAAAAGGACCGGCACCCCGGTATCGAGCATCACCTGGGCCGTGCCCTTTGCCACCTCGCCGGCCACGTAATCGAAGTGGGGCGTGGCCCCGCGGATGACCACCCCCAGACAGATAACCGCGTCGTAGCGGCCGGCACGGGCCATCTTCTGGGCAACCAGAGGGATCTCGAAAGCGCCTGGCACCCTGGCCACGTCGATGTCCTCCTCCCGGACACCAGAGCGGATCAGGGAATCGATGGCCCCTTCCAGGAGCTTCTCGGAAATAAAGGAGTTGAAGCGGGCCACGATGATACCGATCTTCCTGTCCGCTCCCTGCAGATTGCCTTCCTTGTAGTTTGCCATTGTCGTATCCTGCGTTTGTCGTTGTTGACGCGACCCCGTACCAGTCTGTCTGTACCCCCTCGCGGGATAACCGGCCATCGGGTTTTCTCGACCACAATCCTGTACGCGCTCTCAGGGGCCGAAGATTTGTGCAGTCGTGCCTGACCGCAGGTAAGCGAAGACTCCGTGCGGTCCCTGTGAACGCTTGCGTATGTCCTGCAAAGTAGCTGCCGATAGTGGTGAACCGGTACGCCTCAGGGGTCCCTGCGCACGTTGTTCATGGACTCCTCGCCATAGAGCTCCAGCAGATGTCCCATCTTGTCGCGTTTACATCTGAGATACTGCCTGTTTTCCGCCTCACCCGGGATCTCGATGGGCAACCGCTCCACCACCTCGAGGCCATAGCCCTCCAGGCCGACGATCTTCTTGGGATTGTTGGTGAGCAGCCGCATCTTGGAGACCCCGATGTCGCGCAGGATCTGGGCGCCGATACCGTAATCGCGCAGATCCGGCTTGAAGCCGAGCTCCACGTTGGCCTCCACGGTGTCCAGGCCCTTTTCGTCCTGCAGGTTGTAGGCCCTCAGCTTGTTGACCAGGCCGATGCCCCGGCCCTCCTGGCGCATGTAGAGGACCACGCCCCGACCCTCCTGGTCCACCATGCGCATGGCGGCATGGAGCTGCTCGCCGCAGTCGCAGCGGGCCGAGCCGAAGACATCACCGGTCAGGCACTCGGAGTGGACCCGCACCAGGACCGGCACGTCCGGAGAGATCTCCCCCTTGACCAGGGCCACGTGCTCGTAGCCGTCCACGTCGTTGGTATAGGCAAGCACCCGGAACTCGCCGGCATGCTCGGTGGGCAGCCTGGCCTCGGCAACCCGGTGCACCAGCTTGTCCTTGCGCAGCCGGTAGGCCACCAGGTCGGCGATGGTGGCGATCTTCAGGTCATGCTCGGCGGCAAACTTCTCCAGGTCCGGCATCCGCGCCATGGTGCCGTCCTCCTTCATGATCTCGCAGATCACGCCGGCGGTCCTGAGACCGGCCAGCCGGGCCAGGTCCACCGAACCCTCGGTCTGGCCGGTCCGGACCAGGACCCCGCCCTTGCGGGCCTTGAGAGGAAAGATGTGGCCCGGGCTGATGATATCGCGCGGCGTGGCATCGGGTGCCACCGCCGCCTGGATGGTCCGGGCCCGGTCGGCGGCGGAAATACCGGTGGAGACACCGGTGCGGGCTTCGATGCTGATGGTGAAGCCGGTGCCGTAGGGTGACTGGTTGTTGGAGACCATCATCGGCAGCTCGAGCTGCTCGACGATGTCCGGGCTCATGGCCAGGCAGATCAGGCCACGACCGTGGGTGGCCATGAAATTGATGGCCTCGGGCGTCACCTTTTCCGCGGCCATGCAGAGATCTCCCTCGTTCTCCCGGTCTTCGTCATCGACCAGGATGATCATCTTCCCGGCCCTGATATCCTCAATTACCTCGTCGATCGAACTGACAGCCATGTCATGTCCTCCTTCCGCTGAAAGCGGAACCCGGTGGCAGGGCCACTGCAGGATATACGGTACAACACCGTGTTGTTGTTACAGAAAGCAGGAAACCGGGGACCGGGAGCCGGTCCTCCCTCAGCCCCTGCAATAATGAATAATGCCCTGTGATCGTTCTCCCGGCCCTGATCGCTTCTAACCGTTGACCGTCATCGGCAACCACCTGCAAAGACCGATACTTTTGATGGACTCGTACAAAGTCCATCACACTCTGAAGATGGCTCAGCATAAAAGTTCGATATACAAGGCGTAGCGGTGTCGGCCAGGCGGAGGCGTACATGCAGTACGTCGAGCATTGACCGTACCCGCTACAACGCAGTAGATCGGACTTTGTGCAACGCCATCACTTGTACTATCTCTTCCCGTCCAGGAAACCATGTTCCGCCAGAAAAGCCGGGTTGATCCCGCTGCCGGCCGGTCCCGGCCCCGGCTGCTCGGCCAGGAGCTTTTCCACGTACTTGCCGATGATGTCGACCTCGATATTGACCCGGTCGCCGGCATGCAGTTCTCCCAGTGTGGTCACGGCCAGGGTATGGGGAATGATGGAGACCGAGAACCGGGCCCCCTGGCAACTGTTGACAGTGAGGCTGACGCCGTTGATGGTCACCGAACCCTTTTCTATGACATACCGTGCCAGGCCGGGATCCAGGGAAAAGGTGAACAGGGTATATTCCCCCACCGCCCTGCGCTCCTCCACCGTGCCCTGGCAGTCCACATGCCCGCTCACCAGGTGGCCGCCGAGGCGGTCACTGAGGCGGAGCGCCCGTTCCAGGTTGACCCGGGAGCCGACCTCCAGGCGCCCGAGTCCGGTGCGGGAAAGACTCTCGGGCGAGACATCGACAAAGAACCGGTTGCCCACGATATCGCGCGCAGTCAGGCAGGCACCGTTGACGGCGATGGATTCGCCCTCCTCCGGGTCGGTCAGATCAAAGCCTGCCTCGATACGAAAGACCATCCCCCCGCCGGCCGGCCGTTTCTCGACCACGGTGCCCCTGCCCTGGATGATGCCGGTGAACATCTGCTACTGCTGCTCCAGGGCCTCGGCCTTGCACGCGAACTCCTCGGCCAGACGGCGGTGGCGGAAATTCCGGTGAATGGAGGAGATGGTGCGGTAGGCATCCGCGGCCTTGTCCGGCTTGCCCTGGGCGATATAGACCTCGGCGGTGGCGGTGAGGGTATCCACCACGCCCTGGGGATTACGGGTCAGGTGATAGTGCTCGACCATGTCGAAGAGCAGGGCCAGGGCCTGGTCCAGCTCGCCGAGCTCGCGGTGGGCCAGGGCCATCTTCTTGTGCAGGGCAAGGACGGAGAAGGAATCCTCCATCTTCTCGCAGATTGCCTTGGCCCTCTGGAAGTTCTCCAAGGCCAGAGCATATTCCCCGCGGGCAAGGCAGGTGTCGCCGAGCCGGTCGCAGGCATTGGCGATGCCCTGTTCGTCGCCCTGTTCTTCAAATCCCTTGAGCGCGTTATGAAAGGCGGCCGCTGCCTGGGCATAGTTCCCGGCCTTGTACTGTTCACGGCCCTCGATGTAATCGCGCTTGGCGGGATCACTGGGGCCATCCTGGCGGCCGCTGTCGGCCGGGCCGATGGAATTGAGCGGCTGAATGGATTCACTTACCATGCGTCTTCTCCTTGCCGGGGGACCGGGGTCCACCGGGTCCTGTTTCCATTACTTGTCTGTTATTTTTCGTGCATCTCCCGCACCGCCTGGTCCGCCAGGGCGGCGACCGTGGTGCGCAGGGGCCTGCCCTGCTCGAAGATGGTGATCTCTGTCCCGTCCTTCTGCAGGGCCATGACCTGGAAGGAGGCCTCGGTGGCGTGGATCCTGCCGAGGAGACGGGCCATGAGGCCGCGCATCCTGGGCGAATCGTGGCCGAGAAAATGAAAGGTGGAGTAAAAGGGCGTCTTGCGCACCAGGTCCGGCCTGGATGCGGCGATCTCACCCAGCCCCCAGATCACGGCCTCCTGGGTGGCCCGGTCTCCCATGAAGTTGAGAAGGTGGCGGGTGAAGGCACCGTAGATATCGGGCCGGTTGGCGATGATGGCTCCGATGGCCTCCACCATGCCCCAGGAGGTGGCGGCGGAATCGGTACAGGCCTCGAACAGGCGGTGGAGGAGATCGGCCACCGGGCCCGGCTCCCTGGACGCCACGCCGGCGCAGACCCGGCCCAGCAGCCAGGCCACGTGATAGCGCTCCGCCTCGTCGGGTGCATAGAGCAGGCGCTGGATGAACCGCAGGGTCCGGATATCGGCCAGGGCCAGGGAGACCAGCGCCTCGACATCATCGGCCTCCACCAGTTGCCGCACCTTCTGTTTGCCGGCCCGCACCTTTTTGCCCTGCCCGTCCACGGCAGGCTGCAGCCCGGTGGCCGCCGGAGCCGGTTCTGTGCCGGCCGGGGCCTGCTGTTTCTTCCTGAACCGCTCGGCGATCTCCGCCACCTCGGTGTGGAGGCGGACGAAATAGAGGACCCCGCGCACGGCCCGGCCGTCCAGGTTACGTTTGGGCACCACCTGGTGCGTCACATCATCGTAGTTTTCCAGCCGGCCGGTGAGGTAGTCCTCTTCCGGGATCAGCTCCCAGGCCAGATCCCACTCGTCGTTGCAGGCATGGACCAGGCACTCGACCATGGCCGAACCGACATTGTGGCCCGTGGCGTCACAGACATAGACCGCCCCGCACTCACAGCGGCCCACCGGGAACTCGGTCATCTTCCGCTCCACCTGGTCGCTGGGCCGCCCCACGTCCATGCCGCAGAAGGGGCACCAGGGCGCTACGTTTACCTCGCTTTTTTCTGCCATGAATCACTGTGCCAGTTTGGCCTGCAGGGCCTCGGCAAAACGGGGGTCCACGGAATAGCCGAGCTCACGGGCCTTGTCCAGGTTCTTCGCAGCCTCCCCGTACTCACCGTTGAAGTAGAGGGCCACGGCCAGGTTGTTGCGCGCCATGGCGGAATCGGGCTCCAGGGTTACGGCCTGCCGGGCCGCCTCCACGGCCTTTTCGTCCTGCTCGGCCATGGTATAGGCCGAAGTCAGGTTGATCCAGGCGGTGACCAGGTTGGGGTCGATCTGCACTGCCCGGTCATAGGAGGCAATGGCCTCGTCGACCCGGTTCTGCTGCTGGCGGATCAGGCCGATGTTGACATGGGCCTCGGCCATGTTGGGGGTGATGGCCAGGGCACGCTGGTTGAGCTCCAGGGCGCGCTCCACATCGCCCCGTTCAAAGAAGATGGCCCCGAGATTGATCATGCTCTCCACCGACTGGTCATCAAGCTCGATGGCCTTTTCCAGCTCGGCAACGGCATCGTCCAGGCGGCCGACCTTGCGGTAGACGAGCCCCAGCTGATGATGGGCAATGACATTTTCCGGCTTTTCCCGGCAGATCTTTTCCAGGTCCGCGATCACTTCCTTGATATCAGCCTGCTGTGCTGTTTCCGACATGGTCTTCCCTTTTTCGTTGCCAGGATCCCGTCCGGGACGGGACTGTTGTTTGCTGATGATTGCCCTCCGGCCACGGTCTCATCCATGGGGTCGGCAGGGGATATGGCGGCATGGCAGTGCATGCCCGTGCCCACACACTATAGGCAGATCGGCCGGGGTGGCAAGTCTGAATTTTTCCGCCCCCGGTGTCCCGCGCTCATCCTGCCCCGGCATTACGGTCCGGCAGCACGCCATTTGCACGGGATCGCGGCTGGCCGTGATCACGCACCTCCGACGCAGGGACGTTTTTTCTCGGCCCGTGCCAGGACCTGCCGCGCCGTCTCGATATCCCGGCGGATCTGGGCGGCCAGCTCCTCCGGGCCGCTGAATTTCCTCTCGCCGCGCAGATGGCGGAGCAGGTTGATCCTTATGGAGCGGCCATAGATGTCATCGTTAAAATCGAAAATATGGGTTTCGGCAACCAGTTTGTTTTCTCCGAAGGTGGGATTGTATCCGATGTTGGAGACACCGCCGTAGCACCTGCCGTCATAGAGGACCTGGGTCACATAGACACCGGTCTTGGGGCAGAGATCCTCCTCGGAGATCTTCAGGTTGGCGGTGGGGAATCCGACCACCCGGCCGCCCCGCTGCCTGCCGCGCTGCACCTCGCCCCTGATCTGGTAGTAACGGCCCAGCAGCCGGGCCACATCCCGCATCCGCCCCAGGGTGACCAGTTCCCTGATCCTGGTGGAGGAAACCAGCATCCCGTCCACGTAGTGGGCCTCGACCACGGTGACCGGGAAACCTTTCTCCCGTCCCACCTTCTTCAGGAATTCGATATTGCCTTCCCTGCCCTTGCCGAAGGCATAATCATAGCCCACCACCAGCTCCCTGACACCGATGGTGCCCACGAGAATGGTATCGACAAAGTCGCGGGCCGTGGTGGCCGCGAACTCGCGACTGAACGGAATGATCAGCAGGACGTCGATTCCGGCCTGTTCGATGAGTTCGATCTTCTGTCCGGTGGTGGAGATCAGCTTGATCCCCCCGGGCCGCAGGACCTTGAGCGGATGCGGATCAAAGGTGATGACCACGCTGGTGCCGTCGATCTGCCGCGCCCGGTCGACAACAGTGGCGAACAGCTTCTGGTGGCCGAGATGGACACCGTCAAAGTTGCCGATGGTGACACAGGCGTTGACAAACGGTTTTTCTATTTCCTGTGGATCTCTGTAAATTTTCATCGATTTTCCACTCGAGCCGCAGACGGTTACCGAACCAAAGCCACATCACAAAGCCGATGTTGTACCCCAATTGCCGCAAAGGCGCAAACAGTTCGTGCGGCGCCGGCTCCTTCCCCCGGCCTCGCCCGCCCCCTCTCCGGCAACCTGGGGCGTAAGCGCTCACAGGGACCGCACGGAGTCTTCGCTTACCTCTTTGCACGGTCGTGCCTGCCCGCATAGGTAGCCTATCGGAGTCTCCCTGCGGTCGCTTACCCGCGATCAGGCACGCCTGCACAAATCTGCGGCCCCGGAGAACGCTTCCACCATTGTGGCCGAGAACACCGGTGGTTGGTCAGTGCCTGTCCGGAAATGAGGTTTTTTGTTCGGGTTCAAGGAGCATAGAAAATTGAAAAGCGCAGCATATTAAGAATATGTGAGCATTATCAATTTTCGTGGCGACGCAGAAATCGGACAAAGGTACCATTTCCGGACAGGCACTGGTTATCCCTTGAGGGGGTACCCTGGGGCGGACCGCTGCCGGACAACAGGAGATAACCTGCCGTATCATCGCATCTATCTGCGAAAATGGCAGAGGCGGCCGGAAAACCAGAAAAGAAATACTTGACAAAACGGCCCGGGACGAGCATATTCTCCCACGTCGTGCCGAAGTGGCGGAACTGGTAGACGCGCTAGGTTCAGGGTCTAGTGGGCGTACGCCCGTGGGAGTTCGACTCTCCCCTTCGGCACCAGCGGAAATTTCAAAGGCTGCAATCGCGGGATTGCAGCCTTTTTTTATTTTATCGACGGGGCGGAAACAACTCTGTCCGCCCCTCCAGGTCCCGCAGATTCAGACGATCTCGACCAGTTCGATGTCAAAGGTCAGGTCCTTGCCGGCCAGGGGCGGATTGGCATCAAGCACCACCATATCCTCGGTCACCTCGGTCACCCGGACGATCACCACCTCGCCGGCGGGCCCGGTCATCTGCAGCTGCTGCCCCACCTCGGGATTGATGTCCGGCGGGATCTGGTTCCGGGCCGCGTTGATGACCATCTCCTCGTTCCGCTGGCCGTAGGCCTTGGCCGCCGGAATGGTGACCTTCTTCGAATCGCCCTGGTTCATCCCCAGGACTGCTTCCTCGAACCCCGCGATGACCTGCCCCGAGCCCAGGGTGAACTCCAGGGGGTCATGACCGGCGGACGAATCGAAGACGGTCCCGTCCTCCAGGGTACCTGTATAGTGGATCCTCACCTTGTCACCTTCTTTTGCCTGTGGCATATTCTCTTCCTCTGTTCTATAGTTTCGATTGAGCTCCATGGGCAGAAAACTGCCACCGGGCGGAGGAGCGATCGCTCATACGAGGCAACGCCACCAGGCTGCATGGAAAATATCCGCTCAAACATACCAAGTTAGCGCCGGCTTGTCATGTGCAAACCGACCTGACCGCCAGGCAATGAACAGACAGCAAGAAATCCCGACCCGCACAGAGGCCGCCCCATCCCTGCCCCCACCCCCATGAATTCCTCCCGGGACCGGACAGCCGGACAGCCGCAGGAAGCGCCCCTGGTTCCGGTCGCCTCCGGCGACACCGACGAACTCGACACCTGTTCCCTGGTGCTCAGCGCGGTGGGGATCGCCCACCATATCGACCTCCACCGCAACCGGCTCCTGGTCGCGGCAACCGATGCCCCGGCCGCCGAGCAGGAGCTGCGCAGCTTTTTCGAGGAGAACAGAGACTGGCCGCCCCGCCCGGCCCAGGCGCCGCCGGGCGGTGCGGCCGGCGACCCGCCGACCCTGCTGGCCATGGGATCCCTGGCCGTCTTCTACCTCCTCACCGGTCCCTGGACCGACCACAACCCCTGGTTCACACTCGGGGCCATCGACAGCCGCGCCATCCTCGACCACCACCAGTGGTGGCGCCTGGTCACCGCCCTGACCCTGCACGCGGACCTGGTCCACCTGGCAGGCAACTGCATCATTGGCGGCTTCATGGTCCACCTGCTCTGCAGGATCCTCGGCCACGGCTCCGGCTGGCTGCTGCTCCTCGGCACCGGTGCCGCAGGCAACTTCCTCAACATCGCTTTCCGGGGCCAGGAGCACTACTCGGTGGGGTTCTCCACCGCTGTCTTTGCCGCCATCGGCTGTTTCTCCAGCCTCCAGGCCGCTGCCGGCCGCCACGGCATGCTCAGACAGATCCTGCTCTCACTGGGTGCCGGCGCGGCCCTGCTGGCGCTGCTGGGCACCGGCGGCGAACGGACCGACCTGGGGGCGCACCTCTTCGGCTTCCTGAGCGGCCTTGTGGCCGGTATTCCGGCACGCTTCCTTGGACTCCCCAAACTGGCACCGGACCGCAACCTGCAGGGCCTGCTCTTTCTCCTTGCCCAGATGGTGGTCGCCGGCTGCTGGCTGCTGGCCTGGCGTCCGCCACCTGTGCCCTGAATCCGTGTATGATGGACTCGTTAAAAGTCCGTCACACTCTACAGATGGCTGAGCATAAAAGTTCGATATACAAGGCGTAGCGGTGTCGGCCGAGCGGAGGCGTACATGGAGTACATCGAGCATTGGCCGTACCCGCTACAACGCAGCAGATCGGACCTTGTGCGACGCCATCGTGTATAAGTATCGTAAAAGTGCCGGCCTTTTCAGGTGGTTGCCCATAGCGGTGACCTATTACGAATCCGTCGTCCCGGGACCGGAATCCCGGGCAATGGTATTTTTTGTGCGCCGCCCGGACAGATGACAACGATATATGACGACGAACGGAACAATAAATGGTACAATGTAGTTCATCATCAGAAACTGATTCCGGCCTCCGGCTTCTGACATCCGGTTTCTGACTTCTGACACCTGATATCTGACAACTGACCTTCCGACGGACAAATACCATGCCAATGAACGAACAGCCCCCCTGGGGACAGAAGAAAGGGCCCTCATCGCCCGAAGAACTCCTGGCCGCCCTGATCCAGAAGATCCGGGATGCCTTTGCCGGACGGGAACAGGAGCCCGGTCCGGACGGGGAAGGGACCCGGCCGCCGGGGGAACCGCATTTTTTCGCCAATATCGGCAAGGTGGCCCTGGTGGTCGTCGCGGTCCTTCTCTTCCAGCTCGTCTACTCCTCCTTCTACACCATTGAACCGGGCGAGCGCGGCATCATCCTGCGTTTTGGCAAGTATGCGCGCACCACCATGCCCGGACTGCGCTTCAAACTGCCCTACATCGAGGACCTGATCAAGGTGGACGTGGAGACGGTGCGCAAGGAGGAATTCGGCTTCCGCACCCGGCTCCCCGGCAAGAACTCGGTCTTTGACCGCCGTGGATTCGACATGGAATCCCTGATGCTCACCGGTGACAAAAACGTCATCAACGTGGCCTGGATCGTCCAGTACAAGGTGAGCGACCCGGTGAACTTCCTGTTCAAGGTCCGCAACGTTCCCCAGGCGGTACGGGACGCATCCGAGATGGTGACCCGCCGCATTGTCGGCAACATGGACTTCGACTACGTGCTCGGCAACCGGGAGATGCTGGCCGGCGAGGCCAAGCGGGAACTGCAGGCCAAGCTCAATTACCTGCAGTGCGGCGTTTACATCGTCACCCTGCAGCTGCAGGACATCAATCCGCCCGATCCGGTCAAACCGGCCTTCAACGAGGTCAACGAGGCTGACCAGGACATGAAGCGCCTGGTCAACGAGGCCGAGGAGACCTACAACCGGGTCATCCCCAAGGCCCGGGGCAGCGCCAAGCAGATCGTCGAGGAGGCGCACGGCTATGCGGTACAGCGGATCAACCGGGCCATGGGCGAGACCAACCGCTTCAGCGCCATCGCCGACCAGTATGTGAAGGCCAAGGATGTCACCCGCCGGCGCATGTACCTGGAGACCATGGAACAGGTCCTGCCCGAGGTCCAGCATATCTATGTCATGGACAAGAAGCAGCAGACCATGCTCCCCTTCCTCAACCTCACGGGCAAGGGCAGGGTGACAGAGAGCAAGTGACGGCACGACACCAGCCAACCGCCTGAAAGCCGGCAGTGCCCACCGGGCAGACCGGCCCTGACACCGAACCTGACAGCGGACATGATACCCATGAAGAAAACAATCCAGCTCCTTCTCCTCGTCATCGTCGCCGGCCTTATCGCCACGGCCTGGGACGGCTTCTACATCCTGCCCGAGGGGCAGCAGGCCGTCATCACCCAGTTCGGCGCGCCGGTGGGCGAACCCAAAACCGAGGCGGGTCTGCAATTCAAGACCCCCTTTATCCAGCATGTGCAGTTCTTCGAAAAGCGGATCCTGATCTGGGATGGCGATCCCAACCAGATCCCGACCAATGACAAGACCTACATCTATCTCGATACCACCGCCCGCTGGCGGATTGCCGACGCCCTGCGCTTCCTGCAGGCGGTGGGCAGCCAGACCCGGGCTCAGACGCTGCTCGACGATATCATCGACGGTACGGTCCGCGACCTGATCAACAAGAACACCCTGATCGAGATCATCCGCAGCTCCGACTGGTCGCCGGACTACATGGCCTCCATCACCAAGAGCAGCGATACCCTTCGCGGCACCGAGATGATCAATCCGCCCAAGGTCGGCCGGGACAAGATCAGCGAGATGGTCAAGGAGGCCGCCTCCAAGGTGACGCCGAAGTACGGCATCGAGCTGGTGGACGTGATGTTCAAGCGGGTCAACTACATCGAGTCGGTGCGGAAAAAGGTCTATGACCGGATGATCTCGGAGCGCAAACGGATCGCGGCGGAAAAACGTTCCCTGGGTGAGGGACGCAAGGCCGAGATCCTCGGCAAGGTGGAACGGGAACTGCGGGAGATCACATCCAAGGCCAAGCGGGAAGCGACAGAGATCCGCGGCAAGGCGGACGCCGAGGCCACCCGCATCTATGCCGATGCCTATACCAGGTATCCCGACTTCTACTCCTTCCAGCGGACCCTGGAGAGCTACCGGAACATCATCTCCGGCAACACCACCCTGATCCTGTCCTCGGAATCCGACATCTTCCATTACCTCGAATCCCTGAAGGACATGAACGGCAACCAGTGAGGCAGGTACCAGGGGCAGGGGACAGGAATCCTGGCCCTTGGGGATGAGGGCGATCCGCGGGGCAACACAGCGTCTGCCTGAGCTTCATCGTCTGGCCCGTGACGTATTCCGCCCTGTGTGCTGCCACAGGCTCCCTGTCCCGGCCGCCGACTATTCGAAGACCACCCCCGGTCCCTCGTCGGCAAAGCTCGGCCGCTGCTCCGGTGAATAGGGTATGCGGCCCCGCTCGTTGAGGAGCAGCTCGAAACGGTCGATCTCCTCCAGGCTGGTGATGGTGTCCAGGCCCAGTTTCTCGTATCGGCAGTTGCAGTGAATGAGCTGGCCGCCGCACCAGGGACAGATCTCCACCGGACAGCCCAGCTCGTGGAGTTCACCGCTGGCCGCGTGGCAGGCCGGGCAGACCTCCTGCTCGGTCTGCAGGGACTCGTAGAGGGGATAGTCCTCCGGTGCCGCGCACCCCTTCCTGAACTCCTCCAGATCGGCAAAACCGAAAAAATCGAGCAGTTCCCTGTCAAGATATCCTGCCTCCAGGCTGCCCTGGAACTCGATCCCCTCGCCGGACACCATGTAGAGATAGCCACCGCTTCCGGTCATGGCCATGAGCAGGAAGATCCCCTGCTGACGTCCCATGAGCCGGATCTCCCGTATCCAGTCCTCCCTGGCCTCCGGAAGAAAGCTGTAGAATTCATGCAGCACCTCCAGGACCAGGGGATCATTGCGGTACTGGTCCAGCAGATCGGTGGCCAGCTCCAGCTTGCCCGACGGTACGGCATATTCCATGGCCCTGAGGATGGCCTTTTCTTTTTCCGTGTCATTACGCATGATCTCTCCTCATGTCCTCTACCTGTCCGGCAATCGCCTCCATCCAGCGGGCCGTCTCGGCCTCCATGTCCGCTGCCTGGCTGATGGCTGTCACCACGGCGATACGGCGGGCGCCCAGTTCGACCAGCTCCGGAATGTGATTGAATTTGATCCCGCCCATGACGGTGCAGGGCAGGTCCAGATGGCGCGAAAACCGGCCAATGGCCTCCGGGCCGATGAACTCGGCAAGGCCTTCCTTGGTGGCGGTGGGATAGATGGGGCCGATGTTGTAATAGGAGGCGGCAGACCGGCCCTGCCTGGCCAGTTCTCCCAGTGCCTTCGCCTGTTCCTCGGTGTTGCAGGAAACGCCGATCAGCATATCCGGGGCGATCCGGCGCACCTCCTCGGGAGGCAGATCCTTTTGACCGAGATGGACGCCGTCGGCATCGGCGAGCAGGGCGATGTCCAGCCGGTCGTTGACCAGGAAAAGAACACCGGCCCTGCGGGTCTTCCTGCGGAAATAGCGGGCCTTTTCCAGCAGCCTGCGATCGGATGACCGTTTATCGCGCAACTGGACAATCGGCGCACCGCCGGCCAGGACCGCGTCCAGCCATTGCTCGTCACTGCGACCGGCGGCCAGTGCCTCGCAGGAAACCGGATAGACTCCCACAGCCTGCGCAAACCTGCGCAGACGTCTCTCGTATGTCTCGTTCATCGTATGCATGAAAGGTGATCTCCCGCCCCCCCGGTGGCCGGAAACTCCTCTGCCGGAACAACTTTTCCCTGCGGCGGCCGGGGAGCCGGGGTTCATTTGTCTTGAAATTTTTCTAAAAATACGGTAAAATAAGTGGTGATCGATTTTTCAATCGATACGCCCCCGATGGTTTCAAACCAGCCTGAAGGCGACGACCCTGCCTCAACAGTGGTCGTCACAGGTACCGTATCCGGCCGCAGCGGCAGGTTATCACCGTCTCCGGAAGATCGCCCGCCTGCGGTCAAGAGCGTCTGCACGAATCTTCGGCACCTGTGCCAACGTACAGTTTATCCGAACATCAGGTACCAGGAGACAGGAGAGTTAGCTGCCTGCGCCAGTGAGGCGAGTGTATCCTCCTGATGTTCATGGCCTGTTGTGAAACCGGGAGTCTTCGTGCCGCCTGGGGCGGGTTTGATTGCATGGAAGCGGAACGAAAGGAAAAATGGTTGACGCCCCTGCGCCGTCCACGGTTCGCATGCATATTACGGAGATGATTCGCCCGGGAATGAACCATTTCAACCTCGTTGCATTGCCCTGCGGGGCAATGCGTATGCCCTCTGCCGGATCTTCAGGGTTTATTGCGCCGCCAGGGCATGAAATTTTTTTCCGAAAATCGTCCGAGGCGATCAGTGACAACTGACGCATCTCTGAACTTTTACAGAAAAGTATAGGTATTCGCGGGTAGTTGCTGATGGCGGCGCACTGGTACGGTCCGGCACATCCCTGAGTTGCACAAGCCCTGTGACCGTTCCGCTACGGCAGCCCTTCCATTCTATCCCGGCTGTCCGGTTTGTGCAGTACTTTCCTTTCCCGTGCGCCGGGCAGAACCGCATCCACCGATACGGCGAAAGGCTACGACACCCAGGACAACCACCTCTTGCAAAAGGAACAAAGATGACCAAGACCACGGCCAGCGACACAGCACAGCTCATCATTGACGGCAAGACCCATACCCTGCCCATTGTCAGGGGCACGGAGGGAGACGCCGCCATCGATATCAGCAATCTCCTGCGCGACACCGGATATATCACCCTGGACACCGGCTACAAGAATACCGGGTCCTGCTCCAGTGCCATCACCTATCTCGACGGCAACAAGGGGATCCTCCGTTATCGCGGATATCCCATCGAAGAACTGGCCGACAAATGCGCATTCATCGAGGTGGCCTACCTTCTCCTGCACAACAAGCTGCCCAACAGCCGGGAGCTGGAGGACTTCAAGGTCCTTCTCGAGCGGTTCGCCCTCCTGCATGAGGACATGATCCACTTCTTCGATCATTTTCCGCCCAATGCCTCGCCCATGTCCATTCTCTCGGTGATGGTCAATTCGCTGTGCAACTACTATCCCGAGATGGGCGACGATCCCCTCCAGGACCTCAACATCACCGCGGCGCGGCTGATCTCCAAGATCAGGACCATTGCCGCCTTTTCCTACAAGAAATCCCTGGGGCATCCCCTGGTCTACCCGCGTGCCGACCTCTCCTACTGCGGCAACTTTCTCAACATGATGTTCGACAAGCCGGTCAAGCCCTACACGGTCCGGCCCGAGGTGGTCGCAGCCCTCAACAAACTCCTGATCCTGCACGCCGACCATGAACAGAACTGCTCCACCTCCACGGTCCGGCTGGTGGGCAGCGCCGGGGTCAACCTCTATGCCTCCATATCCGCCGGCATCAATGCCCTCTGGGGGCCGCTGCACGGCGGTGCCAACGAGGCGGTCATCGACATGCTCGAACTGATCTATGCCGACGACAACAACTTCGAGAAATACATCAACAAGGCCAAGGACAAGAACGACCCCTTCCGCCTCTCCGGATTCGGCCACCGTGTCTACCGGACATTTGATCCCCGCGGCACGATTATCAAGAAGGCCTGTGACGAAATCCTCGAGGTCCTCAACGTCTCCGACCCTCTCCTGGATATCGCCCGCCAGCTGGAGGAGATCGCCCTCAGGGACGAGTACTTCATCGAGCGCAACCTCTATCCCAACGTTGACTTCTATTCCGGTATCATCTACCGGGCCATCGGCATTCCCACCAATATGTTCACGGTCATGTTCGCCCTGGGACGGCTGCCGGGCTGGATCGCCCAGTGGAAGGAACAGCGCGAGGATCCCGGTACCCGGATCGGGCGCCCGCGCCAGGTCTACACCGGCGAACCGGCCCGCAAATTCGTGCCCCTGGAGGAGCGCACCTGACCCGACGCAAAAATTCAGCAGCACGCCATCTGCACGCCTCGAGGCTGCCCGCACAGGTAGGCTATCGGAGTCTCGCTGCGCTCGCGTACCGGACGGCCAGTCACGATCACGCGGAGCCGACGCGCTGCCGGACTTTTACCAGAAATACCGGCAATTCAATGTAGTTGCCGCCACCAGCGTGCTGTTGCGGCCCGGCCGGGCAGAGAGATCCTCAGTATTTCACCCTGACCCGGTAGGTGAGAACGGACGAGCCCTCCGCCGGGACCTGTACCGACCAGGAGGCGGTACGGCTGTCCGTGCGGACGTGCGGCAGTGACTCCTCGAGGATGGTCCAGTCGCCGGGGATCTGCTCCTCCACCTGGACCGTGCGGGCGGTCTCGCCGGCATTGTTGACGGTGATGCGGTAGCCGCTCTCATAGACATAATTGTAGGGCGAGAAACCGGAGAGTTTTTTGAAATCGACCTGGGTCCTGCGGGCGGTGACATCAAAGGAGGTGCCCAGCGCCAGGTGCACCTCCCCGCCTTCCGGAATGTGGGCCATCCGGTCCTCGCCGACAAACTGCAGACCGCCGGCGCTGTCCCTGGAGTAGACCCGCACCGTGCCTGCCGGCAGGGGCATGCCGAGACCGGCGTCTTCACTGTTCTTCAGCACCAGCACCTCAGCCACCCCCTGGCGGGCACCGATCTCGCCCACCCTGGTGCTGTAATAGTCTCCGCGGCCCCGGAGAACCAGCTCCCGCCGGCAGGCGACACCGTTCGCCTGCAGGAGCGCCACCTGCTTGTGCTCCTTGCGGAGCAGGGTCACCGGCCGTGGCAGGCTGTAGAGATGGTAACCGAAGAGCTTCTCCCTGCGCACGGCTGGTGCTGCCGCCATCGCCCTGGCCTGGCTCTTCAGCATCAGCTCTCTGCCGCCTCCCCCGGATTCGCGGTGGACCTCGCCAGCCACCAGCTGCACCCGGGCCTGCCTGTAATCGGCCCCGGACTCATTCCTCAGGGTCACCCAGGCACCGAGATCGAGACGGGTGCTGTCGGGGGCGAGTTCGGCCACGTAGTCGGCCTGCCAGGACAGTCCGTCGGTCAGGTAGCTGAGTTGCAGGGACCGTTTGCCTGCATCGTCACTGGAGACAAGGATGCTCAGGGTCGGGCGGTCACGCAGAGAGGGCGGCAGTGAGGGCAAGACAATCCGGTCCGGCGGAACCGTGGCGATCCGGTCACCGATCCGCACCACCACGCCGCCGGAGACACTCAGCAGCATCGCCTTCTCAAAACGCCGTTCCCCGGTCACCGGATGGATGGCCATGACCTCCACCTCCCTGCCGACAAACCGTTCCAAAAGCGATTGCGGGGTCAGGATATCGTAGGCAAAAACCTGCTCCAGCACCTGCAGCCCCGCACCGGTCAGCAGGGCGGTCTCGGGCTGAATACCGGCACTGATGGACGGGAAGAGCAGGCTCTGCTCGCCGGCAACCAGAGTGAAGGTCCGGCGGTCCCGCACCAGGGCGAAATCATCATAGATGGTCAGGGACAACGCGGGTACGGACAGGGCCGATGCAGCGGCCTCGACGGCGGGTGCGGCCGTGCACACACCGGTGGCAGACAGCAGCATCAGGCAGCAGAAGGCTAGACGGTACAGCATGGCAGACCTCCGGGACAGAAAGGATGGGAAAAGGAGACGTCATCAGACAGGGTGTCGACCACCCGGACTTGCATTGTACGTCATTCCCGGCCGGAGGAAAACGAAAAAACCGGCAAAAGTTCAGCGGACTGCCGCGGTCTCGCCGGCCCGCTTACCTGCCAGCCAGCCGCGATCACGCCCGGACGTGGCACTGCTGAACAGTTACCGGTGGCGGCGCGGTAAGCGCTCACAGGATTGTGGTCGAGAAAACCGATGGTTGGTTATCCCGTGAGGGGTTACGCTGCGCGCTGGTACAACCGGTCCCGGGATTCACGCCACACCCAGGGTGTTGTGCAGGATGAAGTACCTGAGGCGGGATTTCTGCTCACTGGTCAGTTCACCGAACTGCACACCCATGCGACGGACACGGATCCGGCTGAAGGTGGTCCCGGGGGTTGAATCGGCCTCACTGACCTTCCTTCCGGGGAGATCGGTCAGATAGAAATCGTCGCGACCGAAAAAGATATCAAGCTGCAGCTCATCTCCGGGCTGTTTTTCAAAGACTACATAGTGGACAGCCAGACCACCCTCACTGATATCACTGATCGAACCGGGAACTGTGCCCAGAAATGCCAGCGCCCCCTCTTTCACCCGGTATCGCCTGTGGCGCCGTCGCTCCACGCCGCCGGGAATCTCCGCTTTTTCGGTCATTCTCACCGCTCCCTGGCTTGTACCTGCACATCCTGGACAGGAGGAACAGGATGCTCCATGCATTGTTCATCATATCCGACAGGCCGTAACCCCTCACAGGGCGACTCACTATCGGTTTCCCCGGGCACGATGGTGCAAAGAGGCAAACGAAGACTCCGTGCGGCTCCCGTGAGCGCTTGCGACAGGCCTGCTGCCGGCCGCAATAGAAAATCGTCCGGAACGGATCGCCGTTCCGGACGATTTTGTCAAACCGTGCCCGTCTTTCCCGGAATCACCCTGCCGGACCGCCACCCCTCTGGCCGGCCCATCGGCTTTCCGGACGGGACAACAGCGGGTTGCTAGGCCCCGGCCTCCCGGCAACCGGAGTTGATCAACCGGCAGTACTCCTGTACCAGTTGCCAGCGCTGGACAGTGCTGAGTCGGAAATAGATGGGGCTCAACATCAGGATATGGATTGCTTCGCGGGGACTCATCTTCCCACCTCCGGGGCTCATTCTTCTTCCCTTATCGACCTGTTTTCCTCATTGCAATATACGAGCCCAAACGGAACAAAACGTATTATCACTGTATTTTCAAACTCCTCGATAGAGCACCAGGAATTTACAGACACTGCCGCCGCTTTATTTTCCAGAAAACCGAAAGAACACTCCCTGTCATTTACGAGTTTCCGAAATAATAGAATCTTCCCGCCACAGTGATTCATTAAACGGACACCTATACAACGATGGTGCAGTTTTTCAAGAAAAAGATGGCGACAGGGGAAAATTTTTTCCACCGCCGGGGAGATGGCAGAGAACAACCATCGTTCCGGGAGGTTAGACAGGTACACTTCCGAAAGACAGGGCGGCGGCCGCAGTGTCGCTGCCGACCAGTGCCGCCGAGGGCGGAGAGCCCGCATGCGGGACCCTCCTCCGGCCAGAGGGCAACAAAAAAACGGCTTGCCGGAAAACCGATGTAAAAGTATCTGTCTTTTCAGGTTGTTGCCGATAGCGGAGAACGATTACAAACCAGACTCCCGGCAGGCACAGGCACTCCCGCCGGTCACCCCTGGTCCTTGCCAAGATTTTGACTGTCCCGGATATTGACCTTGAGCGGCACTGCCAGCTCCATGACGCCTTCCATACAGTTCCGTACCAGGTCGGTGGTCTCCTCCACCTCCCGGACCGGGACCTCCAGTACCAGTTCGTCGTGGATCTGGAGAATCATCCTCGCCCCCAGTTTCCGCGCGGCCAGCTCCCGGTCCACAGCCAGCATGGCCAGCTTGATGATATCGGCGGCAGAGCCCTGGATGGGGGTATTGATGGCGGTACGTTCGGCAAACTCCCGCCGGATGCGGTTACTGCTGCGGATCTCGGGCAGGAGACGTCGTCGGCCGAGCAGGGTGGTCACATATCCGTCCCTGCGGGCCTGTTCGACAATGGACTCCATGAAGGCCCGGATGCCGGGGTAATGGTGAAAATACCGGTCGATGAAGGTCTGGGCCTCCTTGCGGCTCAGGTCGAGCTGGCTGGCGAGTCCGAAACTGGACATGCCGTAGATGATGCCGAAATTGATGGTCTTGGCCACCCGACGCATCTCCGGGGTGATCAGCTCCGGGGCGACCATGAAGATCTCGGCCGCTGTGCGGCTGTGGATGTCCTGATCCTGGTGGAAGGCCTCGAGCAGGGCGGGATCGCGGCTGTAGTGGGCCAGAACCCGGAGATCGATCTGCGAATAGTCGCCGGAGAGCAGGCGGTGCCCGTCGGCAGCGACAAAGGCGGAACGGATGCGCCGTCCCTCCTCGGTGCGTACCGGGATATTCTGCAGGTTGGGATTGCTCGACGACAACCTGCCCGTGGCCGTTCCGCACTGGTTGAACGAGGTGTGTACCCGGCCGGTGGCGGGATCGCGCAACCGGGCCAGGTTGTCCACATAGGTGGACTTGAGCTTGGCCAAGTTGCGGTACTCGAGGACCAGTGCCGGCAACCGGTGCCGGTGCCGCAGCTTCTCCAGGACCCTGACATCGGTGGAGTAGCCGGTCTTGGTCTTCCGGCCCCGCGGCAGCTCCAGCTCCTCGAACAGGACCACCCCGAGCTGGCGGGTGGAGTTGATGTTGAACGTATGTCCCGCCTCCCGGTAGATCTCCTGCTCCAGGACCTCGAGCTTGCGGGCGAACTCCCGGGACAACTCCCTGAGCAGATCGCCGTCCACACGGACACCGGCCCGCTCCATCTCGGCCAGCACCGGGATCAGCGGTCCCTCGAGCTCCGTGAACAGCTTCCACAGACCCCACTCCTCGAGGCGCGGCCTGAAGTGCTCAAGGAGACGGTAGCTGCCATACACATCCTCGCAGGAGTAATCACTGGCCTGTTCCGGATCCACCCAGGCAAAGGCGTCGGAGCGCTTGTCCCCCCGGGTCACCTCGGAATAGCTGGTCAACCGCAGATCGATCTCCTCGCACAGGTCATCGAGGCGGTAGGACCTGCGACCGGGATCAAGGAGCCAGGCGGCGATCATGGTGTCATAGAGGGGACCGGCCATCCGTATACCGCCGTTTTCCGGCCGGGACAACACGCTCCAGTCATACTTGAGATTGTGCCCCACCTTGGGCAGGCCGGCATCCTCAAGCAGGGGCCGCAGCAGGCCGACGATATCGGCCAGGGCTAGCTGGCCGGGCAGCAGGCTGCCGTCGGCATCGCGATGGCCGCAGGGCAGGTACCAGGCCTGCCCGGCGTCGATGCAGAGCGAGACCCCGACCAGGTCCGCCTGCAGCGGATCCAGGGACGTGGTCTCGGTATCCACCACCAGCAGTCGGCCCTGGCGCAGCTTGACGGCAAGACGGTCGAGCTGCCGGCGGTCACGAATGAGGACGAAACTGCGGTGATCGATCCTGGCTGCCGGAACATCCTCCTTGAGCAGCGAGAAGAACTCGAGCTCGGTGAACAGCCGGCGCAGGGGCTCCGGATCGGGCTGCCGGTAGCGGTAAGCGTCAAGCCCGGCCGGAACCTCGCACTCCCTGCTCAGGCGCACCAGGTCGCGGGAGAGGAAGGCCGCATCCCGATGCTCGATCAGCCGCTCCTTCATCCTGGACTTCTTCATCTCCTCCACCCTGGCATAGAGTCCCTCGAGACTGCCATAGGTGGCGATCAGTTTCTGCGCCGTCTTCGGCCCGATACCGGGAACACCGGGAATATTGTCCGAGGCGTCGCCGGTGAGGGCGAAGTAGTCGAGGAGGTGGTCCGGGGCAATCCCATACTTCTTTTTCACCGCCTCCACGTCCATGGTCCGGTCGTTCATGGGATCCCAGAGCGTCACCTGGTCCGAGACGAGCTGCAGCAGGTCCTTGTCGCCGGAGACCACGACCACCCGGTATCCCTGGCCGGTGAGGAGCCGGGTTGCCGAGGCGATCAGGTCGTCGGCCTCCTGGTCGTCATGCTCGAGCCGCAGAATGTTGTAGGCCGAGACGATACGCCAGATATAGGGAATCTGCGGCTGGAGATCCTCGGGCATGGGCGGCCGGTTGGCCTTGTAGTCGGGATAGATCCGGTGGCGGAAGACCGGCCCCCGGGTATCGAAGGCCACGGCCAGCCACTGCGGCGAGCGCTCGCGCAGGATGCGGCGCAGGATGGTGGTAAAGCCGTAGACCGCGTGGGTGGGCAGACCGCTGCTGTTGGCAAGTGGCCGGATGGCGTGGTAGGCGCGGTAGATGTAGGCACTGCCGTCGATGAGATAGACTTCGGGCTCGCTCATGGAATCTTCTGACCTCAACTGGAGAGAGGGGGACCTGGAGGCGGAATGCAGGGTACCAGTTTTTCCGGGCGCTCCACAAGAAAAATAAAAAAAAGCCCCTGCCGCAGGCAGCGGCAGGGGCCGAAATCACCGGATCGGTCCGGACCGCGATCAGGCCCGTTCAGCCTTCACCCACATGGCCTGGGGTCCCTTGTCCCCTTCGACCGCGGCAAACATCACCTCGTCACCCTCGGACAGATCATCCATGGAGATGTCGCGCAGGGAATTCTCATGAAAAAAGATCTCCTGGTTATCACGGGTCTCGATGAAGCCGTAGGCCTCCCGCGGGAACAGACGCCGGATAGTGCCCGACGTCTCGCCGGCGGGCACGGCGCCGGGCACCCGGGCCCCCTTGTGGCTCTTCTGTTTCTTGCGGACAATCTCCTTGAGACGGAGCCCGAGGACATCAAAGGCCTCGACCAGCAGCGGACGTACTTTTTCACCCCACCGTTTGACGACAACGGTGTCATTGGGCACAGAGGCCACCAGTCGAACCTCATAGCCTCCCTCCCTGTAGCCGGGGGTGGCCTCGATGGTCACACGGAGATGAAGGACAAAGTTGGCATAGTGGCGAATGAGCTTGTCGCGCTCCTCTTCGATCTTTTCCTGCCAGCCCTTCCGCATGTCAAGATTTCTGGCCTCGATT
The DNA here is from genome assembly GCA_026987195.1 of Desulfobulbaceae bacterium. Taxonomy (GTDB): domain Bacteria; phylum Desulfobacterota; class Desulfobulbia; order Desulfobulbales; family Desulfobulbaceae; genus DRKI01. Next base: position 16,887 of record JALSNC010000083.1, on the reverse strand, counting down.
TTCAGTTCCATACAGTTCCTCCACTGTTTTCAGGCGTCAGCGACCCCATGCCGCTGCCTTGCGGCCATCCTTCCGCCGGCAAGAGACTCCCGCCACCTGGCCCGCTCAGGGGACACACACCATGACAATCGAACAGGGAAAAGGATAGAAAAAGGAACAGGGAAGGCGGGAACTACATCTTGCAGAGAAAGAAAGATAGCCATACCTGAACTATAGCCACTGCCGGGGGGAGAAATCAAGGGGGCCGTTGACATTTTCTTGACGCTTGCAGGGCGGGCCGGGTAGCATGACGCTGACAGTTCACCGCTCGCGGCAACACGTTTGAATAATACTGACTTTGTAACAGTTCAGCAGTGCGCCATGCCGACCCACAGAAAGACAGCCGTTCTCCTCCTCAACCTCGGAGGCCCGGAACGTCAGGAAGAGGTGGAGCCCTTTCTCCGCAATCTCTTTTCCGACCGGCAGATCATCCGTCTCGGCCCCGCCCTGCTCCAGCGGCCCATAGCCCGCCTCATCGCCCGGCGGCGGGCCCCGGCGAGCAGGGCCAACTATGCCCGTATCGGCGGTGGTTCGCCCATTCGCCGCATCACCACGGAGCAGGCCGCGGCCCTGGAGCACGGGCTGGCCGGCGAGGGGGACTTCATGGTCCGCCCCTGTATGCGCTACTGGCACCCCAACGCCGACGAGACCATCGCCACTATCCGGGATCAGGAGGCAAGGCGGGTCATTGCCCTGCCCCTCTATCCGCACTATTCCGTCGCCACCACCGGCTCCTCCCTGCTCGACCTGCGACGGGCCGTCCGTCGGCACGCCCCGGCCCTGGAGCTTCTGGAGATCCGCTCCTGGCCGGAGCAACCCGATTACATCCGCTGCCTGGCCGCCAGGGTGCGGGAAGGCCTGGCCTGTTTCGGTGAGGAGAAGGTCCAGGTGGTCTACAGCGCCCACAGCCTGCCGAAAAAGTTCATCGACGAGGGTGACCCCTACGTGGACGAGCTGCAGGCGACCATACGGGCCCTGGAACGGCAGACAGGCGTTCCGGGCATCCTCTGCTACCAGAGCCGTTCGGGCCCGGTGGAGTGGCTGGCGCCTTCAACCCCGGACACCCTGCGGGACCTGGCCCGGCAGGGCTGCCGCAACATCCTCATGGTGCCGATCTCCTTTGTCTCCGACCACGTGGAGACCCTCTACGAGATCGACATCCTCTACCGCGACATGGCCCGCGAGCTCGGCATGCGGCTGGAATCCACCCGGGCCCTCAACAGCGACCCCCTGTTCATCTCCTGCCTGCGCCAGATGGTCCTCGCAGCCCTGCACCAGGATATATCATGACCCAACGCGGGCTGGATGCCTGGTAAAAAGTAAAAGTTCACATCACTTCTGGACCTGGAAGCGCCGCATACGGATGTTCATCAGGATACCGACGGCAAAAAGCGTGGTCAGGAGCGACGAGCCGCCGTAACTGAACAGCGGCAGCGGAATGCCGACCACGGGAAGAAAGCCCATGATCATGAACAGGTTGATCACTGCCTGCCAGAAGATCAGCATCACCAGGCCGAAGGCCAGCAGGACCCCGAACTTGTCCCGCGCCGTCATGGCGATATTGATCCCCCACAGCAGCATGAAGAAGTAGCATCCCAGAAAGAACAGGGCCCCGGAAAATCCCCACTCCTCGGCCCAGACCGAAAAGGCGAAATCCGTATGCCGTTCCGGCAGAAAGTGCAGGTGCCCCTGGGTTCCCTCCATGAAGCCCTTGCCGAACATCTGGCCGCTGCCCACGGCGATCTTGGACTGCATGATCTGGTAGCCGTGATTCATGGGATCGCCCTCGGGGTTGAGAAAGGTCTCGATACGGCGGCGCTGGTAGTCCTTGAGCAGGAACTTCCAGCCGATCACTGCCGCGGCCAGGCCGGCGCCTCCAAGGATAGCCATGGTTGACCAGCGGAGGCGGACAAAGACGGTCATGGAGACGAAGAGGATCCCGAGCATGAGGGCGGTACCGAGATCCGGCTGGATCAGGATGAGAACAAAGGGTATGGCAGTGAGGATGCCCGGCTTGATCAGGTCCCGGATCCGGTAGCCGTCCTGCACCTCGGCCCGGGAGTAGCAGCTCGCCAGAACGAGCACCAGCACCAGTTTGGCCGGTTCCGACGGCTGCAGGTGGAAAAAGCCCAGGTTGATCCAGCGCTGGGTGCCGGCGATGGAGTGGACGAAAAAATTGGTATACAGCAGCAGCAGAACCACGCCCACGTACATCAGGTAGCCCAGACTCTCCAGTTCCTTGTAGTCAATGGCGATGAGAAGGAGGATAAAGGCGGTGCCGATGATGTAGAGATAGAGCTGCTTGAAGAATATCGGCGAAGCAGTGTCGCCGCCGCTCCAGGTGGAGCTGTAGAGGTTGGCCAGGGCCATGCCGGCGACCAGGAACAGCATGAGGAGCATGACCCAGTCGAAATGGTGTACCAGTCGGCGATCAAAACGCAGCATAGTCACTGTCTCCGCGGGTTGGTGTCCGGGCCGGGTCTGCCGGTATCCGCCGCTGTCACGGCCCGGCCACCGGCATCAGCGGGAGAGCGGAGGGTGGAGACATCGATGTCCTCTGCCCCGTACCCCCGGTCACGGAAATACTTCTCCAGCACGGCCCGTGCCACCGGCGCGGCACCGGAACCTCCGTGCAGACCATGCTCCACCAGGACGGTAACCGCAATCTCTGGATTCTCCGCCGGCGCAAAGCAGGTGAACCAGGCATGATCGCGGTACTTGTAGGGAATATCCTTTTCCTTGAGGTGTTTGTACTGTTTGAGGCGGACCACCTGGGCTGTACCGGTCTTGCCGGCCACGGTGATGCCGAGATCCTTGAGCCGCGCCCGCCTGCCGGTGCCGTGCCGGCCGTTGACCGCCTCCACCAGGCCCTCCCGCACCAGCCGCAGGTTACGTCCCTGGCCCACCAGCCGGTCCACCACCTGGGGCGTGAACTGCTCGATCACCCTGCCGTCGGGATCCCGCACCGTCTCCACCAGCCCCGGCTTGTAGAGCGTACCGCCGTTGGCCACCGTGGCGGTCATCAGGGCGAGCTGGATGGGTGTGACCAGGTCGAATCCCTGACCGATGGCCACCGACAGGGTCTCGCCCTCCTGCCACGGCTTGCCGAACCGTTTCTTTTTCCATGCCGCGGTGGGGATCAGGCCCGGTTTCTCGTGCTCCATCTCGATACCGGTCCTGCGGCCCAGGCCGAACAGGCGGGCATACCTGGCCAGCCGGTCCACGCCGAGGCGCTGCCCGACCTGGTAGAAGTAGACGTCGCATGATTCAGCCAGGGCCCGCTTCAGCTTGACCGCACCATGGCCGGCATGTTTCCAGCAGCGGTAGGTCCGGTTGCCGAACCGGTAGTAGCCGGGACAGTAGATAATGGAGTCCGGGGTGATCACCCCTTCGGCGAGCCCGGCGGCGGCCGTGACCAGCTTGTAGGTGGAACCGGGCGGGTACTGGCCCTGGACGATCTTGTTGATCAGGGGGTGATAGGGATTTTCCAGCATCGCCTTCCACGCCTTGTGCGAGATACCGCCCACGAACTCGTCGATCTTCAGTTCCGGAGCACTGGCCAGGACCAGGAGCCGCCCCGAGTTGACCTCGATGGCCACCACTGCCCCTGCCTTGTTGTCAGCGGCCATGGTCTCCTCGGCCACCCGCTGCAGGTCCATGTCGATGGTCAGCTGCAGGTCGTTGCCCGGCAGGGGTTCCACGCCCTTGAGGTACTTCTGCTCATAGCCAAGGGCATTGACCTCCATGTAGTTGCGCCCCTTTTCGCCACGCAGATCCTTTTCCCGCAGCCGTTCCAGGCCCATCTTGCCTATGAGATCGCCGCCACGGTAGACGCCAGGCTCGGCATGCTTCAGTTCTCTCTCGTTGATCTCGCCCAGGTAACCGATCAGGTGCGAGGCCAGGTTGCCGTAGTGATACACCCGCAGCGGAACCACCTCGATCTTGATGCCGGGCAGATCCATGCGGTTGTTCTCGATATAGGCCACGGTCTCCCAGTCGATGTCCTCGGCAAGCCGCACCGGGATATGCCCGGGCGTGTCGGCCATCTTGCGGATCTTGACCAGCAGGTCGGAGACATCCCGGCCCAGGATGCGGGCCATCTTCTTGAGCAGTTCGTCGTCGAGCCGGTTGTCCTCCCGCACCCAGACCACGTTGAAGGAGGGACGGTTGGTGACGATCTCGCGTCCCTTGCGGTCAAGGATATTGCCCCGGGGCGCCGCCACCTCCAGGTAGCGGACCCGGTTGGAGTCGGCCAGACGGCTGTATTCCGGACCCTGCTGGATCTGGAGATACCAGAGGCGGGCAACCAGGATGGCGAAAAAAAAGATGACCACAAAGGCACTGTACAGGGCGCGGCGGCGCAGAAAGTCCAGCTCGCCCTCGTCACGGTGCGTGATCCTGGTGACACCGTTTTCCCGGCGCCTCTCAGCGTCCAGGAGCCGATCCGGCCGCTTCCGGTTGCGCTTTCTGATATTCTTCATGACCAGGCGTTACCTGAACCGGTTGCCCGAACGGACCCGCAGCCGTTTCAGGGGAGAAAGACCGCCCTGCAGCCGCTTGTTGATCCGCTCGAACAACCGGAACAGGGGAAAGGAGAAGAGGATAATCAGTGCCGCCCGCAGCAGAACCAGGGGCCAGGACCAGGGTATGAGCACCACCGGTTCCAGGAAGAACAGGACCACGTAGACCAGCCAGCTGACCACCAGAAAACTCACAGCGATCATGGGAACCTGATAGAGTGACTCCCGGACCGGCAGCCGGCCTGCCATGAAGCGGAGCAGGAAAAAGCCGCCGAAGCAGATGGCGGGATACATACCGAGCACGGTTCCGGAGAGAACATCGAGCACACAACTGAGCGGAAAGAGGATGATCAGGCTGCGCAGCAGGTCCATCCGGTAGGCGAGATAGGCAACCAGGATATAATAGAGATCCGGCGCTGCCGGCCAGACCGGATTGAGCATGAAGACCGTGGTCTGGAGAATGACCAGCAAAAGGCCCATGGCGAGGAAAATGACAACCACCACGAGCCTACTCCAGGGGACGTCGTTCCTGCTCGATGACGAGCAGGTCTTCCAGGGTCAGGAAATCAACGGCCGGCCGCACTTCGATCTCCTGGAACATCCCGCGCCGCTTGCGGATGACCCTGGAAACCACGCCCACCGGCAGACCGGTGGGAAAAAGACCGCCGTAGCCGGCCGTGACCACCCGGTCCCCCTCGGCCACGTCCACGGTCTTAAGGATGTACTCCAGCCGGTATGTGAGCGAGCCGGTTCCTTTAAGAATACCACGGACCCGTGATTTCTGCAGCAGGACATCGATGGCCGATGATGGCGCAATTGCCAGCAGGACCTTGGAATAACCGGGCGCGACATTGAAGACCTGGCCGACGATGCCGTCACCGGTGACCACGGCCATTCCCTTGACCACCCCGTCACCCGAGCCACGGTCGATGATCACGGAACGGAACCAGAGCGAGGGATCCTTGCCGATGATGGTGGCGGCGACTGTGGGAAAGCCGGAGTTGCGCTTGAAATCCAGCAGGCGGCGCAGCATGGCGTTGGTGGCCATGGCCTCGCGGCTCTTGTAGAGGGCGGCCCGGCATTCCTGGAGCTCGGACCAGAGCCGGGTATTCTCTTCGCGCACCCGCAGCAGATCCAGGTACTCCGTTTTCAGGGACCGAACATAGTCCGAGGAACGGGCCACCACCTTCTGGACCGGGCCCACGGATTCGAAGATCATCTTGTGCAGGGGACCGAACTCCTGGTTGCCCAGGGTCGAGACCAGGAAGATCAGGCCCATGGTCAGCAGGAGCCCGATCAGGATGATCAGGCGGAATGCCCTGAAACGTGAAGGCCGTTTCCTGCTGCTTTTTTTTCTCATGGGACTGTCGGCAAATCAGCGGAAGATGGGCGACGCGCTCCCGGCCCCACCGGCACCGAAGGGGGGTGGAACCATCCGGCGGAGCGGGCACATCCTAGTCGATGGCGATCTCACGGAGGATATCCAGGTTGTCCAGGGCCTGGCCGGAACCGAGCACCACCGAGGAGAGGGGATCGTCGGCGACAATGATGGGCATGCCGGTCTCGTCGCGGAGCAGGATATCCAGGTTCTTGAGCAGTCCGCCACCGCCGGTGAGAACGATCCCCTGGTCAACGATATCGGCGGACAGCTCGGGCGGAGTCACCTCCAGGGCCACGCGGACGGCATCGACGATCACCTCCACCTGCTCGGCAATGGCGGACTGGATCTCCTTGGAGGTGATGGTCAGGGTCTTGGGCACGCCGGAGACCAGATCCCGCCCCTTGATATCCATGGTCTCATAGGGTTCTTCCGGCATCACGTTGCCGATGGTGGTCTTGATCAGCTCCGCGGTCCGCTCGCCGATGGCCAGGTTGTGCTTGCGCTTGATGTACTGGAGGATGGACTCGTCCATCTTGTCTCCCGCCACCCGTACCGACTTGGCGTAGACAATACCGGCCAGCGAGATCACCGCCACCTCGGTGGTGCCGCCGCCGATATCCACAATCATGTTGGCGGTGGGTTCGGTGATGGGCAGGTTGGCGCCGATGGCGGCGGCCATGGGTTCCTCGATCAGGTAGACCTCGCGGGCCCCGGCCGACTCGGCCGACTCGCGCACCGCCCGCTTCTCCACCTGGGTGATGCCCGAGGGAACCGAGATGATGATGCGGGGATGGACCAGGGTCCGCCGGTTATGCACCTTGTTGATGAAGTAACGGAGCATGGCCTCGGTCACCTCGAAATCGGCGATCACCCCGTCCTTCATCGGCCGGATGGCGGCGATATTGCCCGGCGTCTTGCCAAGCATCTCCTTGGCTTCCTTGCCCACGGCAAGTACTTTGCTGCCCCGCTTGTCCTGGCGGACGGCCACCACGGAAGGTTCCCGCAGAACGATCCCCCTGCCCTTCACGTAGAGGACCGTGTTGGCGGTCCCGAGATCAATGGCCAGGTCGTTGGACATCCAGCCGAAAAGAAAATTGAACGGAGAAAACATCCGGAATCACCTGTATGAGTTTGAGAAAAAAACCGGCCTGGCCGGAGCAGGGTCTCAGGTCACGGCCACAACCAGGTATGAAAACCAGGAAGATACCATCGTCTCACTGCCGCAGGCTGGTAACTCTCCTGACACCTGACACCTGATTTTCTGATAAATACAGCAAACATCCATATTACCAGCAGCATCCATTCTTAGCAACCGATATAGCCGGGCCGGCCGATGAAAAAGGAACGACTTTTGGGTTGACAGTCACAGGCAAAGCATGGTATCAGATACCGCTGTCAAACACGAGTGGGGCTATAGCTCAGCTGGGAGAGCGCTTGAATGGCATTCAAGAGGTCAGCGGTTCGATCCCGCTTAGCTCCACCACGAATACCAGGGAGTCGCGGCACATAGGCGCGACTCCCTTTTTTTTTGTTAAAGAGTAACAGTTCACCGCTATCGGCAACAACCTGAAAAGACCGACACTTTTGCTAAAAGTTCAGCAATGCGTCAGCTGTGCGTGATCGTGGCCGGCCGTCAGGCAAGCGAGCGCAGCGAGACTCCGATAGCCTACCTGTGCGGGCAGGCACGACCGTGCAAAGAGGCAGGCGCAGACTCCGTGCGGTCCCTGTGAGCGCCTACCCGCTATGCGCTATGCGGCCGGCTGCGAGCGCGTGCAGGTAAGTGCAGACTCCGGGTGGCGTGCTGCTGAACTTTTACGTTGAAGATCCCCTTCTTTCGACAGGGCATGCATTTCGGCAGCGTAAAGGTGCCGGTATTGCAAAGTGGTTGGCAACAGTGGTGAACTGTTACCTGCCGCCGGGCTCAATCCTCGGTCTTTTTCAGGGCATCGGCTATGGACAGCGCATAAGGGTGGTGCTTGCGCAAAAAGAGCGGCATGGTGTTGCGTGCCCGCCGTGCCGCATCCATGGAGTCATAGATACCGTAAAAGACGAACAGGGTGGGTGGCGAAGTCTGCTTGCGCAGGATATAGAGCTTGTCCCTGATGCCGTAGTAGGAATCCCTGGTCAGCATCTTCTTGATATTGGCGGTGGCCTCGGCCGAGGTCAGCATCATCAGCTGCACGGTATAGCTGCCGCCGCGGTAGGCCCCGGCGAGCCACTTTGCCGAGGCGCCCAGCCGTTCCCGGAAGAGCCGGTCACCATCACGTTTCCGGGCGCTCTCCTCAGTGCTGACGGCCGGGCCCGTGACCGGGGCCGCGGCCGGCGGCGCCTGGCCGGCGGTCGAATCGCCGGCCGGGGACCGGGCCGGTGCTGACGGTTGCCGGGCCGGGGCCGATGACGGCGGGGGCGGCGTGGAAGAGCGCTCACCGCCCCCGGTGCCAGGCACAGCCGGCGGCGGATGAACACCATGGTCGGTCACCTCCGCTTCCTTCTGCACAGGGGGCTGCTCCGGAGTCGGGGCATGACGGCCGGTCAGCAGCAGCACGGCGAGGAGCAGGACCAGGAGGGTGCCGCCGGCCAGCAGCCACTTCCGGTTGGCCGGCAGCCAGGAGGAAAGACCGCTCCGTTGCGGGCGCGGGCCACCCTCCTCCTGCCCGGGTTCGGTGTCCACGTGGTCGAGGAGGACCAGAAAGGATTTGTCGCTGCAGGAGTGCTGCAGGGACTCCTCGGCCAGGATATTGGTCAGGCGCAGGTTGCCACGGGCGGAGCGGTAGATCTTGTCCACTGCCTCGGGCGTGAAGATATCCTGCTGCTGTTCCCCGGTCAGGCCGGCGGCCCTGAGCCGGAAGTTCAGATAATCACCGGTCTCGTCCCGGCCCAGGGGCTCCAGGCGGTAGCCGGCATTGATATCGACGTTGGAGCAGTAGATGGAGAGCTGGTCGAGATTGGCGTCAAGCCCGGTCCGTCCGGCCAGCAGAATGGTCAGCATACCGGCCTCGTCGGTATCGCAGATCACCCGCACCACCCGCTCCAGGGTGGCCAGGAACAGTTTCTCGGCCTCATCAATGATCAGCACCACTCTGTGCTGCTGTTCGGCCCGCAGTTCCAGCAGAAGGCGCAGTTCCTCCAGGATGTCGGCCGATGATCTCTCGGCGGCGGCCTCCATGCCCAGGTCGAGACAGACGACCCGCATCAGGGCCTCAAAGGAACCGACGGGATTGTCAAGGCAGATGGTCTCGTAGCCCTCGGGCAGACGCTCCATCAGCATCCGGCAGAGCAGGGTCTTTCCGGAGCCTTCACTGCCGATGAGCTTGATCAGGGGCTTGCCCGACTCGATATCCCTGAGGAGCGATTCCAGGACCTCCTCCCGCCCGCCGCCGGGGAAGAAGACCGCAGGATCGGGCTCCTCGGAGAAAGGAGAGGTGTTGAGACGGAAATGTTCTAGATACATGCTGTTCTGGTCACTCTGGCTGACAGGATCTTTTCAGGGCAGGCAAGACAGGGCGGCAACGGTGGGCACCAGGGAACATGCGAAGATCATTTGCTGGCAAACCGGCCGGACCGGACCCGCCGGCCACTGGTCCTTGACCATTGAAGCGTACTGGTTTTACAAAATAGTTGCCGCTAGCGGTGAACGTATACATTATCGAATACTTCAAAGCGATAGTAAACCACTTTTTCCGGGGTTTTTCATCTTTTTCCTTTTCACCCCCCTTTTCGCCTCGACAGAGGATGCCCGCTGCGATAAGACTACACGGTATCGCGGGAAAAAACGTCTCCGGCACTGCCGGCGGAGCAGCACTGCCGGCGGTCTCCCGCAGGGCTGTCATCGGGTTGACCCTGCCTGACAATCGACGATCCATGGTAAGAGTATCGGCATTTCCAGCTAGTTGCCCATCACTGTGCACTGTTACGAGCCATGAACGGAGCAGAACTTTTCGTCAAGTCACTGGAAAATGAAGGCGTGGAATATATCTTCGGGATCCCGGGCGAGGAGAACCTGGCCTTTCTCGAAGCCCTGCGCACCTCCTCCATCCGCATGATCCTGACCCGGCACGAGCAGGCGGCCGGCTTCATGGCCGCCACCTACGGCCGCCTCACCGGCCGGCCCGGGGTCTGCCTGGCCACTCTCGGTCCAGGTGCCACCAACTTCGTTACCAGCGTCTCTTATGCCCTGCTGGGTGGCATGCCGGTCCTCTTCATCACCGGCCAGAAACCGATCAAGAAATCCAAGCAGGGACGGTTCCAGATCATCGACGTGGTGGGGATGATGGAACCCATCACCAAGATGACCAAACAGATCGTGGGTGCCGATTCCATCCCGGCCCTGGTCCGGGAGGCCTTCCGGGTGGCGGTTCATGAAAAATGCGGCCCCGTCCACCTGGAACTGCCCGAGGACATCGCCGCCGAGCCGACCGGCGCCACCTGCTTCCCGGTGACCGGTGTCCGCTCGCCCCTGGCCGATACCCGCAGTGTGGAAGAGGTGGTGCGCGTCATCCGCGAGGCCGAAAACCCCCTCCTTCTCATCGCCGCGGCCGCCAACCGGCGACGGACCTGCTCTGCCCTGGAAGGCTTCATCGAGCGCAGCGGCATCTACTTCGCCTCCACCCAGATGGGCAAGGGCGTGGTCACCGAGTACCACCAGCGATCCCTGGGCACGGCGGCCCTGTCGGCCCACGACTACCTGCACTGTGCCATCGACCGCGCCGACGTGATCATCAACGTCGGCCACGACGTGGTGGAAAAGCCGCCCTTTATCATGACCCGGGGCGGCATGCAGGTGATCCATGTCAACTATTTCAGCGCCGCCTTTGACGACGTCTACTTCCCCCAGTACGAGATCATCGGCGATATCTCCGACTCGCTCCGTCAGCTCACCGCCCGCATTCCCCCGGATTCCCTGTCCGGGGACGGCTACTTCCGCCGCCTCAAAGGGGCCATCGAGGACAACATCTACGCCAAGCGTGCCAGCGGCACCTTTCCCTACACGCCGCAGCACCTGGTGGCGGTGGTCCGGGACGTGATGCCGGAAAACTCGATCCTCTCCCTGGACAACGGCATGTACAAGATATGGTTTGCCCGCAACTACCGGGCCACCTGCTCCTACTCCGTGCTCCTCGACAATGCCCTGGCCACCATGGGCGCCGGCCTGCCGGCGGCCATTGCCGCCAAAATGCTGAACCCGGAGAAAAACGTGGTGGCGGTCTGCGGTGACGGCGGCTTCATGATGAACTCCCAGGAGATGGAGACCGCCATCCGCCTGGGCACTGATCTGACCGTCATCCTGCTCAAGGACAACGGCCTGGGCATGATCCGCTGGAAACAGGGTGGCATGGGACTGCCGGACTTCGGCCTCGATTTCGGCAACCCGGACTTTGTGACCTATGCCGAGAGCTACGGCGCCCATGGCCACCGGATCACCCGCGACGGCGAACTCGGCACCACCCTCGAGCGCTGCCTGCAGGAGCCGGGCGTTCATCTCATCGAGGTCCCCATCGACTACTCGGAAAACGAGTCCGTGCTGACCCGCGAACTGCGGCGCAAAACCTGTATCCTCTGAGATTCCGGAACCATACACTGACCAGGTGTTCCTGCCTGCCCCAAAATGATAAAGATTATCACTTGACAATCCGGCGACCATACCATTTAATCAATGGAGGAGGACAGCATCGCGCTACGGCCGCACACAGCTAATTCACCTGGCCCCTGGTCCTTGGTACCTGGCCCCTGACCCCTGGCACCTGGCCCCTGACCCCTGACACTCCATGCCCACGCCTTGAAACGATACACTGTCGTCATACTGGTTGGATGGCTGCTGGCCGGAACAGTGTCTCTGGCATGGAACCTGTATGACGACTTTGCGCAGCAGAAGGCGGCCGCCTTTGGCACCGCCCGTACCCTGCTGGCCCAGATCGAGCATACCCGTGCCTGGCTGGCCGGACACAGGCAGGGCGTCTACCTCCCCCTTGCCGAGATCCCGGCGCCGTTCCGTCCCGCAGACCAGGCACAGATCCTGCGGACGCCCTCCGGCCTGCGCCTGGCACGGATCAACCCCGGCTACGTGCTCCATGAACTCTCGGGCACGGCCGTCCCGGGCAGTGCCGCCATCAGGCTGGTTCGGCTTGCCGCCGGTGAGAAGAACTCCAGGTCACCGGCCGATCCCCTTGTGGCACGCCTGGTCTCCAGCCGTCACGAGGTGGGCGAGTTCCTCACCCGAGACGGCACCACTCTCTTCCGCTACCTTGCACCTCTTGCCGCAACTCCCCGGTGCCTTGCCTGTCACGCGCAGGCCGGCTACCGCCAGGGCGACCTTCTGGGCGCGGTCTCCATCACCATTGCCGGCAAACAACCGGCCCTCAACCGCCCCCTGATCTTCAGCCACCTGGCGGCCATGTCCATCGGCGCCCTCATCATCCTCTTCTTCCATACCCGCCTGGATTCCGGTCGCCGGAAGCTCCTGGCCCTCAATAACGACCTGCAGCAGGAGATCCGGGAGCGCCGGGAGGCCGAGCATTCCCTCCAGGCTGCCCGGGAGCAGCTCGAGGAAGAGGTCGCCCAGCGCACTGCGGCTTTGACCGAGACCAACCGGGAACTGCAGCGGAAGATCCATGAACGGGAGCGGATCGAGGAGGCCCTGACCGCCATCTACGGGGAGTTCTACCAGCTCTTCAACTCGGCGCCCGACGGCATGCTGGTCATTGACCGCCATTTCCATATTCTCCGGGTCAACCGGGCCTTCACCCGGCTCAGCGGACGTGCCACCAACCAGCTCATGGGGCAGAAATGTTTCGAGGTCTTTTCCGGTTCCACCTGCCACACGCCGAACTGTCCGCTGGTGCGGATCCTGAAGAAGGAACAGCGGGTGGAGGTTGAGGCCACCAAGACCCTGGAATCGGGCCGCACCATGCCGTGCATCGTCACGGCCACGCCCTTCCGCGAACCCGACGGCTCCCTGATCGGCGCCATCATGGTCATCACGGACGTCTCCCAGCTCAAGGAAGCCGAGGAGGCCCTGGCACGGACCACCCGCGAACTCAAGGAGAACAACCAGGCCCTGCAGGACTTTGCCCATTCCATCTCCCATGACCTGAAGGAGCCGTTGATGCTCATCCAGGCATTCTGCCGGAGACTGGGAAAAAAAGTGCGTGATTCCGCCTCCTGCAGCCGGTATATTCAGATCATCGACGGCGCTGCCTGCCGAATGGAGGAGATGCTCAACGGCCTGCTTCTCTATGCCAGGTTCAGCAGCCGCTCGGAACAGTTTGTCCCCGTGGACCTGACCGAGATCCTGCATACCGTGCTCGACGACCTGGCCCTGCGGATAGAGCAAACCGGAGCCCGCATCCGGGCGGAGCCGCTGCCGGTTATCGAGGCGGCGCCGCTGCAGATCCGCCAGCTTCTGCAGAACCTGATCAGCAACAGTCTCAAGTACCACCGCCAGGGAGTACGGCCCGAAATCACCATCTGCTGGAGCCGGGAAGAGAACGGCAGCGGCAAAAACACCTTTGTCCGGCTGGTGGTCCGCGACAACGGCATCGGTTTTGCAAGCGAATCCAGGGAACGTATCTTTGCTTTCTGCGAACGTCTCCAGGCCGGCAGCACTTCTGTAGAGGGCAGCGGCATCGGCCTGGCGATCTGCCGCAGGATCGTCCTCCGGCACGGCGGCTCCATCGAGGCCAGCTCCGTTCCCGGCCAGGGGGCCGAGTTCACGGTCCGCCTGCCGATGCGCCATGACGGCGCGACCGGCCAGCAGAGCCGGGACAGCAACCAGACACCACAGCACCCATGACCAGAGACCGTCGCAATTATCCCAGATACCGTCTCAACGAGGGCGTTCTCGTCACCAGACGCCACGTGCTCGGCCCCATCCTCAACCTGGGCATGGGCGGCATGTGCTTTGAATACTTCGAGGGCGAACAGCTCGACCATGGCCCCATGGACCTGGGGATCTTTTCCGACAGGACCCGGCTCCTGCTTTCCGGCATCCGGGCCACAACCGTCTATGACATCGTACTCGAACAGGGCGAGGGCTTCCTGCCCCTGCGCCGGAAGCGGCGGGCCATCCGTTTCCTCGACCTGACCCCGGCCCAGCAGCAGGCGATCAGGCAACTGCTCACCACCCACACCATGGGCCCGGCCTGAGCTTCCCGGGGGACAGGGGTCAGGGGACAGGGGACAGGTTCCAGGTGTCAGGTGCCAGGTGTCAGGGGACAGGAATCAACAGGCAGAGAGCAGGGGACTGCAACGACAAGAGTCATCGTGAAGTTTTACGGTTTTTCCAGGGAGGGCGTGCATGCGACTGGCAATGATCGGACTGGGCCGGATGGGAATGAACATGTCCCGCAGGCTGCTGCGCGCCGGACACCGGGTGGTGGCCTACAACCGGACCCCGGCCAGGACACGGGAACTCGCCGCCGAAGGGGCAGAGGCGGCTTTCTCACTTGCCGAGGCCGTCGACCTGCTTAATCGGCCGCGGCTCGTCTGGATCATGCTGCCGGCAGGCGCAGTGGTGGACGAGCACATCGCCCTGCTTGCCGGCCTGCTCGGGCCCGACGATGTCATCATCGAGGGCGGTAACAGCCGTTTCACCGACGATATCCGGCGGGCCGAACAGCTGGCGGAACATGGCATCCATTACCTCGACGCCGGTGTCAGCGGCGGGATCTGGGGGCTGGAAAACGGCTACTGCACCATGGTGGGCGGCGACGAGAAGATCTTCAGGCGGGTGGAGCCGGTTTTCCGCAGCCTTGCCCCCGAAAAGGGCTATCTCTACTGCGGTCCCAGCGGGGCCGGTCATTATGTGAAGATGATCCACAACGGCATCGAGTATGGCATGATGCAGGCTTACGGCGAGGGATTCGCCCTGCTCGAGGCCTCACGGTACCGCGACCATCTCAACCATGCCGAGATCGCGGCCCTCTGGAACCGGGGCAGCGTCGTCCGTTCCTGGCTCCTGGAACTGATGGAGAGGGCCTTTGCCGCCGACCCGCGGCTCGAGGAGTTGCGGGGCTACGTGGATGACTCGGGCGAGGGACGCTGGACCGTGGAAGAGGCTGTCAACTCGAGCGTTGCCGCTCCGGTGATCACCATGGCCCTGTTCAGTCGTTTCCAGTCCAGGGATGACAACAGTTTCGCCAATCGCGTGCTGGCCGCCATGCGCAGGGAGTTCGGCGGCCACGCGGTCAGAGACCGGAAGGAGCCCGCCAGGTGAGCGATCTTTCCTGCGACATCCTGCCGGCCGGCGGCCTGGACCCCTGCATCCTGGTCATCTTCGGCGCCTCGGGAGACCTCACCCGGCGCAAGCTCATCCCCGCCCTCTTCTCCATGTTCAGGCAGGATCTCCTGCCACGGCCTTTTACCATTGTCGGCTGCAGCCGGACGGAGATGGACAGTGACACCTTCCGCCACTCCCTGCGGCAGCAGATGGACGACGGCTTGGCGGATGCGGCCACATGGACGACCTTTGCCTCCCTGATCCACTACCATCCTGTCCGTTATGACCGGGAAAGTTTCACCGGCCTGCGCGCCTTCCTGCAGGAACTGGACAGGACCGGCGCCACCGGCGGCAACCGTGTCTTCGACCTGGCAGTGCCGCCACAGCTCTACCCTGTCATCGCCACCCTGCTCGGCGAAACCGGCCTGGCCCGGGAGGGTGAGGAAACCGGTGGCTGGAGCCGGATCGTGATCGAAAAACCATTCGGCCACGACCTGGAAAGCGCCCGTGAACTGAACCGCACCCTGCACCGCTATTTCCGCGAACCGCAGATCTTCCGCATCGACCACTACCTGGCCAAGGAGACGGTGCAGAACATGCTGGTGTTCCGGTTTGCCAACTCGATCTTCGAGCCGATCTGGAACCGGCACCATATCAGTTACGTGGGCATCATGGCCGCGGAATCGCTGGGTATCGGCAACCGGGCCGGCTACTACGAGGAGGCCGGGGTCCTGCGCGACATGTTCCAGAACCACCTGATGCAGCTCCTGGTGCTGACCGGCATGGAGCCACCCTGCCTGCTCGAACCGGACCCGGTCCAGGACGAGAAGGTCAAGGTCATCCGTTCCCTGCGCGATTTCAACACCGAACACGGCAGCCGCATCTGCCTGGGCCAGTACACGGCCGGCGAGATCGACCAGACTGCCGTGCCCGGCTACCGCCAGGAACAGGGCGTGGATCCACGCTCCCGGACCCCGACATTCGCCCTGCTGGAGCTCTATGTCGACAACTGGCGATGGCAGAACGTCCCCTTTCTCCTGGTTTCCGGAAAACGACTGCCGCGCAAGGTGACCCGCATCGTCATCCAGTTCCGCGACGTGCCGCACCGGCTCTTTACCAACCTGGCCGGGGAATCCATCGGCGCCAACCGCCTCACCATCGAGACCTATCCGGACGAGGCCATCCGCCTCACCTTCCAGAGCAAGCAGCCTGGCGCCAGCCTCTGCCTGCGCTCCATGACCATGGACTTCACCTATGGTGAACACTACCGGAAATCGGCACTGGATGCCTATGCCCGGGTCCTGCTCGACTGCATGGCCGGCGACCACATGCTCTTCTGGCGTCAGGACGGCATCGAACAGTCCTGGGCCTTCCTGACCCCGGTCCTGCGCCAGTGCGAACAGTGCCTGGACCGGGAGACCCGCCTCCACTCCTACCCGGCCGGCACCTGGGGGCCTGCCCCGGTCCGGCAGACCGTGGAAGAGCTGGCCAGACCCTGACACTCCAGGATCAACTTTTCCGGACTTCCGGCCCAGCTTTTCGTCTTTTCGGACTTCCTTCTGCCTCGCCAGATAATCCTCCCCCGAACTCACCCATACAACGCACTGAAATATCTTAACAACCAGAAAACCACCAACGCCGGGCATCCTGGTTGCAACGGCAGGGAACAAGAGGAACCTTCTCCAGGAGCGTGTCATGAGAGACAAGATCGTCCTGTTCTTTGCAGCGTCCCT
>JALSNC010000082.1 GCA_026987195.1 Desulfobulbaceae bacterium | reverse complement strand
CCAGTATCCTGTTGTTTTCCATAGGTTCACTCCTCATTCTGGTGTCCGGGGCAGCGCTATACGCCGGATGTCTCCTCGATGGCCCGGACGTGCTTTTTGATCTTCAGGCGGATCATCCCCAGGTTGGCATCCCGGTCAGCGATGATGACCAGAAAGGCCTCGTCGCCCACCGGCGAGAGCATCACCGGGCCGTTCTCATATTCGACCATGGTCATGGACATGCCGCCTTTCTGCAACTGGTTGCCCATGGCCTCCGAGGCGCCGAAGCCGCTGGAGGCAATGGCGCCGATCATCTCCGTGTCCACCCCGGACAGGGCAATACTCTCCAGGAGAAAACCGTCACGGCCGACCAGGCAGGCGGTATTGACGCCGTTGAGATTGGTGAATTCCGTCAGCAGTTGTTTCAGCTCATCCATCTTTTCCTCCTCTTGCAGTGATTCCATGGCCGCCGGATAGCCGGCATCGGCCCCTGGCCCGTCATCCTGCCCGGATGCCGCGCCGCCCGGCTCCCGCGCCAGATCCCCCTCTTCCTCGTCGGCCATCATGGTTCCCTTCAGCAGGAGAACGTCCACGGGCGCGTCGATGGTCCTGCCGGGAAAGGCCGCCGGCTCAAAGGTCTCGATCTGCCCTCCCCCGAACCGCATGATCCTGTAGAATGCCTCCTCGCCCTCCAGCCCGTCACAGGTGGCATGGACCAGGCTGCCTTCCAGGAAGTAGAGAACTCCCTCCCTGTCGCCGGCGCGGATACGCAGGGCCGTGGAGGCATGGGAGAGTTTGCTCACCTGGATGATGTCGGCAAGCTGAAGGCCTGATATCTTGCCGGCAAACGAGGAATCCAGGCCCAGCGCCTGACGGACAGAGGCCCGCATCTCGTGGATGTCGAAGGGCTTTTCAATGAACCCCAGGCCACCGTTTTCCAGGACCTCGCTCTTGCTCTCCGCCGACGGATAGGCGGTCATCACAATGACCCCGATCCCCGGACAGCACCTCCTGGCGGCGATCAGCAGTTCCACGCCGCTGATACCCGGCATCTTGATATCAGTGATGATCAGGTCAACCCGTGACTCCTTGAGGATGGCAAGGGCCTCCTCGCCCGAGGAGGCGGTCATGACCACCACCTGGAGGTTCTCGTTGGGAAGGTTCTTCTGCAGGGTCCAGATCATGTCCTCTTCATCATCGACGATCAGCACCTTTTTCCTGTCCGCAGTTTCCATGTCGTTATCCCTCCTCCAGTGCAGTCCGCAGTGATAGGGGTAGCGGAATTTGTATCAGTTGTTGAGACTGTGACAACATACCTGGTCCAGCCATGCCGGTTCATGCCGGTGCGCCCTCGAACACCATCACGAAACCGACTCCTTCCCGCACCGTGGGGTCGAGCATGATGCGGGCGTTGTTCTCGTGGAGTATCCTGCGGGCAATGGCCAGCCCCAGGCCGGAGCCGTGATGCCTGGTCGTAAAGAAGGGCTCGAATATCCTGTCGGCATCCTCTGTCTCCAGGCCGCGGCCATTGTCGGCGAAAAACACCAGCACAGACTCCCTTTCCCTGTCAGGTCCCCCGGCCGGTCCGCCATATTGCTCCAGCTCGGACTGAGCGGCGACCCGTGCCCTGATACGGATCTCGCCGTCCGTTCCGATGGCATCGATGGAGTTGAGCATGAGGTTCAGCAGGACCTGCTGCAACTGCCGGGGATCAACATGCAGATCGGGCAGTGCCTTTGCATACGCTTCGCGCAGGACGATCCGCCTGCGGGCAAACCTGCCATCGAGCAGGAACCATGTCTCCCTGACCACCTGCCTGAGGCAGACCTGTTCCCGCTTTGCCGTTCCGGGTGTGGCATAGGTGAAAAAATCGGTCAGCAGGTCATTGAGCCGATCCACCTGCCGGATGATCCTGGTGACATACTCCCGGTTGTCATCGTCCCTGGCGCAGTTCTCCTCGATGGCCTGGGACATGGTCTTTATCCCGGCCAGCGGATTTCTGACCTCATGGGCCACGGCAGCGGCGATCTCGGCCACGGTGCGGAGCCTGTTCATCTTGGTCATCTCCCTGCCGATGCGCAGGGTCTCGGTCACATCATCGAACTGGAGGATGAGCCCGATATGCTCACCCGATGCGTTCTCCAGGGCAACCACACTGTAGCGCAGGACCCGTTCCATGCCGCTGCGGTCCCGGCAACGGACCTCACCCGAGCTGCCCACGGCGTCACGGCCACCCTCCAGCATGGCCCTGACAGGCGCAAGCCGGGCAAAAGAGGCCGGATCCGTTGGCTCGGGCTCGCCGGCGGCAAGAAAGCGGCCCAGGACCATGCGGCCAAAGGGGTTGATCCTGAGGATCTCGGCCTCCAGATCACACACCATCAGGCCGGTATGGAGGCACTGGATGATGGATTCCGTCATCTTCTGTTCATCCGAGATCCGGGTGATCATCAGCTCCTGTTTTCTGACCAGCCGGCAGAGCTGAATCTCGATCTTCTTCCGCCTGATGACACTTGCCAGGATATTGCTGATCGCCCACAGCATCTCCTTCTCGTCACTGCTCTGGGCATGTCCATGACGCAGGTAGAGCGTCAGGACCCCCAGCATGTCATCACCGGCGCAGATCGGGACACAGTAATGGCCATGGGGGGCCACCCCCTCCGGCCGGATGTCATGCAGATGGTCCACGGAGGCCGAATACTGGATCTGCCCGGTGAGAGCGGCCCTGCCGCAGTGGCAGGTCCCCAGGGGCACCCTGCGGCAGGCTGCAAGCTGGACCCGGTCAAAGCCCCTGTGCGCACGGAGAACAAGATAATCGGCCTCCTCGGCCATGAGCGAGATGGCGCCCTTGTCCATGAGATTGCACCTGTTGTACCGGAGCACACAGGCCAGGGCATGGGACAGGATTTCATCCAGGGAGAGATCCTCCATGGCGATCCGCAGAATGGACGACACGATCTGCTGGTAGATTCCCTTGTCCGCAAGTGTTTTCATCCCGCACCCTCGTGCAGCAGGTTTCGCAATCCTCGATTCTTCAGACATCAGCAGGCCGGAAGCACGGAGTCTTCGCACTGCCGGCAGGGGAAAGATTCCTGTCCCCTCTCACCTGGTCCCGACCGGGCACCACGCCGTGCCCCTTTCCCACACGGATGTCCACAAGATTATTGTATCACGCCATTTCCATCCGTCCAGGCTCCAACTGCTTAAAAAGCAAAGATTATTTGAGACATATTCCCAACTGTTCATCGAGATGCCGAAGACTACATCGTGGGATACGTCAAAATCTGACACCCAGGGCGGTCGCAGTCTGACTCCCCCCGCCTCTGTCCGGAGATGCCGCCATGCAGGAAAAAGGACATGAATATGATGAAAAATCAAAACAATAGGAACGTAAACAAAAATTATTGCAAACGCAGCAGGTACCACAAAACTGAACAACACATTGCAAAAGAATAAAGGGAGCGATTCCCATATAACAATTTATTCTTTATCTTTCTCCTGATACAGACAGAAGATGATCTATATATTGTTCCTGTTATTTGACATGTAAAATATCAATGCGATATATACAGGACATGGGACCAACAAGGAAACAGCAAAATGGAGAGCTATGATGGGGAAGGTAATGCATCTTGCCGCTGACGATCTGATCATCAGCAAGACGGATACCGAAGGAAGAATAATCTACTGCAATCGTGCCTTCATGCGGCTTAGCGGCTACAGCAGTGCAGATGCCCTTGGCCAGCCACACAGGCTGGTCCGGCATCCGGACATGCCCAGAGGAATCTTCAAACTCCTGTGGCAGACCGTGCAAAATGGAGAAGAATTTCACGGTTTCATCAAAAACAGGACCCGGGATGGCGATGCCTACTGGTGTTTCAGCAGCATCACCCCCAACTACACAGCCGAAGGGCGACTGAATGGCTACTTTGCAGTCCAGCGGCAGGCACGCAGGGAAGCACTCGAACAGATCGAGGAGATCTACAGGCAGATGCAGGGGATTGAACGGAGAAGCGGGCATAGAGAGGCACCGGCCGCCTCCCTTCGCTGGCTCAGGGAACACCTTGCCGACCAGGGCAGCCAATATGAACCATTCATCATCCTGCTGCAGAGGGGAGTGGAGATATGACAGGACTGACCAGACATCAACGAAAGGGTATCAGCAGCGGCACACCCTTTTTCGACACCCAGTTG
>JALSNC010000081.1 GCA_026987195.1 Desulfobulbaceae bacterium | reverse complement strand
CCTGCTCTTCCCGCAGCCGCTCCAGACCCCGCCGGTCACACCGCCGGAAGAAATCCATGGCCACCGACCAGGCCTCCTCAATGGAACCGGATCTCTGCACCGCGGTTGCCAGGTGATGGCCAAAGGCATAGTTGACGGCAAAATAATGGGTGAACTCCTTGAGTCGGCCCAGGCGTCTTTCCGGCCTGAACCGTGCCTGGAGAGCGGCGACGAACCGGCCGTAGGCAACGGGCGGGCAGATGTCCGGCTCCGGGATATCGAGATTGTAGAGTCCTCGTGCCACCTGCGCGAAAATCCAGGGATACCGGGCCGCGGCCCGACCTATCATCAGGCCGTCGGCACCGCTCTGCTCAAGGCACCTTCGGGCGTCGTCCACCGAAAATATGCCGCCGTTGGCCACCACCGGGATGGCGAGGACGGCCTTCACCTCGGCCACCCGGGGCCAGCGGGGCTTTCTGCCGAAGGACTCGCCGCGGAGGCGGGCATGGACCGTGAGCAGGTCGATGCCCTCATCCTCCAGCATGCGGCAGAAGCCACACAACTTTTCCCTGTCCAGCTCCTCGCCCAGCCGGATCTTGGCGGTCAGCGGCAGGGTGGTGGCCTTCCGCACCCTTCGGACCAGCCTGCGGACACGGGCCGGATCATCCATGAGGGCGCTGCCGCCACCCGCCTTCCTGACCCGCGGTGCCGGACAGCCGAAGTTCAGATCAACAACATCGGCCCGCAGACGATGCAGGGCCTCCATGGCCGGTTCCACCTGCTCCTCGGCGGTGAGCAGAAGCTGGTAGGACAGGGGATGTTCTTCCACGGTCCGTACCAGGTAGGGCGAGACCTGCTCGTTTTCCACGGGCAGGCTGCGGGCCGAGAGCATCTCCGTGGCGAGAAGACCAACGCCGCCATAGGAGAGCAGCAGGGTCCGCAGGGCCGAATGGGTCAACCCGGCCATGGGTGCCAACAGAAGCGGCGGCCCGATGTGAAGGTTTCGAATGTGCACGTGTATTCCTTAACAGGTCTGAATCGATGGCAAATGGAGACAGGTAACCTCCCGGACCTGTCTTCAGGTGCCGACAGGTGGCCCTGTCAGGCGAGAGGACATTGTCCGGGGAACTGATTCCTATCTCGCTGAAACAACTGTCTGAAGCGGCAACAGGAACTGATGAAAAAAAATAAATCAGGTAACACTATTCTACTTGACAAATTCCGCTCAACCGTATAATTGAATTATGAGAATGATTATTTCATAATACTATAACTTTTTAATTTCAACACAGACACATCATCATGAATGCACCATCGCCAATGATACGGCTGACCACCCAGCGTCAGATCATCCTCGAAGAACTCTCCAAGGTGAAGACCCACCCCACGGCCAGCGAACTCTATGACATGGTCCGCAAAAGGCTGCCACGCATCGGCCTGGGTACGGTCTACCGGAACCTGGAGCTGATGGCGGAAAACGGCATGATCCTGAAACTGGAGGTGGGTGGGACCCAGAAGCGTTTCGACGCCACCACCGAAGACCACTACCACATCCGCTGCTCCCGCTGCGGCCGGGTCGACGACATCGACATACCGGTCATCGATTCCCTGGTCGAATCGGCAGCCAAGAGCACATCATACCAGATCCTCGGTCATCATGTCGAATTCACCGGCATCTGTCCGGACTGCCAGAAGAGCAGCAGGCCCGGCCTGCAGTAGACAGACGATCGCAGCAGCGAAAAGAAGACCGGTAGCAGCGGTTCCAGGTGTGCGCCTCTTCTTTTCGCTGTGACGCCGGGGGCCCGGGACGGATTGCATCCGTTTCCAGGAATCATTATCCCCCTGCCGTTACCGCCCGCCCCCGCGCCGGGGGCCGCTGCCAGATGCCCTGTCCGCTCGCCCTTCTTACCGCCCCTCTCTGCGTAAAAGTTCAGCAGCACGTCCTCCGGAGTCTGTGCCTGCCTGCACGCGCTCGCGACTGCCCGCATAACGGGTAGCGGAGTCTCGCTGCGCTTGCGCCCCTGACGGCCAGTCACGATCACGTACAGCTGACGCACTGCCGAACTTTTACAAAAATCTCCAGTAATTCAATGTGATTGCCGATAGCGACGAACTGTCACTTCATCTTTCCGCCGCAGGTGGTACGATGACTTCTTGCCTCCTGGCCTTCTGGTTTTCCGATACCCGCCCATGACATGTCCCGATGGCGAGCAGGGGTGGCCCTGGCCCGGACGGTAAAAATGCAGATCGTCATTGACAAAAACAAGAATGTTTTTCATTATTCTTGAGCTGGATCAAGGTTTTTGCCTGGCCTTGTGCTACAGAGGGCTGAGGTCAGCAGTATCCCACCACTTTTTCTTTCCGTTCAAAAAGGAGGAACCGGATGAAAAAAATCACCTATGCGTTGTTCGGCGCCGCCGTCGGTCTGCTGTTGTCCACGGCGGCAATGGCGGCAGACAAGTGCATCGAATGCCACACCAAGATCTCCCCCGGTCAGGTGCAGGACTGGAAGGTCAGCAAGCATGCCGAAAACGATGTCACCTGCGCCACCTGCCACGGTGACAGGCACCAGACCGCCGAGGACTGGAAAAAGGCCACCCTGCCTGACGAACATGTCTGCAAGGAATGCCACGAGGAACAGTTCGAATCCTTTGCCCGGGGCAAACACAACTTCGGCTGGACCTCTCTCAACGCCATTCCCGCGACCCACCTTGCCCCCGACGAGCTGATCGAGGGCGGCCGCGGCTGCGGCGGCTGCCACAACATGGGCATCAAGAGCGAGGCCCAGAAAAAGGAACAGCGCGAGAAGGGCTACCGCTACCAGAACAACTCCTGTGACGAGTGCCATACCCGCCACAGCTTCTCCAAGAAAGAGGCACAAAACCCCCGCGCCTGCCAGCAGTGCCACATGGGCTATGACCATCCGCAGTGGGAGATGTGGTCCAGCTCCAAGCACGGCATGCGCTGGTTTGCCAAGCAGAAGGGTGACCTGCCCCCTGATGCGGCTGCCCCCACCTGCCAGACCTGCCACCTGCCCGACGGCACCCACGAAAACCACACCGCCTGGGGTTTTCTCGGTGTCCGCCTGCCCCTGCCGGCCGACAAGCAGGCCGCCGCTGACCGGGTGACCATTCTCAAGGCCCTGGGGGTTCTCGACCCGGAGACCGGCAAGCCGACCCCGATCCTGGATGCGGTCAAGGCCGTGGACATGGCCCGCCTGGACCAGGAATCCTGGCAGAAGGAACGTGACAAGATGCTGAAGATCTGCTCCCGCTGTCACTCTTACGAATACGCCAAGGAGCAGCTCGACATGGGTGACTCCATCATGGCCAAGGCGGACCGGCTCATGGCCGAGGCCATCAATACCGTTGCCGCCCTCTACAAGGACGGCATCATCAAGAAGCCGGCCTCCTATCCGGCCAACTTCCCCTTCCTGCTGGTCTTCATGCACACCAACGGCGCGCCGTGGAACAAGGACCTGGACAAGCTCTCCTACATCGACCAGGTACTGTGCCAGATGTACATGAAGCACCGTATGCGGGCCTACCAGGGATTCTTCCACGTCAACCCGGACTATGCCTACTGGTACGGCTGGAACGAGATGACCAAGGACCTTGGCGAGATCAAGGAGCTGGCACGGACCATGCGCGCCACCCACGGCAAATAAACGCCACGGGCCAAGAGACCACAGATCATACGGCTGACAGACAAAGGGGCTGCCCGGAATACC
Organism: Desulfobulbaceae bacterium; assembly: GCA_026987195.1. GTDB lineage: Bacteria > Desulfobacterota > Desulfobulbia > Desulfobulbales > Desulfobulbaceae > DRKI01. The sequence continues at coordinate 11,906 of JALSNC010000081.1, read as the reverse complement.
CGGGCAGCCCCTTTTTTCGTAACTGTTCGCCCCTATCGGCAACCACCTTGAATTCAGGCGCTTTTGACCAGAGCTCAGCAGTGCCTCAGCTGTGCGTTATCGCGGATGGCCGTCAGGCAAGGGGGCGTCGACAGCCGGCTATGCGCAAGCGCTCACAGGAGCCGCACGGAGTCTTCGCTTACTTCTTTGCACGGTCGGCCCGCATAGGCAGGCTATCGGGGCCTCCCTACGGTCGCTTACCTGCGCCAGGCACGCCTGATCTGCGCCCCAGGCACGCCTGCACAGGTAAGCGTAGACTCCGGATGGCGTACTGCTGAACCTGTACGCCTAGCCGGTGAAATGCACCCTGCAAAACCGGCGTTTTCCCACCCTGAGCAGGAGTACACCCCTGGCCGGGACATTGGCGTTGACATCGTGTATCTTTTCTCCGTCCACGGAAACCGCGTTCTGCTTGATCATCCGCCGCCCGTCCGAGGTGGACTTGACCAGGCCGGCCTCAAGAAGCAGTTTCGGCAGCCAGATCTCCTCCCCGGCACCGGCAATCTCCTTTTCCGGAATCTCGTCGGGCAGTTCATGGTTACGAAAGACCTGTTCGAAATTCCGCTCCGCGGCCTCGGCGGCCTCGACGCCGTGGAACCGGGCAACCAGCTCCCTGGCCAGGCGGACCTTGATCGTCTTGGGATGGATACGGCCGGCCTCCATATCCGCCCTGAGGCCGTTGATCTCCTCCATGGAAAGATCGCTGAGCAGCTCGTAGTAACGGAACATGAGCTCATCGCTGATGGACATCACCTTGCCGAAGATATCATCGGCTGGCTCGGAGATACCGATATAGTTGCCCAGGGACTTGCTCATCTTGTTGACCCCGTCCAGCCCTTCGAGCAGGGGCATGGTCAGGACCACCTGCGGTTCCTGGCCATGGTGGCGCTGCAGGTCGCGGCCCATGAGCAGATTGAAGAGCTGGTCAGTACCGCCCAGCTCCACATCGGCCTCCATGGCCACTGAATCATAGCCCTGTATCAGGGGATAGAGGAATTCATGGATGGAGATGGGCCGGTTGCTCTCAAAACGTTTCTTGAAATCGTCACGCTCGAGCATACGGGCCACGGTGAGCTGCGAGGCGAGACGGATCATCTCGTACGAACTGAGCTCGCCCAGCCAGGTGGAGTTGAAGACCACCTTGGTCTTCACCGGATCGAGGATCTTGAAGACCTGCTCTTTGTAGGTCTCGGCATTGCGCTCGATGTCCTCCCGGGTCAGTGGTGGCCTGGTATCCGACTTGCCGGTGGGATCGCCGATGAGACCGGTGAAATCACCGATGAGAAAGTTGATCTCATGGCCGAGGATCTGAAAATGTCGGAGCTTCTGCAGGAGAACGGTATGGCCGAGGTGGAGATCCGGGGCCGTGGGATCGAACCCGGCCTTGATGGTCAGCGGCCTGCCGGTCTCCACGGACCGGGTCAGTTTCTTCACCAGGTCCTCACGCGAGATCAGGTCCACGGTCCCGCGCTCGATGAGCGCTATCTGCTCTTCTACCGATTTCATCTTCCTCTCCTGCTGCTCCTCGTTCTTCCCGCCAATGGCATGCGGTATGCCCCACCTATCCGGAACAGTGTAAAAGTTCAGCAGCACGCCAGCCGGATTCTGCGCTTGCCTGACGGCCCGCCACGATCACGCACAGCTGGCGCACAGCTGGCGCACAGCTGGACTTTTACCAAAACCATCGGCACTTCAAGGTAGTGTTGCCGATAGCGGCGAGCTGTCAGGGAACAGTTCACCGCAAGCGGCGACGCACTTGAAATACTGGTACTTTTTCGATCACTTGGCATATTCCACGGCCCTGGTCTCGCGGATCACCGTTACCCGGATCTGCCCGGGATAGGTGAGCTGTTCCTCAATGGCCTTGGCGATGTCGCGGCTCATGAGGGTCGCCTCGTCGTCCCCGATCTTGCCGCTGTCCACAATGATGCGCAGATCACGACCGGCCTGGATGGCATAGGATTTATCCACTCCATTAAAGGAGTTGGCGATCTGTTCCAGATCCTCGAGCCGCTTGACATAACTCTGCAGCATCTCCTTGCGGGCACCGGGCCGGGCCCCGGACAGGGCGTCCGCCGACTGGACCAGAATGTCGAGCACGCTCCTGAGCGGCTGATCCTCGTGGTGCGCACCGATGGCATAGACGATATCCTCGGCCTCGCCATACTTGCGGGCAAGATCACGGCCGATGATGGCATGGGAACCCTCGATCTCGTGGTCCACGGCCTTGCCGATATCATGCAGCAGACCGGCCCGCTTGGCCTTCTTGACATCGAGGCCGAGTTCCGCGGCCATGACGCCGCAGAGAAAGGCGACCTCCAGCGAATGCTGAAGGATGTTCTGGCCATAACTCGTTCTGTACTTGAGACGACCGATGAGCTTGATCAGGTCCACATGCATGCCATGGGCACCAACGTCGAACGTGGCCTGTTCACCGGCCTCGCGGATGGAGACATCCAGCTCTTCCGTGACCTTGGCCACCACCTCCTCGATCCGGGCCGGATGGATGCGGCCGTCGGAAATGAGCTGCTCCAGGGCCAGGCGGGCAATCTCCCGCCGGATGGGGTTGAAACCGGAAAGGATGACCGCCTCCGGCGTATCGTCAATAATGATATCGATACCGGTGGCCGCTTCGATGGCCTTGATGTTACGTCCCTCCCGGCCGATGATCCGTCCCTTCATCTCGTCGTTGGGCAGCGGCACCATGGAGACCGTCTTGTCGGCCACATAGTCACCGGCGTAGCGGGAAATGGCCAGGGCAAGGATATTCTTTCCCTTGCGATCCGCCTCGATCTTCATCTCGTTCTCGATCCGGGCCAGCCGCTTGGCCGCATCCATGCGGGCCTCGCTCTCGATGGAGTCCATGAGCTGACGCTTGGCCTCTTCCCGGTCGATGCCGGCGATCTTCTCAAGCTTGTAACGCTGTTCATCGATGAGGGTCGCAAGCTCGTCTTCCCGCTGACTGACGCCCTTTTCCCGGTCGCTGACCCTGGACTCCCGTTCAAGGAGGCGGGTCTCCCTTTTCTCCAGGGACTGGAACTCCTTCTGGACCTCATCGAGCTTGCGATTCAGGCGCCGTTGTTCGTCCTTCAGCTCCAGCCGGCTGGCCTTGATCTCCCGGTCCGCCTCCTGCTTGACCTGAAAGGCCTCCTCCTTGGCATGGAGCAGGGCCTCCTTCTTGATCTGTTCAGCGTCCTGAATGGCATTCTCAATGATCTGCCGCCGCTGAGCCTCGATATTGGCCTGGTTTCCCTCGACCAGTTTTTTGCGCAGGATAAAACCGATGACCGCACCAACGATCAGGTCAAACCCCAGCAGGAGCATGGTACCGCCACTCATATCCATACAGAAACACCTAGCATGCTAGCGAATTGGTAACAGTCCCCGGATCAGCAGGAACCAGTAACAACGGCCCGGAAAAAGGAGGAAGAGTGAGGACAGGCCGAGACGTGGCCGACAAAAGAAAGGGGCAACCGGAGGCAACCGGGACCTGACATCAATCCGGCGGCCGGGGCAGCCGATAGGCACGGCTCCCTGGCATCCCTGTCAGCGTTCCGGGAAATTTCGGAAAATCGGTTACGCGAACAACCGGAGAAATTCAATCCGCAAGGTGGCTGGGCTATACATGATGCCGGATCTTCCTGCTGCTGTCCTGCACGGGTACTGCCCGCCGGATGGATTCCTCATATATGGTAAACCTGATCTCATCAGAGCTGTCTCTCTGTCACCGCGCCTGAAACAGTCTGCCTGTTTCACTCGAAACCATCTCTTTCGTGACCGTGACTGATGGTCGTCTCTATCTCCCACGGACGGCGGTTGCCGCCGGGCATCCGTAATAGTTCACTGCTATCGGCAACTGCCTTGAACTACCTGGACTCTTGTAAAAGTTCAGCAATGCCTCTGCTGTGCGTGATCGCGGCTGACCGGCTATGGGGCAGCGGCAGGCGCGCGCAGACGGCGTGCTGCTCAGCTTTTACGGACATCCTCCCGCACCCATTGCGGGGACCCCATCGGCACCCCGGCGGAAATTCCTGCCATGGTTGCGGACAACTGCAGCCTGCTGCGGAAAAAAATCCCCACCCTGCCGTGTCAGCGCAATGATTAAACCTATTGGAAATAGGTGGGCACTGCTCATGTCACCGGCAGGAAATCGGGAGACTTCCTTTCGATGACAGCGGAGCTACCCTATCAATGAGAGTTGGCTCAATACTCCGCTGATCACCAACAGCGCAGGGAACCCGGTCTGCAGGTCAATATACGTTAAAGTTCCAGTGGCAGGAATCCCTGCCTGATCTTCACTATAGCAGAAGAACTGTAAAAACAAAATGACAATTTGAACGCCGCCTTCAGGATGGCATCAATCGATGCCCGAGGCGACCTTGTCGATGAGTTCGTCGATGGACCTGCCCTGGTTTTTGCGAAAGGCCTCGAACTCCTTGTGCAGCTGGACATACCTGGCCGCGATGCGCAGGCAGCCAAGGACGAGCATCTTACTGGAGGGAATGGTACTCACCGTATCGAGCCTGGCATCCTCCAGCTCGGCACGCAGCAGTGCGATGACTTCTTCCACCTCGTCCTCGGGAGCGTCACTGTAGAAGGTGAACTCCTGCCCGAACATGCTGAACCGCACAAGTCGCTCTTCCATCTCAGCACCCCGACCGGGTCGTGATTACTGGGGATTCTCCTGCTCTGTCTCGAACAGATTCGCCTGCATCTCCCCCTGTTCGCCACCATCATCACCCGGGTTCTCCTGCTCCGATTCCCACTGCTCGATGCGGTCGATGAGGCCGGCAACCCGATCCCCCACCTCTGCCCGCTCGGTACTCAGCTCGTCGATGGTGGCCTTCAGATTGACGATCTCCTCGTCGCGATCGCGCAGAGTGGCCTCGAGGGCATGAAAATTGGCCTTCAACTCATTGTATTTTGTCAAGAGTTTATCGACAAACTGTTCCAGGCGAATCAATTCGGCATTATTTTCCATGGTCATATCTCCCTTCATCCTGGTGACCGGCCGGCCGGTGACCTGGCCAACCCATTGAATTTAAGACATAAGTTATAAACATAATAGTATACAGAGCTCCATGGGCGAGTGCAAGGGTTTTCACCTTTTTCCCGGGAGAGACCGGGGAAAGGAGAGGGTCCGCGGAACCGGCGGCACAGCGACGATACGTCGCGGTTCAGAGACGGGAATAGTCCCAGGAAAGGGGACGACCGTTCCGGTAGGGCATATGACCGTGAAAGGGTCTTGGGTCCGCATCAAAGACCAGGGGCAGGAAATAGCGGTCTCCCTCCCACATGGGCAGACTGTCCAGGGTCTCGAGGGGGTGCCAGTGCAGCTCTCCCTCCTCGTTGGCAGTGTACGGGGTTCCGTCAAAACGGGTAATCAGGAAGATGAAACCGAGCCAGTCCTCACCGTCGGGACCAAACCCGGTCCAGTTGATGGTACCGCGCAGCCGCATCTCGCGGCAGCGGATACCGGCCTCTTCGAGGATCTCGCGTTTCATGCAGGAAACTATATCCTCATCCGGTTTCATTTTCCCGCCCAAACCGTTATACTTGCCCAGGTGCTGATCTTCCGGCCTGGCATTGCGGTGGACCAGCAGCACCTGTCGCCGGTCCGGGGAAAGAATATACCCGAGGGTGCCGATGATGGGAGTATACATGGTCAGCCACATGCAGAGAATGGAAGACCCCGGAGCTGCGGCCCCTGAGAGCGCTTACACCATTGTGGTCGGACAAACCGATGGTTAGCCATCCCGTGAGGGTTACGCGGGCCGTCAACCGTGACCGGCGAAAAACCGGCAATGGCCGGGGGTATCGGCCCGGAGCCACACCAACTGTGATGGACTCGCGGAAAGTCCATCACATGCTGAAGATGGCTCAGCATAAAAGTTCGATATACAAGGCGTAGCGGTGTCGGCCAGGCGGAGGCGCACATGGAGTACGCCGAGCATTGGCCGTGCCTGCTGCAACGCAGTGGATCGGACTTTTTGCGACGCCATCAACTGTGACAATCAGGAAGATACCATCGCCTCACTGCCGCAGGCAGGTACCTGTTCCGACACCTGGCCCCTGGCCCCTGGCCCCTGATTTTCGGATAAAAACTTTCTTCTCCAGTTTTCCGCCAATGTGATACAATACCAGTGTGTTGAACTGGACACAACCGGAAAGACCCCTTTCGGCGCGCCCCATGGCGGCCGAGGATGAGATTCATGCTACCCGGAAGACATTACCCCATACTGCTGCTTGTTCTTCTCCTGTTGCCTGTCCCGGTGCTTGGCGCGAAGAAAGGCAAGGAGACCTTCCCGGTCTACCCGAGCATCCGGACCAATGTCCGCTTCTGGGAACAGGTCTATGGCCGCTACACCACAACCCAGGGCATCCTCCACGACAAGAACGATCTCAACATCATCTACACGGTGGTGGATCTCGTCGACTGGGAGACCCCGGGGGCGGCGCGCATCAACAGAAAACTGATCAAGCTCGCCCGCCAGCGCTACAAGGCCATCCTCACCCGTCTCGGTTCCGGGAAAAAACCCGCCACCAGGGAAGAACGGCACGTGGCGTCCCTCTTTCCCAAACGCCGGCACTCGGTCTTTCTGAAGGCCAGGGACAATATCAGGCTGCAGATCGGCCAGAAGGACCGCTTCCGCCAGGGAGTGATCCGCTCGGGTGCCTACCTGCGGTCCATCAAAAATATATTCAGGACCTACGGCCTGCCCCGGGAGCTGGCCTATCTGCCCCACGTGGAATCCTCCTTCAACCCCAAGGCCCACAGCAAGGCCGGTGCCGCCGGCCTGTGGCAGTTCACCAGCTCCACGGGAAGACAGTATCTGACCATCAACGACGTCCTCGACGAGCGCTACGATCCCCTGCGCGCCAGTCATGCCGCGGCCCGGCTGCTTAAAGAAAATTATGCCCTGCTCGGCACCTGGCCCCTGGCCCTGACCGCCTACAACTACGGCCGCAACGGGATGCTGCGGGCCCTGAAGGAGAAGAAGAACTACGAGAACATCTTCAGGTTCCACCGCAAGGGACGTTTCAAGTTCGCCTCCCGCAACTTCTATCCCGAATTCCTTGCCGCCATGCGGGTGGCCAGGAAACTGGAACGGGACCGCTCTATCATCCTGGACCGCCCCAGGGGCACGGTGACCGTGCGGCTCAAGGGATATGCGCCGGCCAGGGAACTGCGCTCCTACTTCGGGGTCTCGGCCAGGGACTTCGCCCTGCTCAACCCGGCACTCAGGCGGCCGGTGCTGGAGGGCAGGAAACATATTCCCAGGGGTTATCTGCTCCGCCTGCCGGCGACCGCCGTCATCCGTCAGAAGGTCGCCAGGATGGGCTCGCGCTTCTATCGCTCCCGCCAGATCCGCGACCGGATCTACATCGTCCGCAGGGGCGACACGGCCGGTGCCATTGCCCGCAGATACAATCTCTCCCTGAAAGAACTCAAGCTGGCCAACAACCTGGACAGAAAGGGCCGCATCCGCGCCGGCCAGAGGCTGAAGATCCCGGCACCGGCCGGATCAACGGACAAGAGTATTATCGTCCTGCGCTCCCGCGGCAAACGCAGACCGGGCTGAAACCCGGCCGGACGGGCAGGCCGCAGGACATATCCGCACCGGCCAGAGACGACAATCGCCAGGGCGGCGGGCCCCGGAATGGCTCCCTCGCTGTGCAACCCGAATCCCCCAACTTCCCGCTACCGAACAATGGATATCTCAAAGACCATAGCCGAGCTGAAAAAAAGAGCCGACTTTACCGACCATGTCGGCATGATCCTCATCCATAACGGGACCGTGCGTAACTGGTCCCGGACAGACCACAGCCGGGTCGTTGCCCTGGAAACCCGGGTCGACCGGGACCACCTGGAACAGCTCCGGCAGCACTATCTCGAGAAACCCGGCATCTACGAGATCATTATCGAGGCGCGCTCCGGTCGTTTTCGACCCGGCGACGACCTGCTCTTCATTCTCGTGGCCGGGGACCTGCGCGAGCATATCAAGCCCGTCCTTTCCGACCTCCTTGACCGGGTCAAGGCAGAGGCGATCAGCAAACAGGAGATATCCGCCTAGGAGGATCTCCGGGCCGCGGCAGCCGATATTTCCGGGTAAAAGCACCGGTATTGCACAGGAGTTGCCGATATCGTCAAACTCTTACGTTGCCGGCACACGGCCCGCAGGACGTAACAGTTCACCGCTATCGGCAACCACCTGAAAAGACCGTCTCTTTTACCGCAGGACAACAACCCGAGGAGCCTTCCATGGAAAAGGCCGAGGACATCATACAGCGCTTCAAAAAGGTCCGGACCCTGCCCCATATCATCAGCCGCCTGACCCGGCTGATCAATGATGAGAATTCCACCCTCCAGGACTTCGAGGAGGTCATCCGCAGCGACCCGGCCCTTGTCGCCCGCCTCCTGACCCTGGTCAACAGCTCCTATTTCGGCGTGGTCCGCAAGGTGGACTCCATCTCCCGGGCCGTGGCGCTGCTGGGCATGAAAAACCTGCACAACATCGCCATGACCGACGCCCTGCAATCCATGGCAGGCAGGGAGAAAAAAAACCGCAGCTTTTCCTTCAACCAGTTGTGGCTCCACTGCACCGCCTGCGGCATCTGCTGCAAGATGATCGCGGAGCGAATCTTTTCCATCAACGGAGACGATGCCTATCTTACCGGGATTCTTCACGATATAGGGCTCATCGTCGAGGTACAGGTGGAGGAGGAGCGGTTCATGCGTGCCTTTGACGCCCTGCGTGCCGATCCTCCCGCCATCGTGGAACTGGAGAATCACTACCTGGGCACTGATCACTGCCGGATCGGCTACCTGCTGGCCGGCGAATGGCAACTGCCCCTGCCCATCGCCGAAGCGATCCGGGACCATCACTCGGTCGCCGAAGAACTCATCCCGGCCTCGCCCACGGGTATCCTGCAGTTGAGCGAATACATCGTCTCCCAGCTCGGCTACTCCATGAAAGCCGGGGTCAGCCTGCCGCTGGCCCCGGTCCTTGCCGCCCATTTCCAGGACAACATGGAGGAATACAGGGTCCTGGCAGAGGACCTGCCGGAAGAGATCAACCAGGTTCGCCAGATGTATGAAAACTGAGGTGGCCTCCATGCCCATAGACGCCCTCTTTGCAGACCTCGTCGATTCATCGAAGGAACTGGCCTCCCTGTGCAGCCACCTGGAACAGGAGACAGAGGATCTCCTCTTTTTCTGCCTGGCCGAGGACGGCACCCATGTGACGTCAAGCGGCTTTCCCCTGACCACGGTGGAGGTCAAACGGCTGATCCGCGACCATGCCCATTGCTCTTCTGAAACCGAATGCACGGTCCATGGGAGGACCTTTTACCTGCTCGCCATCCCGGATCTCAACTGCTACCTGCTGGCCACGGCGACAGAGAGCGTGGAGCGCGGCGCGTCCTCCTGGATACGGACTGCCATCTCCCTGGCAGTGCGCCTCTTTCTCGCCCATCGCGAGACCAGGGACACCATCAGCCGTCTGCGTATCCAGAAGAAGCAGTTTGACCGCAAGTCCGCTGTCCTGGAAAAGAAGTTCCAGGAAATCATGGTGGAGAACGAACAGAACTACCTGAAAATCCAGGAACAGCAGCTCAACTACTCCAAGACCCTGCAGGCCGAGATCAGGCAGCAGACCGCCGAGCTGCGCAAGGCCAAGAAGGCGGCCGAGGCCGCCAACGTGGCCAAAAGCGAGTTCCTGGCCGCCATGAGCCACGAGATCCGGACCCCCATGAACGGGATCATCGGCTTCACCGACATGCTCCTCGACACCAATCTCAGCGAGGAACAGGTGGAATTCGCCCGCACCATCAAGCGCAGCGCCGATGCGCTGCTGGCCCTGATCAACGATATCCTCGACTTCTCCAAGGTCGAGGCGGGAAAGATGGATCTGGAAGAGATTGATTTCGACCCCGAGATCACGGCCCAGGATGTCTGCGACCTGATCCGGCCCAAGGTTGCCTCCCGCGCCATAGAGGTCCTGTGCCGTATCGACGACCGGCTGCCGGCCAGTGTCATCGGTGATCCGGGCCGCTACCGCCAGGTCCTGGTCAACCTGATGGGCAATGCGGCCAAGTTCACCCGTGAAGGGGAGATCGAGCTGGCCATCATGGTGGAGGAAGAGAGCGAGGAGACCATCACGCTCCACGCCACGGTACGGGATACGGGCATCGGCATTGCCGGGGACAAGCTGGACTCCATCTTCGAGGCCTTCCGCCAGGCTGACGGCTCCACCACCCGGGAATTCGGCGGCACCGGCCTGGGGCTTTCCATCTGCCGCCGGATCGCCGCCCTGATGCACGGCAATGTCTGGGCAGAATCCATCCCGGGCCAGGGCAGCACCTTCCACTTCACGGCCTGCCTGAAAAAGTCGGCAAAGCCGCATTGTCGACGCTTCAACAAGGTCTCGCTCAAGGACAGACGGGTCCTCATTGTTGACGACAACAAAACCAACCTCGGGATCCTCTCCCATGTTCTCGAGGCCGCGGGACTCAAGGTCACACCGCTCCAGGACAGCACACTGGTGCGGGAGACGGTGTGCCGGGCCCTGGCCGAAGGCTCTCCCTTTGACCTGGCCATCCTCGACATCCAGATGCCGCATCCGGACGGCTACACCGTGGCCCGCATGCTCCGCCACGAGATGCCGGAAACGGCCGGTCTGCCATTGCTGGCCTATACCTCTTCCACGGACCGTAACGCCCGGAAATGCAGGGATGCCGGCTTCAACGCCTTTCTCACCAAGCCGACCCGGCGCGAGATCCTCTTCAAGACCATGGAAAAACTCCTGGGGAGCGGGGAACTGCCCGAGGGCGGCCAGGCAGAGGACCGGCTGATCACCCAGTACTCGGTGCGGGAGGAGCTCAAGCAATCGGTGCGCATCCTTCTGGCCGAAGACAACCCGGTCAACCGCAAACTGGCCACCCTGATCCTGACCAGGGCTGGCTACAAGGTGGAGGCGGCCGGCAACGGCAGGGAAGCGGTGGAGATGTTCACCGCCGATCCGGACCGGTTTGACCTGATCCTCATGGACATCCAGATGCCGGAGATGGACGGACTGGAGGCCACCCGGGAGATCCGCAAGCAGGGTTTTGACGCCATCCCCATCATCGCCATGACCGCCAATGCCATGAAGGGCGACCGGGAGATCTGCCTGGATGCCGGCATGAATGATTATATCACCAAGCCGATCAAGCGGGAGCTGGTCTTCGAGATCATCGGCAAATGGCTGTACAGGGAGCTGGGCCGATGAACGACCATGGCCGGGACCGGCGGGACGGTCACCTTTCCCGCCTGCGCCGCTGGGCCTTTGACGGCCCGGCCGACGAGACGACGGCCAGGGGATTTCTGCGCACCGTGGTGCGCATCTGCTGCATCATGGCCGACGAGTATATGCTCACCGGCATCTCTCTGCGGGCCGCCGCCCTCACCTACTCCATCATCCTGTCCATGATCCCCATGCTGGCCATGAGTACAGCGGTCCTCAAGGGACTGGGCAGTGACAACCAGTTGCGGGTGGCAGCCTACCGCCTCATCGACGAACTGGAGCCGGAACCGCCGGCCTCGCAGCAGATCGCGCCGGAAACACCCTCCGGCAACCCGCCAGCGTCGGCTGCGACCCGGCAGTCCACGTCCCGTGCCTCCCTGACGCTCACCGGCCATCTGCGCAGTGCCGTTGACACCATCTTCGACTACGTCGATCGAACCAATTTTGCCGCCCTCGGCGCCTTCGGCATCATCGGCCTGCTCATCGTCATCATCCTGGTGCTCAGCACGGTGGAGAGCGCCATGAACGCCATCTGGCACACGGACCGGGGACGGTCCCTGTTCCGCAAGGTCATGGACTACC
>JALSNC010000080.1 GCA_026987195.1 Desulfobulbaceae bacterium | reverse complement strand
TCGGGATCTGGGGATTTGCCTGCATGATCGGCGGCCTGGCCACCAGCGGGACCGGCGAGCTCCTGAGGGGTCTGCTGACCGCGGTAACCGGCGGATGAATGAGGATGGCCGGCGCAGAATATCCTGCTCCGGCCACACAGCCAACCAGCAGGAAAACACCGCCCGCACTGCTGCGGGCGGTCGTGTACGTTCCAACAATCTTCATTGCCGGCACGCCTGGTCGGCAGCCGGTAACAAGGGGGGGGAAGATGTTCCTCCGCTCCTCCCGGCACCACAGGCGGCAACAGGGACGATAGACGAAAACCGGATCGACAGACAGGAGGCCGGAAGTTGCCGCACGAACCTGTGCACCAGTGGCAAGGCACGGCTCGGAGCCTGTCATTTCGCGGAGCAGGCCCCCTGTCATACGTTACAGCGCATCAGCCGGAGGTGGACCATGAAGGAAAGAGGCAAGAGGGACAGGGCAAGGATGTTGTTCGGATTCATGGTCGGTGCGCTGAGCGCCCTCATCTCCATCTGGGCGATGTCGGCCATGGTCGGGGTGCTCTACCAGTCCGGCTGGTCGGTGGGCGAGCTTGCCAGGCAGTATCTGCAGGCCACGGGAATCAGTGGTTCACCGCACACCCTGGTTGAATACTACGCGCACATCAAGGGAATCGAATACCTGATCTGCGTCGTCTTTTTCATCGCCTTTCCGACCTTCCACGCCTATGTCAACAGGGAGGCAGGGGAACGGGAAACAGGGGCGGCGGGACGGAGATGACTCCGGACCGGTCCCGGGGCGGACATCCTGTCACCGGCCTGTGCCTGCGAATCCATGAAAAAAGCCCGGTCAACACCGGGCTTTTTTCATCCTGAACACCGGAGCCGGAGGCGGACTAATCCACACTCACCAGGACTATGGTCGGCTCGGGACAGCGATAGATGATCTTTCTGGACACACTGCCCATGAAGAGATCCTGGACCGCGCCACGGCCACGCCTGCCCATGAAGAGGACATCCGCCTGCTCCCTGCCGGCGACATCCACCAGCACCTCGGCGGGATCGCCGCAGGCGGCAACCTTGCGGATCCTGCTCTCGTCAATGCCCCGACCGATCAGCGATGAGGCAGCCTCATCCAGCAGACTGGCAGCCGGTCCCGCGACTTCCTCCCCGCCGGCCAGGGCCTCGCCGCACCGGGCAATGTCGAGGACATGCACCAGGACCACCCTCTCCATGGTATCGGCGCAGGCCCTGGCCAGACGGCCTGCCCTGGCCAGGGCCTCGGCGGCGTGATCCGACTCGTCCAGGGCCACCAGGCAGCACCTGGGCCGGCAGCCCTGTTCCAGCAGCCTGCTGCCGGGGAGATAGATGGAGCAGTGCACCTCGCGGTGCAGGACACCGGTGGTCACACTGCCGACAAACATGTCGCCGACCCGGGAGAGACCGCTGCGCTGCAGGATCAGGGCATCGTATTCTCCGCTGTTGGCCTTTTCCACGATCTGATCCACCGGGTCACCGTCCTCGATCTCGATCTCGATGGCGGCCTCCAGCCCGGTCTGCCGGATCTCGTCCGCCGCTGTCTCGAGAACCGGCCGGATCTGACCCTCGATATAGCCGCGGCGCAGCTCCTTGAACTTGTCGGTGGAGATGACGTTCTTGGCCCGGAAATCAATGTTGGCCATATGCTCGCTCAGGTATCTGCCGGCCATGACATGGAGCAGAGTGATCTTCGCGAGCCGCTCGCCAAGGATGGTGGCCAGACATTTCATCAGCTCCACCGACTGGTCTCTGGAGCCGTCGATGTCCAGGGGAACCAGGAAACGTACTGTATCTTCAACTGTTCTCATAACGAAACTCCTCGTATACGGTTCGACCTAATAGGCAACCAGCAACCAGACATTGGCAATGGCCACACTGATAATCATGTAGGGAAACGCCACCTTCATGAACCCGAAGAACCGGATCGGATGGCCGGCGGATTCGGCGATACCGAGGGTCACCACGTTGGCGCTGGCGCCGATCATGGTGCCGTTGCCGCCAAAGCAGGCGCCAAAGGCCAGGGCCCACCAGAGGACGCCGCTCTCGGCGCCGGGAATGACCGTAGTCAGATATCCGACGATGGGCAGCATGGTGGCGGTGAAGGGGATGTTGTCAACAAAGGCGCTCATGATGGCCGATACCCAGAGGATAAGACAGATGGAGACAACCAGGTTGCCGCCGGAAAGCTGCCGGACCCAGTCGGCAACGATATCGAGCAGCCCGGCCTCCTCCACCGCGCCCACCAGGATGAAGAGGAACATGAAGAAGAGCAGGGTCGTCCACTCGATATCCTTTTCGATCAGTTCCAGCAGGTCGATCTTCTTGGTCAGCAGGCCGTAGGTGAAGAGCAGGGCCGCACCGAACAGGGCGGCGATGGAGACCTCCATGTGGAGGACGCCATGGGTGAGGAACATGGCAATGACGATCCCCATGATGATCAGACCCACCGTGAGCAGGGTGGCATCGGTGATCTGGTACTCCTCGCGCAGTTTGGCGATAAAGGCCTTGATGTCGGTTACATGGGCCTTTTTGTACTCGCCGTTATAGATGAGCTTGGTATAGGCAAAGAGCACCACCATGCTCACCAGGCAGACCGGGGCCAGGTTCTTGACAAACTCGACAAAGGTGAGCCCTGCATAGGACCCGATCATGATGTTGGGCGGGTCACCGATCAGGGTGGCGGTACCACCGATGTTGGAGGCCAGGATCTCGGGGATCAGCAGGGCGATGGGCGAAATGCCGAGCGACAGGGCGATCTCGATGGAGACCGGGGTCAGGAGCAGCATGGTGGTGACATTATCCAGGAATGCCGAAGCCACGGCGGTGAACGACATCAGGATGATGGCAAGAATGATGACATTGCCCCGGGCCAGTTGATAGCACTTGTAGGCGCACCACTGGAACACGCCGGTATGCTTGAGAATGCCGACGATGATCATCATGCCCATCAGCAGGAAGATCACGTTCATGTCAATGGCCCTGATGGCGCTCTCATAGGAAAGGATATGGTACTCCGGGTTGAAGGTCCCCACGGTGTAGCTGATGACCAGCATGATGGAGGCGCCCAGCATGGCGGCCAGGGTCCGGTGGAGGAGCTCGAACGAGATCAGGATATAGGCGAGGACGAAGACAACGGTGGCGATCCAGAAGGCCGGCCCCATGTGCCGCTTGATCTCCACATCGGTGCCGATACTGATTCCCGCCGGACCCCGGGCGATATCCTCCAGCGGAACCTGGACCTTTATCCTGGCATAGCTGGGCTTGTAGGCCTCCACCTCGAGGACGCCGTTTTCCAGCTCTCCCTCGGGCAGCCGGAAGACACCCTGGTAGGAGCCGTCCCTGGCCGTCGTTATTCCGCCGGAACCGTGGGCGGCGTGGGCGCTGACCGCTGCCTCCAGCTCCCTGCCGTTGAACAGGACCTTGACTTCGGCGTCAGCCACGCCGGCACCGTGCGGATTGAGGATCTTGCCGAAGATCCGCAACTGTTCCGTCCCGGTGGCCGCCGCCCCGCCGTGGGAACCGGTCTCCTCGCCGGCCATGGCCGACATGGCCGACATGACCAGCAGCACCCCCAGGATACAGGGCAGGATCCGCATGATACACACCTGCTTCAGACTGTAGTATCGCATTGTCACACTTTCTCCTTTTGATAGTTCGGCAACCTGCGCACTGCCGCAGGTTGCCGGGTAGAAAAACGGCGCTCCTAATAGAAGAGATACAACATCCCGATCAGCACTACAAGGAACAGGATGGTCATGCCGGCACCGGCACGCGCATAATCCACGGTCCGGTAGCCGCCGGGCCGCATGATCAGGGCGTTGACCTGGTGGGTGGGCAGGACAAAGGTATTGGAGGCGGCCAGGGCCACCACCATGGCGGTGATGCGCGGATCAGCACCCGCCTGGACTGCCATGGACATGCAGAGCGGCACCAGCAGGACCGTGGCGCCGACATTGGAGACCACCAGGGTGAAGAACGAGGTCAGCAGGCCGACCACCAGCAGGAAGACAATGGTGGGCACGGAACCGATGGCGTTCATGATGGTGACGGCGATGTACTCGGCCGCACCGGTCTTCTGAAAGGCCAGGCCCAGGGGGATAAGGCCGCCGAGAAGGAAGACGGTCATCCAGTCCACCGACTCGTAGGCCTCGTCAATGCTCATGACATTGCTCAGGATCATGCCGAGGGCGCCGGTGAGCAGGCAGACCGAGAGGGAGAGCTTCATGTCGGGAAACCCGATCATCGCCATCAGGGGCTGGAAGCCGAGCACCAGAGCCAGGGCCACGCCGAGCCAGAAGACCGCCACTTTGGCCTTGTCCTCCCGCATCAGCTCACCCTTGACCTCGGTGGTGAAGGCAAAGGTGTTCTTCGATTTCAGCCAGTGGAAGGTGGGCCAGGGCCCGAACATCAGGATGGCGTCACCCACCTTGAGCCGGTGCTGGGAGATATCACCGAAGATGCAGTAGCCGCCGGTGCAGATGGTGATGGGGTTGACCTCGAAGGCCTCCTTGAAGTGCACCTCGCTGAGCGTCTTGCCGACCAGCTCCGAGCGCTCGGTGATGATACCCTCCATCATGCCGGAATTGTTGGGCGAGAGGTCCTCGGCAAAATGCTCGAGATCAGGTTTGAGGGTGTAGTTCAACTCCTCGGCCATCCGCTCGACACTCTCCTTGCTCTGGGCGATGACGGCAAAGGTGTCGCCGGGCTCGAGCCGGTCGGTCTTGCGGGGCGCCAGGGACTTGGCCTTCTTGCGCTGGTGATAGATGGCGATGATGTTGATGTGATACTTCTCGCGGATCCCGAGTTCCTCCAGGGTCCGCATGTCATGGTTGTCCGGCGGCACCTCCAGCTCGTAGATCGTGTCGATCATGTGGTAGGTGTCGGCGATGGAGTCGGGCATCAGGCCGCCTCCGCCGCCCTCATCCGCCGACTTGGCCGGCAGGATGAAGCGGCCGAGGAAGATGAAGTAGAGGATCGCCGAGGTGACCAGAGCCAGGCCGATGGGGGTCTGGGTGAAGAGCCCCAGGGGCTCGATTCTCTCGGGCATGAAACCCAGCGAATTGGCCTGGTCGATCAGATCATTGAGCAGGATCGTCGGACTGGCGCCCACCAGGGTGATGGTACCGCCGATGATGGCGCAGAATCCCATGGGCATGAGAATGCGGGACACCGGGATCCCTGTCTGACGACCGATACGGATGGCTGCGGGCATGAACAGGGCCGCAGCGCCGATGTTCTGCATGAAACTGGAGATAAAGGCGACCGTGCCGGCGATCAGGGTGACGATCCGGCTTTCCGACTTTCCGGCGATCTTGAGGATATTGCGCGCCAGTACGTTCATGCAGCCGGTCTTGTCCAGGCCGGCGCCGATGATGATGACCGCGATGATCGAGACCACCGCGTTACTGGAAAGCCCGCTGATGGCCTCCTTGGGCGTCACCACGCCCAGGATGGGCAGGATGACCATCATGATGATGCCGACCACGTCCACCCGGACGAACTCGAAGATAAACAGCAGGATGGCCAGCACCAGCACCCCCATGACCACCCCCATCCTCGGGGTCAGGGTGACGGTCTTGACCGCCTCCTCCGCCCCCATGGCCACACCGGAAAAGAGCAGGAGACACCCTGCCGCGACCCCGAGTGCGAGTAGCAATCGATGGAATCCTCTTCTCATTTCAAACCCTCCTTCGCAAACATACCACGGTTAGCAGAAAACACTGCACCAGGACCGCGATCCATCCGCGGCCTGGCTGGTAAGCCCTCACGGGATAACCAGCCATCGGTTTTTTCGACCACAATGCTGTAAGCGCTCTCAGGGGCCGCAGATCTGTGCGGGCGTGCCTGACCGCAGGCAAGCGAAGACTCCGTGCGGTCCCTGTGAGCGCTTACCCTGATTGTTCTGATTGCTCATCTCCCGGACGTTGCCCAGTCCGGAGACGGTTTTTCGTAACAGTTCACCCCTATCGGCAACCGCCTAAAAAGACAGATACTCCTGGTAAAAGCTCCGCTCTGCCTGATCGCGGCTGGCCCCCAGGTAGGCGAGCGTAGCGAGACTCCGACAGCCCGCTATGCGGCCAGCCGCGAGCGCGTGCAGGCAAGCGCAGACTCCGGATGGCGTGCTGCTGAACATTTACGGAAAATCTGGCCCGGTGTGCCGGGGACAGCCGCTGATTCAGGGTGCCGGGTCGCCGCTCAACTCGAGCAGCAGTTCCCCGGGCAGATCACCCCGGCGGATACGCCCCTTCAGCGCGGCCAGCAGCTCCTGCTCGATCTCGCCGGCACATTCGGCTGCATCGACCCGATCCAGGCCGCCCAGGGTGACGGTAGCCCCCCCATCTGCGGCCGCTGCGCAGGCAACCCGGATCTCCCGCTCCGGTTCTGCAACATGACGCGCGGCAAAGACGAGGCAACGGCCGAAGAGGTGCATGAAGTGAAACGGTGCCGTGGTCAGGACTACACGTTCCTCCGGTCTCTCCACCACCGCCCTGACCCGGTCCCCGGCCAGCAGGCGGCCCGAGAGAGAAACCGTCACCTCCAGCAGTGCACCGATATCCGCCCCGGTCCGGTCGCTGTCCACGCTGTGGGCAAAACTGTTGAGGCAGCGGATGATCCCGTCCGCCCGCCGCACCTGGCCGCTGATCCGCTCCGACAGGAGAAGCCAGCGTTCCGGATCAACGGCCGCTCCCTGCCCGGCCATCAGCACCAGGTCCTCGAGCAGGCCGGCGTTCTCGTTGATGATCCCCAGGCAGTTGTTCAGCTCATGGGTCGTCAGGGCGGTCATTCCGCCGAAAAACCGCAGCCCGGCCGGCCCGGCCACATCCCAGTTCATCTCCACAGCGACCTCCAGTGACAGGAAAACTCTCTTTCAGCCGAGGACCTCCTTCATCTTGCCGACCAGGACCTCGATATCGATGGGCTTGGTCAGGTAATACTCCTCCCCGGCCTGGCTGACGCCCTCGTCGAAATCGGCCTGCGAGCCATGGCCGGTGAGGAAGATGATGGCCAGCCCGGGTCTGATGCTCCGGATCTCGCGGGCCAGTTCAAGCCCGCTCATGCCCGGCATCCTGACATCGAGGATGGCGATGTCGTACTCTTTCTCGCCGATCAGCCGCAGGGCCTCCCGGCCGCTGGTCACCCAGTCAGCGTCGATGCCCCGAAAGGAAAGTCTTTCCGCCACCGTGGAGACCAGTTCCGTCTCATCATCGACGAGCAGTACATGCATGATCTATTCTTCCTCCGCTTCGATCTCGTAGGGCAGGGTGATGGTGAAGGTGGTGCCCTCGCCGACCACGCTTTCCAGCTCCATGGAACCACGCAGGTCCCGGACCAGGCCATAGGTTATGGCCAGCCCCAGGCCGGTGCCGCCGTCCCGGGTCCTGGTGGAGAAAAAGGGTTCAAAGACCTTTTTCTGATTCTCTTCGCTGATACCGCAACCATTGTCGCTGACAGAAAGGACAACGCCCTGCTCGCCGGGGATGTTGCGGACCCGGATCTCCAGGCGCCCGCCCCGGTCCATGGCGGCGATGGCATTGTTGATCAGATTGAGCAGAATCTGCTGCAGCTTGCCGCGGTCACTGATGATCTCGGGCACATCTTCGGCCACATCGATGGCAATGGTGATGTCCTTGTACTCGGCCTCCTTGCGGACAAAACTGACAACCTCGCGGACCACGTGTTCCACGTCCATGGCCAGGACCGAGGTATCCATCTTCCTGGCAAACCCCAGCAGCCGGTGGGTAATGGTGCCGGCCCGCTGCACGGCGGCGATGATGTCGTCGGTGATCTTCAGCAGGCGTTCATCTTCCCGGTACCGGTCGTCGTACCGGAGGAGATCCTGCAGCAGACCGGCCTTTTCATTGATGATGGCCAGGGGGTTGTTGATCTCGTGGGCCACACCGGCGGCCAGCCTTCCGATGGAGGCGAGTTTGTCGGAACGGGCCACCTGGTCGAGATACTCCCGGCGCCGCAGGTCGGCCTGGTAGAGTTTCTGCACCACATAGGTCACCAGGGTGAAGACAACCAGGAGAAGGAAAACCGTGGACAGGGCCACCAGGCCGAAGATATAGCGGCGGATGCGTCCTCTGAATTTCTCCAGGTTCCGCTCCGACACCACCAGGCCCAGCTTCATCGCTGTCCTGCCGATATAATCGGCTCCCACAAAGAGAACCCTGCCGTCCCCGGTCTCGGGATGCTCCACCATGATCGCTGTCGGCAGGTCCCGGTCCTCCGGCATGACCGCCCTGTCCCCCGAAGCGCCGAAATAGGCTGATTCCGTCAGCAGCCTGTTGCTGCTGTCAACGATGAAGACATCAACGATGTCCTCCAGTTCCAGCTGGTCCAGGAAACCGCTGATCGCCCCGGTGGGCAGCAGGCCGCGCAGGTAAAAAAAGGAGCCGTCCCGGTCCGCGATCCGGACCCGGACAAAAAGGTAACGGGTCCCCCCCTCGCTGACAATATGGCCCATGCTGAAGTTCTCCTCATGGAGATCGTCGATCCACCTGGCGGCCCGATGGCGACGGCAGTGGGTATCGATGCAGCGGGAGGCCAGGACATGCCCTTCGGCACCGAGGACATCCAGGTGAATGAAGGCATCGTCCGTACCGGCCATACTGGCGAAGATCTGCGCCAGCAGTGCGGATTCGACAAGCTGGTCGCGGCCGTACATGGTGCCGATGACCTGGAGCACCATGATGTACTGTTTGAGGAACATATAGACATCCAGGGCCGTGTCAGCGGCAAAGACCCTGGTCTCCTGGAGCAGCTCCCGGACTGCCTGTTCCCTGGAGTTCTGGTAGAAAAACAGGGTGGAGGCTCCCAGGGGCACGAGGGTCAGCAGACAGATGCCGGCCGCCAGCATCTTCCACTTGTTGCGGAAGATATACTGCTGTCCTTCGGCCCCGGCCACCCGCTCCCTGTGATCCCAGAACGGGACCTTGATGCGCTCCAGAAACGACATGCCCCTCCAGCCCGACTAGCCCTGTTTCTGCCGGCGCACCTTCTCGTGCGCCTCCTTGATCACACTGCTCAGCTTGGTGATGTCCACAGGCTTGCGAAGATAGGCAAAGGCGCCGAGTTCCATGCATTTTTTCCTGTCCTCCTCCGAACCGTGGCCGGTGAGGATGATCACCTCCACCTCCGGCCGGGTCTCCTTGACCCGCTTCAGGACCTCGATGCCGTCGACCCCGGGCATCTTCAGGTCGAGGACCATGACATCGGGCTGGTCATGCTCGATGAGGTGCAGGGCCGACTCTCCGTCATGGACAACCGCCGATCCCATGTCCCGCAGGGCCAGCCGCTCGGAAAGGGTCTTGACGAACTCCTGCTCGTCGTCAACCAGCAGGACCCTGGAAGGCATCTCCATGTTGTACTTCCGGTACACATCGGTCTGATGGAAGTCCTTGCTCAGACCGATCTCCACCTCTTCCACGCCGTCCACCTGTTCGACAATGGCCTTGAGCTCCTCCTTGAGGCGGTTGAGCCGGGTGACGTTCTTGTTGAGGATGATCTTGACCCTGCCGTTGACCGCCTGCACGGTCAGGTCGTGACCCTTTTTGGCCAGGGCGACCTCGACCATGGCCTGAAGGTTGAAATCCTCCACCGCCTGCTCGGAACTGGGGGTCGGCTGGAGGATATCCTTGTCCAGGTAGCCGATGATCAGCTCGGCGGCATCCTTGACCGATTCCTTGTTCATGGGGATGAGCAGGTCGTAGTCGGCGGGGTTGAAGGCATCCTGGATACCGCAGTACCTGGCCAGCCACTGGGCCCGTTCCTCATCGAGACTGCTGATGAGCTTCTCCGCCTCCCTGGCGGAAAGCCCCCGCTCCTCCATGGCCACCTTGATGCGGTACTGTTTGTCGGCGATCAGCCCGACCCGAAAGAAGTGGGTGATCTCCCTGGGGATGAGCTGGGTCGAATAGCCGGTGAGGATCAGGTCGCGGCCCGCCGAGACCATGAGCAGCTTGGACAGGACCAGCTTGATATGGGCCAGGGCGAACTGCTTTTCGTGGGTGAACTTTTCAAAGATCGAGGTCTTAAGCGTCAGTGCCCGCCTGACCTTTGCCTCGTCCATGCCGGCCAGAACCGCCGCTTCGGCAACGATCTGGTCAGTGGTGGTCAGCCGGAAGCTGGTCCTGGCGGTCAGCTCTTTCACCACCTCCTGTTCCCTGCAGAAATCCGCGCTGAATATTGTTATGATTGCCATATGTCTCTCTCCTTGACTGTATGATAGTTCACTCCTTACAGGTCCTCGCCGGCACCGCATCGTTGCATGATCCCACCCGGCGGCAGGAGCGGATATGACCGAGGCAGACCTGACGGCCTGCGGATCCTGTCCCCTCCCGGATCGAGTCAGCGGGAGCAGACAAGGTTGAAGACCGGGTTGACCATACGATCGCCACTTCCCCCTGTCCGTTGCGGGTCAGGCTCGGACAGGATGTAACGGATGGCCGGTTCCTGCTCTTCCAGCTCCGCAATGGCCTGTTGCTTGTCATTGATATTGATGATCGAGCTCACCCTGACATTCATCTCCCGGCCCTGACCGGCAAAATCCGCCGCCGACCTCTTGGCCTGTGCATAGAACCGGGCCTCGGCCCGCGCCCGCTCTGCTCCGGAAAGGGAGAGAATCTCTTCATTGACACTCAGCGAGATGATCTCGAAGTCCAGGCGCTGGGCCATCTTCAGGGCATACTCCATGAGGGGCCTGGAAAACGACTCGCCGCTGACAACAAGGATCTTCGGTACTGTTTTCTTGACTTCAACCATGCTGGAAACGGTTCCGTGACACTCATCTGTTGGTCTGTACCAGCCACTCAAATAGCATAGACCATGCCACATTGCCGCAAGATCATTTTACCAAATAATTCTGATAAATTACAAGAAAAGCTGTGCAAGAACCTCCAACGATCGGTTTCCTTTCCCCCCTGAATCTGTTACAAAGTGCAACGATGCGTCCCCTCCTGCCACCGGAACCGGTCCCCCGCCACTGTCGGCAGCGGAAAACACCGGGGGCGACAACGTGGTTGTTGCCAGCGACGGCATACATACCACATTGTGCGATTATCGAAGACAAAGCCCGTGGCCCTGGCCGGTCAACGCTTTTTTCTGCAGATCCTGAAACGGACCGGGATTCCGTCCCGGTGCAACAGGCAGAACACCGCAGAGCCCCGACCCGGACCGAGGAAAAAATCCCGGCCGGCCCGGACAGCGAATCCGGCCACATCCACCCGTGACCGCCGGGAGGGAGCCCAAGACAACATATCAACCGTTGCACATTGCATCGGGTTACTTTTTGCAACATCACCCATGTTCTTCCCCGTCACCCACCTCAGCAGGCTGATCTTCAACGGCATGGCCTACATCACCATTCTCGGCCTCCTCTCCCTGGTCCCCCTGCGCGATTTTCGCAATTTCAACCGGGAGCTGGAGCACCTTGTCCAGGCGGGCCAGCTGAACACCCTCATCGAGATGCTCAGGCAGTCCGAGGAGGAGTACGTGGTGGGACACGGGAAAAGCGAACTGGAGAACAACCTGAAACTGCAGCAGCGGATCCATGCGAAGCGGCTCGCCCTGGCAGGCATCATCACCGAGGAGCATGCCAGCCAGGCCCTGGCCGGGATGATAGATGCCAGCCAGCAGTACGCAGGGACCATGGAACAGCTTCAGCTCTCGCTGGAGAGGGGAACGGCAGGGCCGGACGACCTGCACGGGGTGGACCTGGCCGGGGAGCGGCTGCAGAAGCTTTCACGGCAGCTGCTGCACGAGGAACAGGAACACCTGCGGACCATGGTTTCGCGGTTCAGGAAGCAGCTGATCACCTTTTTCCTGGTCTCGACCCTGCTGCTGGCGGTCATGCTCTTTTCCCTCTGGCGCGGCATATTCCGTCCCCTGAAGGAACTCGAGCAGACTGCCCGCTCCCTGGCCGAGGGCAGTTTTGAACCTGTCCCCCGGGAACCATCCCGGGGCTGCTCCTACGAAGCGACCAGCGTCTTCCATGCCTTCAACTCCATAGCCAGGGAGCTGGAGGCTGACCAGGTACGGCTGCTGGAGGCGCACAAACTCTCCTCCCTGGGAACCATCGCCTCGGGCACCGCCCACCAGCTCAACAATCCTCTCAACAACATCTCCACCTCGAGCCAGATCGCCCTGGCCGAGCTGGAAGAGGGCAACCTGGAGTTTATCCGCAAACTGCTCAGGACCATCGACGACGAGGCGCAGCGGGCCTCCCGGATCGTCCGCGGCCTGCTGGAATACTCCAGGGACCAGGACTTCGCCATCGTACCGGGCCCTTTGGCCGAGGTCGCGGCCAAGGCGGTCATGCTGGTGCGCAACGAGGTCCCGGACGGACTGACCGTGATCAACCAGATCAGGGACCGCATCATCCTGCCCATGGATGGGCAGAAGATGACCGAGGTCTTTGTCAATCTCCTCATCAATGCCATCCAGGCAACCCCGCCACCGGGAGAGATCACCCTGTCGGCGGCCATCCAGTCGCCGCGCGACCGGGTGGTGATCCGGGTTCGCGACACGGGCCAGGGCATCGACGCCCGGGATCTGCCCTACGTTTTCGACCCCTTTTTCACCACCAAGCCGGAAGGTCGAGGCACCGGCCTGGGCCTGTCCGTGGCCCACGGCATCATCCGGCGGCACGGCGGTACCATCCGGGTGGAGAGCAGCAGGGGAATGGGTACCGTGTTCATCATCACCCTGCCGCTGCAGCCGCCCTCCCGCGCGGAACACCGGACAACAGAGCGAGACACCCATGCTGCCAGCTGAAGAGATCCATATCCTTGTCGTGGACGATGAGATCGTCAATCGGGAGAACATTGCCCACGTCCTGGCCAGGGACGGGTACCAGGTGGAAACCGCCGACAGCGGCATCGAGGCCCTGGAGCGGCTGCGGAGGACCCGCTTCGACCTGGTGATCACCGATCTGCGCATGGCCGAGATGGATGGCATGCAGCTCATGGAGACCGTCAAGGAACAGCAGCCTGATGCGGAGGTCATCATCGTCACCGGTTTTGCCACCGTGGACTCGGCAGTGGATGCCATGCTCAAGGGCGCCTTCTACTACCTGCCCAAACCCTTCAAGATCCCCAAGCTGCAGAACCTGGTGGAAAAGGCACTGGAAAAGACCAGGCTCCGCCGCGAGGTGATCCTCCTCAAGCAGCAGATCGACGGCAAGCGCCGGGTTCAGTTCATCGGCCAGAACCCGGCCATCCTCAGGCTCAAGGACGACATCGCCGAGGTGGCCCAGCTCGACTGCCATGTCCTCATCACCGGCGAGACAGGGACCGGCAAGGAACTGGTGGCTTCCACCATCCACGAACTGAGCCCCAGGGCCAACAAGCGGTTTCTGCCCATCAACTGTGGAGCCCTCAGCGAAGGGCTCATGCTCAACGAGCTGTTCGGCCACGAGAAAGAGGCATTTACCGGCGCCACCGGCTTCCGGATGGGATTGCTGGAATCGGCCGAGGGGGGAGTGATTCTGCTCGATGAAATCGGCGAGATGCCGCTCAGCATGCAGGTCAAGCTGCTGCGGGTCCTCCAGGAAAAGAAGATTCTCCGGGTCGGCGGCACCCGGGAGATCCCCATCGACTGCCGGATCCTTGCCGCCACCAACCGTGACCTGAAGGACGAGGTGGCCAGGGGCAGGTTCCGCAAGGACCTCTATTACCGGATCAACGTGGTTTCCCTGTTCATCCCGCCCCTGCGGGATCGCAGGGATGACATCCCCCTGCTCATCAGCCATTTCCTGGCCAAGCATCCCGGAGCCGATGGTTCGGTGAAGACCGTGTCCCCCGAGGTGATGGACTTTCTCACCGCCTACGACTATCCGGGCAATGTCCGCGAACTGGAGAACATCATCGAGCGTTCCCTGGCCATGTGCGGCGAGGCGGAGATCAGGATGCACCACCTCCCGCCCGACATTGCCGGCAAGCGCCCCACGACCGCGCCCACGGCGGCAGCGGACAGGGAGGCCGCGCTGCACAGCCTGGAAGTGCATGAGCGCAACTATATCCTCTCGGTCCTCAAGAGCGTGGACGGCAACCGGTCCAAGGCGGCGCGGATCATGGGAATCGACAGGGTCTCCCTGTGGCGCAAGCTGAAAAAATACCAGGACGCCGGCCTGGATATCGAACAACACCTGAGCAGAGATTGAGCATCCACTCTTCTGCCTCACCGGCAACACGTCGTTCTCCTGATCAACACCTCCATGTCCGGCAGCGGTGATCCGTTACGATTTCCGGGGATGTTTTCACCCTGTTTTTTCAACGATCTTCCGCCGGCGCCCTGGTGATCTCTCCACCACAACCGGGAAATCATCCTCCATGGAGACGGGCTTTCCCCTTGACATCGTCCGGAAAATCGCTCAAAATTGATCAGAATCATTCCTTGTTCCCAACCCGTCTCAATCATTTCATGCTCTTGCCAGGAGGTCCTGTCCGGACAGGCCGCTGTTCAGCATTTCAAATTTTGAAAGGTGAAAAGCCTTCCGTCCCGGGAAGCGTTCTTTCATTTTTTCAAAATCTGAAAGACTGCTGACATCCCTGTCCTGCGCCTCGCCGGTGATGATCGTTGCCATTGTTCACCGGTCGGACAGGCACGGGGATGCCGGCCCGGCTGTGCGTCGACCGAACTCCCCCGGGAGGGACCGGCGACGTGCTCCAGCGCGGCTGGCCCGACCCCTCCGGATCCCCTGTACTCCCCATCCGGTCCCGGTTCCGGGATATGCGGCCGCAGATCCTCTCATCCAGTTCACGGAGAAAGAGCCATGGAATCCACGGCCCTGGGCGGCGACACTGTTCTGGAACGACTGCTGCGCGGAAACCGGCGCTTTGCCGCCGGCTGCTGCCGCCATCCCCGTCAGGACACCGGCAGGCGCAATGCCCTGGTCAGCGGCCAGGCACCTTGGGCCGCCATTCTGTCCTGTGCCGACTCCCGGGTGCCGCCGGAGCTCATCTTCGACCAGGGACTGGGCGATCTCTTTGTCGTCCGGGTTGCAGGCAGCATCATCAATGACCACCTCCTCGGCAGCCTGGAATATGCCGCCGTCGGCCTGCGCGTCCCCCTGCTCATGGTCCTTGCCCACTCCAACTGTGGCGCCGTGGCGGCCGTTGCCTCGGGCGCGGACCTGCAGGGCCACATGGCAAGCCTTGCCCCGGCCATCCGGCCCGCCGTGGACCGGGCCGGGAGCATGGAAGGCGATCTGACCGACAATGCAGCCCGGGAGGTCGCCCGGATGACGGCAGGGCAACTGACCGCCTCCGAACCGATCCTCGCGCCGCTGGTCCGCAACGGACAACTTCGTATCACTGCCGCATTCTACCACCTGGCCCACGGAACCGTGGAACTGCTCTCCTGACCCGGACCGAGCCACGGGCCATCAACAGCCTGTCTGATCCCGCGAACCATCCCGACACATACCGACAGCAAGCAAGGTGACAACGAAATGATCTCCAGACTCATTCCCGGACTCTTCCCGTTTCTCCGCTGGTTCAAGGGCTACAGGGGTGGTGATTTCAAGGCCGACCTCGTGGCGGGCGTCACCGTCGCCCTGGTCCTGATCCCTCAGTCCATGGCCTATGCCCAGCTCGCCGGCCTTCCTGCATACTACGGTCTCTATGCGGCCTTCCTGCCGCCCATGGTGGCGGCGCTGTTCGGCTCCAGCCGCCAGCTGGCCACGGGCCCGGTGGCCGTTGTCTCGCTGATGTCTGCAGCCTCCCTGGAACCCCTGGCCACGGCCGGATCGCCCGAATTCATCGCCTACTCCATCACCCTGGCCATGGTGGTCGGCCTGTTCCAGTTCACCCTGGGTGTGCTCAAGCTGGGCATGGTGGTCAACTTCCTCTCGCACCCGGTGATCAACGGTTTCACCAATGCCGCCGCCATCATCATCGCCTCCTCCCAGTTCTCCAAATTTTTCGGTGTTTACGTGGACAAGGCGCCTCACCACTACGAGACCATGATGCGGGTGGCCCGGGCAGCCATGGACTACACCCACCTGCCCACGTTACTCTACGGTATCGGCGCCGTGGTGATCATGGTGGTTCTGAAAAAACTCAATCCCAGGATTCCCAACGTCCTGGTGGCCGTGGTGATCACCACCCTGATCTCCTACTTCACCGGCTTCAACAGGGATGTCCATGTCAGTGTTGCCGCCATCGAGGTTCCCGGCCTGGAGGACAGGATCCAGAGATTCAACCGCCTGGTGAGGGAGATCAGGGAACTGGGACAGAAACGTGCCACCCTGGGTCTGGAGATCGACGAGCAGCTGATCAGGGACGAGGCCCTGCGAGGCACCAAATCCATAGCCGTGCTCCGGATGGAGAGCGAGGTCAACATCCTCACCGCCCGGCTGGAGGAGACCAGGGAGCGGCTGCACCAGGTTAGAAATCAACTCCGCCAGATGAAGCTGGCTGCGGTCCGCCGGGGCGACAGCACCATCTTTTACCCGAAAAAGGATGTGCCGGAAGGGTTGAAGACCGACGGAGGCACGTGGCGGCTGGCCGTCCAGGGGGTTCCCCTCGACCCGGACAGGCTCAAACTCATGGGCGGCGGTGCCGTGGTGGGCAGGATCCCCGAGGGACTGCCGCCGTTCACCATGCCTGATATCAGTGCGAAGTCCTTTGTCAAGCTCTTTCCCACCGCGGTCATCATCTCTCTTCTCGGCTTCATGGAAGCCATCGCCATCGCCAAGGCCATGGCCGCCAAGACCGGCCAGCGCCTCGACCCCAACCAGGAGCTCATCGGCCAGGGCCTGGCCAACATCGTCGGCTCCATGGGCGCCAGTTATTCCGTCTCCGGTTCATTTTCCCGCTCTGCGGTCAATCTCCAGGCCGGCGCCGTCTCAGGGATTTCCTCCGTGGTCACCTCTGTGGTGGTGGTCATCACCCTGCTCTTCCTCACGCCCCTGCTCTATCATCTGCCGCAGGCCGTGCTGGCTGCAGTCATCATGATGGCGGTCATCGGCCTGGTCAACACCTCCGGCTTCATCCATGCCTGGAAGGCCCAGTGGTATGACGGTGCCATCTCCATCATCACCTTCATCGTCACCCTGGCCTATGCCCCGCACCTCGACAAGGGCATCATGGTGGGCGTGGCCCTCTCCATGGGCGTTTTCCTGTACAAGTCCATGCGGCCGGTGGTCGCCGAACTCTCCATGTACGAGGACAAGGTTCTCAAGAGCGCCGAGCATTACCGGCTCAAGGGGTGCCGGCACATCTCGGTGGTCCGCTTCGACGGCGCCCTCTTCTTCGCCAATGCCAGCTATCTGGACGAGCAGGTGACCAGGTTCCGGACCGAACACCCGGACCTGCGGTATATTCTCCTGGATGCCAAGGGAATCAACGATATGGACGCCTCGGGCGAGGAGGCCCTGGCCCTGCTGGTGGAACGGGTCCGTGCCGCCGGACTCGGTTTCGCCATGTCCGGGGTCAAGGGCCAGGTCATGCAGGTCATGGAACGGACCCACCTGCTGGACAAGATCGGGCTGGAGAACCTGTATCCGGATACGGAATCAGCGGTCAGGGATATCATCCGGAAGGTTCACTATCACACCGACCTTCCGGAAAAAGGCTGCAGGGACTGCCCCCTGACCCACTATGTGCCCCAGGATACGCCATGACCGGAAACCGGGCAGAAGCAGCGGCATTTCAAGGCCGCTGCCGATAGCGGTCAACTGTCACAAGACCGGCCCCCGGACGCAAAGCAACAGATCTCACCCCCCCAACCGGAAGAGGAGCAAGCATGGCATCCCACAGCAACCACATGCTCGGCAAGATAGAGACCATAGCCCTGGCCACGGACGGGACAAAATTCGGGGCCGGCGCGGAACGGGAGGCTCTTTTCCTGTGCAGGACATGGAAGGCCCGCCTGGTCATTCTCCATGTCATCACCGTTGATACGGAACTCGCCACATCGGCGCACGCGGAATCGGCCACCCTGCGCAGGGAAATCAGGGAGTATATCGGACGTCTGGAAAGGGAAGCTGCTGCAGGCAGCATCGAATGCAGGGCCATCATCGAAGAATCCTACATGCCCGAGAAGACCATCATCGAGCTGGCGCAACGCAACAGGGCCGACATGATCGTCATCGGCCGCCACGGCCGCAGCAGCCTGATGAAGCTGCTGGCCGGAAGCGTGGCCTCCAAGATCATCGGCCTCGGCTTCCCCCGGGTCCTGGTGGTGCCGAGAAACGCCCGCATCAACGTCGAACGGATCCTGCTGGCCACCGATGGCTCGGCGTTCGCCGGTCAGGCCACCGAGGAGGTCATCAGCCTGGCCATGCACTGTCCCTTTCTGAAGCAGGTCTTCGTCCTTGCCGTGGCGACGCGTGACGCCGACATGGAACAGGCGCGCCGGACCGTCACCGGGGCCTGTCGGCGGTTCGAGGAGCAGCGGGTGACCGCCGGCTGCGTGCCCATGGCCAGACCGGGGAAGACAGCCGATGTCATCACTGCCACCGCCAGGGAACACGACGTGGGAATGATTGTCATGGGAGGGCACGGCCGGGAGCTGTCCAGACTGCTCATGGGCCATGTGACGGAAAAGGTCATCAGCCAGGCCCACTGCGCCGTGCTGGTGATCGAAAAACAGGGAACGATGTAACAGTTTACCGCTCTCGGCAACCACCTGACCGACAGGAACTTTTACGTTCCATCGGCCTGACCGGCTCCGTAGGAGTAATCCCGCTGATACTCGTAAGCCCCGAAGAGCCTGGTGTCGAACACTGTTGCCCGGTAGGCGTTGAAGACCACGGCAACGATCTTGTCCCTGCCCACCAGGTCAAGGAGATCCTGGACATGTTCGCGGCGGCTGCCGCCCCAGCGGACAACCAGGATGATGCCATCCACCTGTTTCGCCAGAATCAGGGTCTCCGAGGCCGCCTGCACGGGCGGGCTGTCAAAGATGATGATCCGGTCGTCATAGCGATCCGCGAACTCCCGGACCAGACCGGTCATGGTCCGGGCGCCGACCAGTTCCGCCGGGTTGACCGGCGGCGGTCCGGCCGGCAGGAGAGAGAGTTTGCGTATGCCGCAGTTGACGAACATCGGCCCCACATCCTGGCCGTCCCGCAGGTGATCCGCCAGCCCCTGCTCGTTGCCGAGGCCGAAGAAGGCATGCAGGGAGGGCTTGCGCAGGTCGCAGTCCACCAGCAGACTGTAGGTGTCGAGCCCCTGGGCCAGGGAGACCCCCAGATTGGCACAGACAAAACTCTTGCCCTCGCCCGGGGTGGCGCTCGTGACCAGCAGGGTCCGCGGTATATCGCCGTCCGACGGATGCAGGATCCGGGTCCGCAGGTTGCGGAAACTCTCGGCCGCACCCCCGGCCGTGGCAGTGGCCAGGAGCAGCCGTTCGTCCCAGGAACCGGCAGCCGGCGGCACAACGCTCTTTCCCGGTCCCCCATCCCGTGGCTGCTCCACGGGCGCGGATACTCCGGCAGCAGGGGCATGGTCCGGTGCCCCGGTGTCGTCCGTTGCCGCAGGCCGGTGCACGCCCGCCTTGTTCAATGCCTTGTAGACCTTTCCCACACGTTCCTCCTCATGAGCCCTTTGGCAGGTATTGCGTAAAAGCACCGATGGTTCAATGCAGTTGCCGACAGCGGTGAACTGTTACGGTATTTCGAAGCGGTTGCCGATGGCGATGAGCTGATACATCCCTCGACCATGGATCTCACAGAAAGCGATCATACAGACGGTGCAGTTGCTGCAGCCATTCGGGCGGCAGCAATGATCCAAGGGGCGAATACTCCCGCGTCCCGGGCAGTGCCTCCAGGAGAAGCAGCAGCACGGCAATGACCAGCAGGAGGGCAAGGCCCCGCCACAGCAGGGACCATCGTCCGCGCCTGCCGCCCGTGGCAACGGGCAGCGGAGTCTCTTCACCGGGAAGGTGGAGATCTTCGACGCACTCCCTGATCAGATCGACGCCGATCCTGGGCCGGTCATCGGCAAAACCGGTGAGCAGGGCATGATCGCAGACGATATTGATGAGGCGTGGCGTTCCCCTGCTGACCTTATATATCAGGGAGACTGCATCGTTACTGAAGATATCCAGGTGCTGCCCGCCGGCTGCGCGCATGCGATAGCTGATGTACTGGGCGGTTTCCTCCCGGGTAAACCGCTGCAGGTGAAAACGGATGCCGATACGCTGCCTCAGGGGCAGCAGACGTTCGTCCCGCAGCCGGTCGTTGAGCTCCGACTGGCCGACAAGAAAGATGGAAAACACATCCTGGCCGCTGACATCCTGGTTGGAAAGCAGCCGGACCTCCTCCAGCAGCTCCACGGGCAGCATGTGCGCCTCGTCGATTATCAGAAGGACCCGCTCGTCCCGGTCATGACAGGCCTTGAGAAAGTCGGCAAAGGCCAGCAGGAAGAGGGCCTTGTTGCCCTCCCAGGGCAGTTTATACTGGTGGGCGAGAAAGGAGAGAAACTCGTCGCGGGACAGGGTGGGGTTATTGAGCAGGCAGCAGTGGACCTCCATGTCCAGGGAACGTACCAGGACCTGGAGCAGGGTGGTCTTGCCGGTACCGACATCACCGGTCAGGACCAGAAATCCCTTTTTGGCGATCACGCCGTAGCGGAGAACGGCCAGGGCCTCCTGGTGTGTCTCGCTCATGAAGACCTGGTCCGGATTGGGTGCCAGGTCAAAGGGTTTGCTGGAAAAACCGTAGTACTTTCTATACATTGTTCCGTCGATGGTCGTTGTCGGCCAGGGTCTTCCGCATCACCACGATCTAGAGAAGTAATAGTTCACCGCTATCAGTGATGGCGTCGCAAAAAGTCCGATCTACTGCGTTGTAGCGGGTACGGCCAATGCTCGACGTACTACATGTACGCCTCCGCTTGGCCGACACCGCTACGCCTTGTATATCGAACTTTTATGCTGAGCCATCTTTAGAGTGTGATGGACTTTTTACGAGTCCATCATCAGTAACTACTACCTGAAAAGCAGCAATACTTTTGGTAAACGTTCAGCAGTGCGTCAGCTGTGCGTGATCGTGGCTGACCGCTATAGTCGGCTATGCGGCCAGCAGCGAGCGCGTGCAGATGGCGTGCTGCTGAACGTTTACCTAGAGAATGATCTGGCCCTTGCGCCAGAACCAGACCAGCGCGGCCAGCAGAAGCACACCGTAGAGCAGGTAGAGCAGTGTCCAGAAGATATTCCAGAACCGCCGTCTTCGCGCCTCGGCCCTGGTCTCGAGATAGGGTACCGAACAGGTGACCGTCATGCCGAGGAACTCCTCCAGATCATCCACATCCTTGAATGAGGTATCGATGAAGTCGAGCCCGACAACCACTCCGAGCCCCAGCGCCAGCCCGGCGGCAAGGGCGAGCAGAAGCATCTTCTTGAAATCGGGCTTGAAGGGCTTGTCCGGATAACGGGCAGGATCGACGATCTTGAACTTGCTGCCCTTCTGTTTCCGCTCCAGGTGTTCCGCCGAGGAGGCCTGCAGGTTCTGGGCCACCAGGTAGTCATAGTGCCGCCGCAGTTCATTGTAATCCCTGGTCAGGGCATTCCACTCCGCCTCCCTCACAGGGGCTGCGGCCACCCATTTCTCATACTTGTCGATCTCGGCACGGACCTTTTTCTGATCCGCCCGCAGCTGCCTGATGTTGAGGTCGATCTCCTTGAGCTGCAGCCGGGCCCGGGCGATCTCCGCGTCCTCGGATGTCGGCGGCGAGACCGCAGACGTTGCGGCCCCCTCCTTTTTTTCCTCGGCAGCAGGCTGGCTGGCCAGTTCCTGCTCGAGCCTGGCGATCATCTGCCGGGTTCGCCGGACCTCGGGATGCCGTTCCGTGTACTTGCTGAGCAGCGATTCGAGATACTGCTGCAGGGCGTGCAGCCGCTCGGCCCTGCTCATGGGCCGGGCAGCAGTCCCTGCCTGCCCTGCTGCCGTGTCGGTGCCACCGCCGGGCAGAATGGCCGTGGCCAGCCGCTGCCGCAGGGCGATCTGCTCCTGGACCAGGACCCGGGTCCGTTCCAGGTCCTGGATGGAATCCTGGATATTCTGATACTGTTCATGCAGGGCGGTGAGCCGGGCGAGATTGCTCTCCCGCTGGTCCGGCATCTCGTTGTAGTATTTCAGTTTGTAGTCCCGCATGGCCTGCTCCTTCTTGTCAAGGACCATCTTGGCCATGTTGAGTTCGTCCTCCGTATACCTGGAGGTTTCCGTGGCCCTTTCCTCCCGGTACTTGAGGTTCTCCTCGATGAACTTGGAGGCCAGGGCATTGGTGGTCTTCTGCACCTTTTCCGGATTCCGTCCCTCGTACGTGACGGTGAAGGTATCTCCCCTGGTTGACGGCCGGATGCTGATCTTCTTGCGCATGAGCTCGATCACGTCCTCGATGGGCATCCTCTGCCGCTCCTCGGGATAGAGACCGAACTGTGAGATGATCCCCTCGAGGTTGTTCCTGCTCATGACCAGCTCGCTGAGCGTGCTCACCGTATCACGCAGACGCCGCTCCTCCCGCTCCGGCGCCATGCGGGCCGGATTGATCTGCTGCCGCTCATAGCTCAGCAGGGCCGTGCACTGGTACACCTTCGGCATACGGAGGTAGAGGAGCAGGCCGGCACTGAGGGCGATCAGCAGGCAGCCTGTGATGAACTTCCAGTGATGGGCCAGCAGATCAAGGTATTTCTTTACCAGTTGACGCTGTTGAGTTTCCATGATCTATATAGATACCGATAGGTTCGAAAAGCCCTCTGATGCCGGGTCGACAAACCCGACCGTAAGCGGTGACAACCACCGCATCTTCGCACGGTCGCTCCTGCCCGCACAGTAGGGGCTATCGGAGTCTCCCTGCGGTCGCTTACCTGCGGCCAGCAGCGCCTGCACTCCGGATCCCGAAAAAGAAGAGAACACGGCATGACCACCTGTGTCATAGGTGATATCCACGGCTGCCACGCATCCCTGGCTGCCCTGCTGGACCGGGTCGCGGACAGGGCCGACCGCTTGGTCTTCCTCGGAGACTATATCGACCGGGGGCCGGAGACAAGGAAGGTGATCGACCTGCTGCTTGCCCTGAAACGGCAACAGCGGCAGGTGATCTTTCTGATGGGCAACCATGAACTCATGCTGCAGCAGTACCTGGCCGGGGAGGATCGTTCCGTCTACCTGGGAGTCGGGGGCCGGCAGACACTGGCGAGCTACGACATCCCCGCCGGCCTGCGCGGACCGGCCATTGCCGCCGCCCTGCCCCCTGCCCACCTGGCGTTTCTCTCCGACCTGCCCCTGCACTGGCAGGACGAGCATGCCATCTATGTCCACGCCGGCCTGCAGCCGGGCCGCCACCTGTCACAGCAGAGCGCGGACTGGTGCCTCTGGGTACGGGACAGGTTCATCCGTTCAGACTACGACTTCGGCAAACCGGTGGTCTTCGGCCACACGGTCTTCGAAAAACCCCTGGTGCAGGCCAACAAGATCGGTATCGACACCGGTGCCGCCTATGGCGGCCGCCTGACCGCGGTCATCCTGCCGGAGATGGAATTCGTCAGTGTGCCGGGCGAACAGGTGCATCCCTATGGGGCCGCTCTGTAAAGACATGGTATAACATCGGGGAATAAATTACAAACCCGAGTTGTCAGAAAAATCGGCGACCGGAGAATGATATCCGTTCGTCTGCCGGTTCCGGCAAGGAGGACCTCCCTCACCAGCTCTCCGGGTCCAGCGCCAGGACCTCGGCGATCCTGTCGGCGCCGGACAGGAGCATGAGCAGGCGGTCGAATCCCAGGGCGATGCCTGCGGTCTCGGGCATGGCGGCCAGGGTATCGAGGAAACGATGCGGCATGGCAGCCGGCCGGCCGGCCGCGCGAATGGCGCGGATCTCGCCGGCAAACCGTTCTTCCTGCTCTGCGGGATCGGTCAGTTCCGAGAAACCGTTGGCCAGTTCGATACCGGCGATATAGAGCTCAAACCGTTCGGCAAGCTGCGGGTCTTCCGCCTTTCTCCTGGCCAGGGAGCCCAGCTCGACGGGATAGTCGCAGAGAAAGACAGGCCGCTGCCAGCCCAGGTGCGGCTCGACCCGTGTCACCAGGAGTTCATCAAAGCGGTCATCGGCCAGGGCGGCACGGGCCGGGATCCCGGCATAACGGCGGAAGGCTTCATCCACGGTCAGCCGCTCCCAGGGTGACTGCAGGTCCACCTGGCGCCCCTGACGGCGCAGGCCGCCGCCGTCGTCCAGGGCAGGGAAGTCACCCTCGCGGGCCAGGGCCTGCACAAGCTCCTCCACCTCCGCCATCAGCTCGCCGTAGCCCCAGCCGGCATGGTACCACTCCAGCATGGTGAATTCGGACCGGTGATACCGGCCTGCCTCGCCTTTCCGGAAACAGTGACAGATCTGGAACAGACGCGGGCAGCCCCTGGCGAGCAGGAGCTTCATGCAGAGTTCGGGAGAGGTCTGCAGAAACCGTTCTTCACACCGGTAGGGGACGATCTGGGATTCGGGGATGAGCTCGGACAGCAGCACCGGGGTATCGACCTCCAGGTACTGCCGGGAAAGGAAGAAGGAACGGACAGCCTGCAGCAGGCGGGACCGCTGCTGCAGGCGGCGGGGCGGCAGCACGGGAGGCGGTCACTCCTTGACCCTGGTGATGTACTCGCCGGTCCGGGTGTCGATCTGGATCCGGTCTCCCTGGTTGACAAAGGGAGGCACCTGGAGCCGGTAACCGGTCTCCACGGTCACCGGCTTGGTGTCGGTGCCGGAGGTGTCGCCCTTGACCCAGGGGTCGGCGCGGGTCACCTCCAGGTTGACGAAGATCGGCAGGCTGATGTCGATGGGCCGGTTGTCGAAGAAGAGGACCTGGACCTCCATGTTGTCCACCAGGAAGTTGACATTGTCACCCAGTTGCTCCCTGGTGAGGAATATCTGCTCATAGGAGCTGGTGTCCATGAAGTGGTACTCGTTGTCCTGCGAGTAGAGAAACTGCATGGTCCGTTCCTCCAGGTCCGGCTTCTCGAACTTGTCGTTGGAGCGGTAGGTCTGGGTGAACTGGTTGCCGGTGATCATGTTGCGCATCTTGGTGCGGTAGAGCGCCTGTCCCTTGCCCGGCTTGGAGAACTCGAACTCGATGATGATATAGGGTTCGCCGTCAATCTGGACCTTGAGGCCCTTGCGGAGATCTGATGCTGAATACATAAGGAATTCCCGGGTTGCGTTCCTGCGGTGTCAGACCTGATGGTCCCTGACCCCGCGATCCATTTTTCAATCAAACATTTTATATTACGGGATATACCCGGTTTTTGCAACCGGTTCCTGGACAACCGGCCATTATCTGCCCCTGTCCGGGGACCACCCCTTGTTTTCCGGCGCCATCTCCTTTACAGTATGCCGACGGACCGGAGAGATCACGCTCCCGCCTCCAGAAAACCGCCAGCAGATCCGACGTAAAAATATCGGCATTTTCAGGCAGTTGCCGATAGCGGCGAACTATTACGATCCGACAACCATGCAACAGAGAGCCGGTGTTCTATCCGATACCCACCTGAGCGGGGCCGACGCCACCTTCAGGAAGCAGATCAGCCTGTGTTTCGCCGACTGCGATGTCATCATCCATGCCGGTGACCTCACCGACCCCTCCATTCTCGATGCCTTCGGTGACCGGGAGATCCATGCCGTGCACGGCAACATGTGCCGGCAGGAGGCCTTTGCCCGCCTGCCCACCGAGACCTCCTTCCGCCTGGGCAGATTTCTCATCGGCCTCACCCATGGCGCCCATCTCGGGCTGGACATCGAGTCCGGGCTCTGGGACATCTTTCCCGGGGCCGACGCCATGATCTACGGCCACACCCACCGGCCGGTCTGCCACCGGATCGGCAACACCCTGGTTCTGAATCCCGGCGCCTTCAGGGCCGGCGGCCGCTTCGGCGCCCCCGGGACCTATGCCATCCTCGAGGCCGGCGAGAGTCTGCGGGCACGGATATACGAACTGCCGCACCTGCCATGAAGACCCTGTGGACCCCATGGCGCATGGAGCATGTGCTCGGTGACGCCCCCCGGCCGGACCACTGCCTGTTCGAACCCCCCGGCGAGGCCGCCTCCGACCGCGGCAACCTGCTTCTCCACCGCGATGCCCGGACCGTGGTCCTGCTCAACCGCTTCCCCTATGCCAACGGCCACCTGCTGGTGGCGCCGCGCCGTCACGTGGCGGACATCACCGACCTTACGCCCGGGGAGGACCGGGCCCTCATGGCCATGCTCAGGCAGTGCTGCCGCATCCTGCGCCGCCGTCTCCACTGCGACGGCATCAACATCGGCCTCAACCTGGGCAGGGTGGCGGGGGCCGGGATCGCTGAACATCTGCATTTCCACGTGGTGCCGCGCTGGCAGGACGACCACAACTTCATCACGGTCTGCGCCGAGATCAGGACCATTCCCCAGCATATCGAGGCGACCTACGACCTGCTGTTGCCCGATTTCCAGAAGCCTCTGCCCGAACCGACATCCCGATGAGCAAACCGGTCAAGATCACCCCCATGCTCCGCCAGTACCTGGAGATCAAGGAGCAGTACAAGGATGCCATCCTCTTCTACCGGATGGGCGATTTCTACGAGATGTTCTTTGACGACGCCGTCACCGCTTCCCGGGTGCTCGGCATCACCCTCACCTCCCGCAGCAGCAAGGACGACGCCAACCGGGTTCCCATGTGCGGCGTGCCCTATCATGCCGTGGCCGGCTACCTGGGGAAGATGATCAAGGCGGGCTATCGGGTGGCGATCTGTGAACAGATCGAGGACCCGAAACAGGCCAAGGGCATCGTCCGGCGGGAGGTGGTGCGGGTGGTCACGCCCGGGGTGACCACGGATGAACAGATCCTGGACGAAAAAAGCAACTGCTTTGTCTGCAGTCTCGCCATCCAGGTCTCGGGCCGGGGACGCAGGACCGCCGGCCTGGGCTTCCTCGATGTCTCCACCGGCAATTTCCGCTTAAGCGAGGTGGAGCTGACAGCAGAGGACGATGACCGGCTCATCGACGAAATCACCCGCATGGAGCCGGCCGAGCTGCTGCTGGCCGAATCAGCGGCAGAGCCCCTGGCCCCGCTCACCGGGACCCTTGCCACCCTGCTCGGCGGACTCTGCGTGACACCACGGCCGGACGACACCTTTGAGGAGGACACGGCCCGCCAGGTCCTGACTGAACATTTCAGGACCACCACCCTGGCCGGATTCGGCTGCGACACCATGACCGCCGCCATCCGTGCCGCCGGCGCCCTGCTCGCCTACATCCAGGAGACCCAGAAGACCGATCTCGGCCACATCCGCAAACTCACGCCCCTGAGCAGCCGGGACTGCCTGGTCATCGACGAGACCTCCCGGCGCAACCTGGAGCTCACCGAGACCATCATCGGCGGCAAGCGGGACGGCTCCCTGCTGTCCGTGCTCGACCTGACCTGCACGCCCATGGGCGCACGCCTCCTGCGCCAGTGGCTCCTCTTTCCCCTCCAGGACCGGGAGCGGATCCGTGCCCGCCTGGGCAGTGTCCAGGACCTGCTCGCCGATCCGGGCCTGCGCCGGGAGCTGCGTGAACAGCTCGCCGCCATCTATGACCTGGAACGTCTCTGCAGCCGGCTTGCCCTGGGTCACGGCAATGCCCGCGATATGACCAGCCTCAAGCTCTCCCTCGCCCGGCTGCCGGAGATCAGGACCATGCTCCTGGCGATGGAACCGGGCCTGCTCCGCTCCCTGGCCGAAGACCTCGACGAACTGGAGGACCTGCACGAGCTCATCGACCGGGCCATCCGGGAAGACGCCCCGGTCACCTTGCGGGAGGGTAACCTGATCCGGGAGGGCTACAACGGGGAACTCGACGAGCTGCTGCACCTGCTGCGGGACGGCAGACAGCTCATCCTGGAACTGGAGCAGCGGGAACGGGAACGGACCGGCATGGCCAAGCTCAAGGTGGGCTACAACAAGGTCTTTGGCTACTACCTCGAGGTCAGCCGCGCCCAGGCCGGAGAGATCCCCGAGGACTATATCCGCAAGCAGACCCTGGTCAATGCCGAGCGCTTCATCACCCCGGAGCTGAAGGAGCTGGAGAACCGCATCTCCTCGGCCAGCGAGCGGCGGCTGGAGCTGGAGTACCGCCTTTTTTCGGAGATCCGCAACCACATCGCCGCCCGGAGCCGCCGCCTGCTGGACAGCGCCGGTCGTATCGCCCGCATCGATGTCCTCGCCTGCCTGGCCGAGGCCGCGGCCCGCTACCATTATACCCGGCCCGAAATCAGCGAAGACGACGGGATCACCATCACCGAGGGCAGACACCCGGTCATCGAGCGTTCCCTGGAGGCGGGACGATTCGTTCCCAACGACATCCACCTGGACCAGCGGCAGCAGGAACTGCTCATCATCACCGGCCCCAACATGGCCGGCAAGTCCACGGTCCTGCGCCAGACCGCCCTGATCGTCCTCATGGCGCACATCGGCAGTTTTGTCCCTGCCGAGGCAGCAGAGATCTGCATCGTCGACCGGATCTTCACCCGGGTCGGGGCCATGGACGACCTGCGGCGGGGCCAGTCCACCTTCATGGTGGAGATGAACGAGACCGCCAACATCCTCAACAACGCCACCCATCGCAGCCTGGTGATCCTGGACGAGATCGGCCGCGGCACCTCCACCTACGACGGCATGGCCATTGCCCGCGCCGTTGCCGAGGAGCTGGCCGACAGGGACGGCCGCGGTATCAAGACCCTGTTCGCCACCCACTACCATGAACTGACCGATCTCGCCACACGTCATCCGAGAATCTGCAACTACTCCATCGCGGTGCGGGAATGGAACGACTCCATCATCTTTCTCCACAAGCTGGTCGCCGGAGCCACCAACCGCAGTTACGGCATCCAGGTGGCGGGCCTGGCCGGCGTCCCTCCCCATGTGGTGGCACGGGCCCACGAGATCCTGCAGGAGATCGAACAGGGCGGCCTGCGGTCGCGGGACCGGTTCCCTGCTGCCGGCAGGGACAGAAAACCCGCCAGGGAGAGGCACCGGCAGCCCTGCCAGCTCCCGCTCTTCCAGCCGCCGGCAGAGCCGCTGCGCCGGCTGTTGCAGGAGGTGGATCCGGACAACACCACCCCGCGCCAGGCCCTGGAACTCCTCTACCAGGCCAGGGCACTTCTGGATGACGCCGACTGAGAACAGCAGCTGGGCAGGGAGACGAATTATTTTGCCATTCCCGGGAAATACGGTATACTTTTTACTGGCTGGCCCCTGGCGGACAACCTACGCCCCGGGGCGCTGAAACCGGACTCGACAGAACCTTGCACGCCAGCCCGCAAAACGCGTAAAAGTCCCGGTAGTTCAATGTCGTTACCCATAGCGGTGAACTGTTACCACGACGCTTCCATGGTATCTCGGTCCTGTTCCATAACCGCCGCTCTGTGCCGCACACCATCTTCTTTCCCGTCCGGGTCTCCGATCCCGGGCACGGGTTTTCCGGTATGATGGCGATCCCCGGCAGCCGGATCCCGGCAAGATTCCCGGCACCAGGTGTACGCCGCATTACGGTCATCATGACCGGACTGCTGG
This sequence comes from Desulfobulbaceae bacterium, assembly GCA_026987195.1. Classification (GTDB taxonomy): domain Bacteria; phylum Desulfobacterota; class Desulfobulbia; order Desulfobulbales; family Desulfobulbaceae; genus DRKI01. The sequence continues at coordinate 21,724 of JALSNC010000080.1, read as the reverse complement.
TTCTCGCCCTGATCCTGCCGGCCAGGCCGACAGCAGGTGCCACCTCATCTTCCTACCCGGCAGCGCAACCGGCATCCCGTGCCAGCCGCGAATACAAGGCCGCGCGCGACTACTTCTACCGGCTTGAACGTGATCCGCAGGAGGCCGGGCAACGGCAGAACTGGCTTGCCGGAGTCCGTAATTTCCGCAAGATCTACAGCTCCATGCCGGATGGAAAACTGGCGCCCTCCTGTCTTTACATGATGGCCAGGATGTACAGGCGGATGTATGACCGGTTCCACCATCTCCTTGATCTGGATGAGGCTGCACGCTCTTTCCGGGAGCTGGCCCGGCGCTTTCCCGACAGCGAACTGGCCGATGACGCCCTCTTTGCCACCGCCGAGATCTATCGCCTCGAGAAAAAAGACCCCACCCGGGCCGCTGCCCTGTACAGCGACATCGTCAGCCGTTACCCCGGAGGTGACAGGTATGCCCGGGCCGTCAGCCGGCTGCGCGAGCTCGGACGCCACAGTGATATCACCATGCCCGCCCGCCTGGCCGGCAAATCCGCTGCAGAGGAACTGGTCCACATCCTGCCGGTCAGATTCTGGTCATCGGACGACTACACCCGCATCGTCATCCGGGCCTCGGCGCCGGTCCACTACACCACCAGGCTCCTGGAAAAAAACGGCTCCCTGCCGCGCAGGCTCCTGATCGACCTGCAGCAGAGCTATGTCCCGCCACGGTTCCGCGCCCCCGTTCCCATCGAGGACGGCCTGCTCAAAGAGGTGCGGACCGGCCAGTTCAACGACAATACTGTGCGGGTGGTGCTCGACATTGAGTCCATCTCCGACTACAAGATCTTCAGCCTCAACGATCCCTTCCGGGTGATCATCGACGCCCATGGCCGGAAAAAGAACAAACCGGCACCTGTGACCGGGGCGGAGGTACAAGAGAAAACCGCAGCCGGGCCCCGACCGGCGCTGGTCGTTGTCCGGCCCCGGGCGTTCAAGGAGAAGGTATCCCGGCCGGCAGGGAAAACGGACACTCCTGCCGTGATCAGTCTCAGGGACCGGAAAAAACGGCGGGTCGCTGCCGCTGCTCCTGCCGCGGCAGCCGATGCTCCTGATGCTCTTTCCCTGGCCCAGCAGCTCGGCCTGGGCGTACGGCGGATCATCATCGACCCCGGTCACGGCGGCAAGGACCCGGGCGCCATGGCCTTTGGTCTCAAGGAGAAGGACATCGTTCTCAAGGTCGCGCGCCAGACGGCCTCCATCCTCCGCAGCCGGTATGACTACGAGGTAATCCTGACCAGGGACCGCGACATCTTCCTCCCCCTGGAGGAACGGACCGCCATCGCCAACACGAAGAAGGGCGACCTCTTTGTCTCCATCCACGTCAATGCCCACCAAAAACGCTCTGCCGCCGGCATGGAGACCTTCTACCTCAACCTGGCCACCAACACCGAGGCCATGCGGGTGGCGGCAAGGGAGAACGCCACATCCACCCACAATATCAGCGAGCTGCAGGACATCCTCACCGATCTGATGAAAAACTCCAGGATCCAGGAATCCTCGCGCCTGGCCCGTTATGTTCAGAACAACCTGGTCGAGGGACTGCAGAGGGACAACTACAGGGTCCGGGACCTGGGCGTGAAACAGGCTCCCTTCTACGTGCTCATCGGCGCGGAGATGCCGGCGGTACTGGCGGAGATCTCCTTTATCACCAATCCGGAGGAGGCCAGACTCCTGCGCAGGGACAGCTATCTCAGGGACGTGGCCCGACAGATCGCGGCAGGGATCGCGGCGTATGTCGAGCATCACCGGACCGCGGCCCTGCGCTATTGATCGTAAGCACCCACAGGGACCGCACGGAGTCTTCGCTGCGCTCCGCTTACCTCTTTGCACGGTCGTGCCTGCCCGATCAGGTAGGCTGTCGGAGTCTCCCTGCGGTCGCTTACCTGCGGTCAGGCACGCCTGCACAGTTCCGCAGTCCCCGGGAGCGCTTACAGCATTGTGGTCGAGAAAACCGATGGCTGGTTATCCCGTGAGGGGGCACGGCGCTATTGCTCCATGTGGGCGGTGAACTTCCTGTCCACCCGCAGATCCCTGCCTTCCATGAACCGCTGCATGGACTCTGCCGCCACCTTGCCCTGGTAGACTGCCTTGGCCACGGTCTGCGGCCCCAGTACATTGTCGCCTCCGGCGAAAAGCCAGTCCACGCTGGTCTGCAGGGTCTCGGGATCGACCTGGTAGGTGCCCCAGGGGGTCTGCTGCAGCTCCACTCCCTGGTCCGCGGTATGATCGACCCGCTGGGAGATTGCCGGGATGATGGAGTCGGCCTCGATGATGAAGTTGGATCCCTCCCTGGCCACCGGCCGGCGGCGACCAGACTCGTCCGGCTCGCCCAGCTCCATGCGGATGCACTCCACCGCGGTCATGCGTCCCTTCTCGGAGAGGATCCTCACCGGTGCGGCCAGGATCTCGACCCGGACGCCCTCCTCCTCCAGATGATGGATCTCGGCCCTGGAGGCGGGCATCTCCTCCTTGGTCCGGCGATAGAGGATAAAAACATCCTTGGATCCGGTGCGCAGGGCGGTGCGGGCGACGTCGATGGCCACGTTGCCGCCGCCGACCACCACCACCTTGGAGCCGATATTCATCTCCTCGCCGGTCAGGACACGGCGCAGGTAATCGACCCCGTGCAGGACCCCCTCGGTCCCCTCTTCCCCCTCGATGCCCAGCTTCCTGCTCTCATGGGCACCCACCCCGAGAAATACCGATGCATACCCCTGTTCCCGCAGTTCAGCCAGGGTGACATCACGGCCCACGGTCACTCCGAGCCGGATATCGACGCCGCAACTCTTCAGGGAATGAAGCTCGGCACCGATGATATCGCGGGGCAGGCGGTAATGGGGGATGCCCACGGAAAGCATGCCGCCAAAGACCGGCAGGCTCTCGAAGATGGTGCAGGAATATCCCTCGTGAGCCAGGATATAGGCCACGGTCATACCGGCAGGGCCGGAACCGACGATGGCAACCTTTTCCTGCCGGGGCAGGGCGCATTCCACGGCCATGGGCCGGCCGTTGGCCACCATCCAGTCGGTGAGGTAGCGCTCGAGCATGCCAATGGCAACGGCATCACCCTTCTTGCCGCGCACGCAGGAACCTTCACACTGGAATTCGTGGGGACAGACCCGGGAACAGACCGAGGGCATGGTGGAGGTTTCCCGGACCTTCCAGTAGGCCTCTTCAAACTTCTTCTCCCTGAGAAGGGCGATGAACCCGGGAATATCGTTGCGGATGGGGCAGCCCTGAATACAGGTGGGTTTCTTGCACTGCAGGCAGCGATTGGCCTCGAGAATCGCGGTTTCCTCGTCGAAACCGAAGGTCACCTCCTTGAAATTGGTGATCCTTTCCTCGGGCTTGAGCTCCCTGGGGCGCTGACGGGGTATGGCCATACGTTCTTTTGCTTTCATGACTCCTCCTCATGCTGAAAACGAAAAACCCGGGTAAACGTCCGGCAGTACACCATCTGCACGCGCTCGTGACTGGCCGCCATCACGCACTGCCGATGGACTGCCGGACTGTTACGAACCCGCTGATAATTCAGTACGGTTACCGATAACGGTGCACTGTTACAACTCCGGTCCCTGCCGGGAAAGCGGACACTGTCGTCGGACAGCCGGTTCAACCGCAATTAAGCCGACAGCTTATAAAACTCGTGCAGAATACGCAAGATAAGAGAGATGACGACAAAAAAAAGGCCGCCCCCTGAAGGGGGCGGCCTGTGGCGTACGCTTGTGATATTTACTGTTTGGAGAGTTCCGCGGCCTTAATCCGCGCCAGTGCTCTCTGCAGCGCGGCTTCGGCCCTGGCACGATTGATCTGCTCGGCAGCCTGCTGGGCCTGGGCGAGCCGTTTCTCAGCCCGCTCCTTGGCGCGCATGGCCCGATCAACATCAATGTCCGTGCCATATTCGGCGCTTTCCACCAGGAAGGTGATCTTGTTGCTGGACACTTCCGAGAAACCGCCGCTGACCATAAGGTACTTTGTCTGCTTGTCCTTCTTAAAGCTCAAGGTACCTGTCTTGATGGTGCTCAGGAAAGGAGCATGGTTGGCCAGGACGCCGAATTCACCACCGACACCGGGGGCAGTGACAATATCGACCTCGTCACTGATAACAGGCCCGGAAGGGGTTACGACTTCAAGATGAATCTGTGCCATCGATAATACCTCAGTTCAGCGTTAATGCCGGGTTACGCCTCAGCCTTTTCGGCATTGGCCTTCTCGACAGCCTCTTCAATCGTGCCGACCATGTAGAAGGCGGTTTCGGGCAGCTCATCGTGCTTGCCGTCCAGGATCTCCTTGAAGCCGCGAACCGTATCCTCGACCTTGCAGTACTTGCCGGGCATGCCGGTGAAGACCTCGGCGACGTGGAAGGGCTGGGACAGGAAGCGCTGGATCTTACGTGCCCGGGAGACCGTGAGCTGATCCTCTTCCGAGAGCTCGTCCATGCCGAGGATGGCGATGATATCCTGCAGTTCCTTGTATTTCTGCAGGGCGACCTGGACACCGCGGGCCGTCTTGTAGTGCTCCTCGCCGACAACGTTGGGATCGAGGATACGGGAAGTGGAGTCCAGCGGATCCACTGCCGGATAGATACCGAGCTCTGCGATCTGACGGGAAAGAACAACCGTACCGTCGAGATGGGCAAAGGTGGTGGCCGGGGCCGGGTCGGTGAGGTCGTCGGCAGGCACGTAGACGCACTGGACGGCGGTGATGGACCCCTTGGTGGTGGAGGTGATGCGCTCCTGCAGGGCGCCGAGGTCGGTGGCCAGGGTCGGCTGGTAACCAACCGCGGACGGGATACGTCCGAGCAGGGCGGACACCTCGGAGCCGGCCTGGGTGAAACGGAAGATATTGTCGACAAAGAAGAGTACGTCCTGGCCTTCCTCGTCACGGAAATACTCGGCCGCGGTCAGTCCGGTCAGAGCGACGCGCGAGCGGGCGCCGGGAGGCTCGGTCATCTGACCGTATACCAGAGCGGCCTTGGGCAGAACGCCGGACTCTTTCATCTCCATGTAGAGGTCGTTGCCTTCACGGGTCCGCTCACCGACACCGCAGAAGACCGAGATACCACCATGCTGCATGGCGATGTTGTTGACCATCTCCATCATGATGACCGTCTTGCCGCAACCGGCGCCGCCGAACAGCCCCATCTTGCCGCCGCGGGGGAACGGGACCAGCAGGTCGATGACCTTGATGCCGGTCTCGAGAACGTTGACCTCGGTATCCTGCTCGGTAAACGCGGGCGCCGGCCTGTGGATGGGCATCTTCTTGTCGGAGTTGATGGGACCGAGGCCATCAACGGGACGGCCGACCACGTTCATGATCCGGCCGAGCGCAGCCTCACCGACCGGGATCTCGATGGGGGCACCGGTATCGCGGACCTCCATGCCGCGGACGAGACCGTCTGTCTGGTCCATGGCAACGGTGCGGACGACGTTGTCACCCAGATGCTGGGCAACCTCGACAACGAGGTTGTCCGGTTCATCACTGATGGCGGGATTCGAGATGAACAGGGCGTTCATGATCTCGGGCAGATCCCCCGGTTCGAACTCGACGTCCACAACCGGACCAATAACCTGTATAACTTTACCAACTCGCGAATCACCCATTTGAAATGGCCTCCTCTATCAGATTAAATACGCTGAGTATCAAAATGTTGTATCTGAAAACCGGTTCCAGCGCCAGCAGTGGCCAGACAATCGCGACTGTCCTCTCAAACGGTGGCCAGCTCTGCCATTAGCCTTGCCGGTTTATCCCTTCAGTGCCTCGGCACCGCCGACGATGTCCATCAGCTCGCCGGTAATGGCGGCCTGACGGGCCTTGTTGTAGAGCTGCGTCAGCTCGTCGATCATGTCCTTGCAGGCGTTGGTCGCATTGTCCATGGCCGTCATCCGCGCGGCATGCTCACTGGCGCCGACCTCGATCATGGCGTGGTAGACCTGGACGTTGAGATAGAGCGGCAGCAGGACTTCCATGATCTCCTCTGGCTCCGGCTCATAGATGTAGGCGCCGGTGACCGTCTCCTTCTTCTCGGCAGCCTCTTCACCGCCTTCCACGGGCTTGATGGGGAGCAGCTCCTCCACCTCGGGTTTCTGTACCGCCACCGAGTGGAACTTGCCATAGACCAGATCGACCTGATCGCTCTCGCCACTGACGAATTGCTGGGTGATATCCTGGGAGATCTCGCGGGCATTGAACATCTGGAAGGTCCCCATGATGTCGTTGTACTGCGACCGCAGTTTCCCGGAACGGCGAAAGGCCTGGGCAGCCTTCTTGCCGACGGTGACAAAGGTGACCTTCTTGCCCTCTGCCTCGTACTTCTGCATCAGCTTCTCGGCGGTGGTGGTGATATTGGTGTTGAAGCTGCCGCAGAGCCCCCGGTCAGAGGTGACAACAACGATCTCGACCGCCTTGACCTCCCGGACCTCCATGAGCGGCAGGTTGCTTCCCTCCATGCCGCCGGAAAGGTCCCGCATGGCTTCGGCGAACTTCTCGGCATAGGGCCGGAAGGCCTCCATCTTCTCCTGGGCGCCCCGCAGCTTGGCCGAGGCGACCATGTTCATCGCCTTGGTGATCTGCGAGGTCTTGGAGACACCCTCTATCTTGGTTTTGACATCCTTTAATCCTGGCATGGAATTCTTCCTATATGCTTAGTTCAGTCCCTTTGTGGCCTTGAAGGTCTCGCCAAAGGAGGTCAGTGCCTTGCGCATCTTTTCCTCCAGGGACGAGGAGATCTCCTGCTTCTCCCTGAGCTCTTCGAAGATCGAGGGTTCGTTGGCCTCGATGTAGGTGTAGAGCTCCTGCTCGTAGTCGGCAAGGACATTCACCGGGAACTCGTCGAGGAAGCCCTTGGTACCGGCGAAAAGGATGGTGACCTGCTTCTCCATGGGCAGCGGCTGGTACTGCGGCTGCTTGAGGATCTCGACCAGTCGCTCACCGCGGGTCAGCTGGGCCTGGGTGGCGGCGTCGAGATCGGAACCGAAACCGGCAAAGGCGGCCAGCTCACGATACTGGGCCAGATCGAGTCGCAGGGTACCGGCGACCTGCTTCATGGCCTTGACCTGGGCGGCACCACCGACACGGGAGACCGAGAGACCGACGTTGATGGCGGGACGGACACCGGCGAAGAAGAGGCTCGGCTCCAGGTAGACCTGGCCATCGGTGATGGAGATAACGTTGGTCGGAATGTAGGCGGAAACGTCGCCGGCCTGGGTCTCGATGATGGGCAGGGCGGTGAGGGAGCCGGCACCCAGCTCGTCATTGACCTTGGCGGCGCGCTCGAGCAGGCGGGAGTGGTTGAAGAAGATATCGCCGGGGAAGGCCTCACGTCCCGGAGGACGCCTGAGCAGCAGGGAAAGCTCACGGTAGGAGACGGCCTGCTTGGAGAGATCGTCGTAGATGATCAGGGCGTGCATGCCGTTGTCACGGAAATACTCACCCATGGCGCACCCGGCAAAGGCGGAGACATACTGCATGGGCGCAGGATCGGAGGCACAGGCCGCAACAACCGTCGTATAGTCCATGGCGCCATGCTTGCGGAGCGCCTCCACCACCAGGGCGACGGTGGACTTCTTCTGGCCGATGGCCACGTAGATGCAGTGGACATCGGTGTCCTTCTGGGCGATGATGGCGTCGACGCAGACGGCGGTCTTGCCGATCTGGCGGTCGCCGATGATCAGCTCGCGCTGGCCGCGGCCGACCGGGGTCATGGCGTCAACGGCCTTGGCACCGGTATAGCAGGGTTCATGGACCGATTTCCTGGCGATAACGCCAGGGGCCAGGACCTCCATCTTCCGGGTCTCCTTGGCATTGATCGGCCCCTTGCCGTCGATGGGCTGGCCGATACCGTCAACGACCCTGCCTTCCATCTCGGGACCAACCGGAACCTCGGCGATCCTGCCGGTCCGCTTGACGATGTCGCCTTCCTTGATGTGGCGCACGTCACCGAGAACGGCGCAACCGACGTTATCTTCCTCAAGGTTCAGGGCGAGGCCGAAAATATTTCCGGGGAACTCGAGGAGCTCCATTGCCTGACAGTTCTCGACACCGTAGACACGGGCAATACCATCACCAACGGAGAGAACGGTTCCTGTTTCCTTCAGGTCGACATCACTCTCGTAGCCAGCAATTTGATCCTTTATGATCTGACTGATTTCTTCGGCTTTGATCTGCATTTGACTATTCTCTCCCCTTGATAGATTCTTTTAATCCATTAAGTTGTGTCTTTATACTCCCATCGAGAACCAGGTCACCGACCTTGGCAATGATTCCGCCGATGATGGAGGGATCGACCCTGGTCTCGAGAATGACCTTGTTTCCCGTGATCTTCTCCAGCGTCTCCTGGATCTTCTTCTGCAGGGAAGCATCAAGTTCAATGGCCGAAACAACCGACCCGTGGGAGATGTTCTGGTCCTCATCCACCATGGTCTGCATCACTTCGGCGATGTCGGGCAGGATCGCGGCTCTCTTCTTCTCAAGGAGAAGATCAAGAAAACTGGTCATGATCTTGTCCGCCTTCACCATCTCGGCGATCTTGGCCATGACCTTCTGACGCGCCTCGAGCGGATAGAGCGGATTGGTCAGGGCGTCGACAACCGCCTCGGTCTCTCTGTACAGACCGGCGATGGCACCCAGCGTCTCGCTGTACTCCTCGACCTTGTTCTGCTCCTTACCGAGGGAAAAGAGCGCCTTGGCATACCTTCGTGCTAGGATTGTCTGTCTCACTGTACTGCACCCACTCTGTCAAGATACTGTTCAGTTATCGTGACCTGATCCTCAGGGGTCAGGTTCTTCACGATCAACTCCTCGGCCATGGCGGCTGCCTTGTCGGCAACCTCATCCAGCAGTTGACGCCTGGCATCGACCAGCTCGGCCTGGACCGCCGCCTCTGCCTGGCGCCTGATATCCTCGGCCGCCTTTTCGGCCTCGGCCAGGATGCGGGCCTTCTCATTCTCGGCCTGGGCAATGGCCTTTTCGACCACAGTCTCCATCTCCTTTTCCATGCCGGCCAGCCGGGCCTCGAACTCCTTGTAGGATCGCTCAGCCTCGTCACGCCGTGCCTCCAGGGCCTCGAGCTCCTCCCTGATCTGCTGTTGCCGGCCGGTAAGACCGGAGCCGATGGGCTTGGCCAGGAACATGACCAGGATCACCACAAGGGCGATGAAGTTGACGGTCCGCCAGAAGAGATCCTTGAGTTTGGCGGGCGACAGCGAATTGCTGTGATGACCACCGGCAGGCGCATGTCCCTCACCATGTCCTGCGGCAACCTCGCCTTCCGCACCATGGCCGCCCTCAGCGGCAACTCCATGCCCGTTCTCCGCCATGGCGGCGTGGCCGCCCTCAATGGCTCCATGTGCGGCCTCGGGCGCATGCGTTTCAACAGCCGCCTCTTCGTGGACGGCGGCTCCATGTTCCTGGGTTGCCAGGGCCGCGGTGACACCGCCCAGCAACAGTGCCAGCAGAACCGGCAGGATGATTTTTACGATGTGCGATCTCATGCTTCCAGACTCCTTCCAAGTATCTTTGCTGCCATATCCCGGGCAAACCCGGCTGCATTATCCTGAAGCTCTTTCCTGGCAGCCTCGATCTGCGAGCGAAGCTCTGCAAGCTGCTTTTCCTTTTCGCCTTCCGCTTCCTGGCGAATGGCGGCCAGTTTCTCCGCCCCGGCAGCCTGTGCTTCACTTCGGGCACCATCAAGAGCTTTTTTCGCCTTGGCACTCGCCTCACGCATCTTCCTGTCCACCTCTGCCTGGCGCTGGCGGGCATTCTGCTCAAACTGCTCGACATCGGTGTTCAAAGAATCAATCCTTTCCTGCCGCTTATCCAGAATCCCGAGAATAGGCTTATAGAGAATTGCGTTGAGGACAAGCATCAATACGATCATGTTCACAATGTGAATGAAGAGCGTGATATCCAGTGTAATCATGCCAACCACTCCTGATGATTAAAAAAAGTGAAATTCCCTATGCCTCAAAGTGAATGATGGTTCAGCTCACGAACTGGATAACTAATGAAAAAACGTCAAGCTGTCAAATCTTTTTTCCGTAAAATTCGTCCCATATTCAGCCCCTGCTACCACATTGCACCGCCCCTCCGGCTCCCGGATCGACATCGGATATCGCGGCAATTGCCTGGCCGGGAAAAGGAACCGCTCCCCCCTTACGCCCGGATACCGCGCCGGCGCGGCACTCCGGCCCGGAACCCCTCCGCGATCCTGAGCGCTCCCGGTGGCTGCACCATCTGTGGCCACTCATCGCCATGCAAAAAGAACTGAACGGATCGATATATATTACTTATCAATCAGAAAGCCAGGTCCTGCGGGACAGATGCCTGGGGGTCGGTCTGCTCACCCAGCGACGTCAAAGTTCAGCGTAAGCGGTCACAGTTCAGCAGCAGGTCCTTGCCGATGGCGGTGAAGTATTCCACAGCCACTGCTGCAGCCGCTCCAGTCCTGTCGCGGTTGAGACCGCCGGCCGGTAGCCGAGTATCCTGCGAGCCGCGGCGCCGGAGAACCAGTGGGACCTGGCAAGCTGGTGGGCGACGAACCGGGTCATGGGCGGTTCCTGCCGACGACTGAGCAAGGTATAGGTCATCTCCAGCAGGACCCCGGCGGCATGGGCCACTGCAAAGGGGACCCGTTTTTCGACCCTGGGGATGTTCAGGCGGTCAAAGAGATCATTGATCCACTGCCAGAGGTTGACCGGCTCGTCCTGGGCGATGAAAAAGGCCCGTCCCGCCGCCTCGCCCCTGGTGCCAAGTTCTTCCGCCGCCAGGAGGTGGGCATCGACCACGTTGTCGATGTAGGCGATATCCACCAGGTTCTTGCCGTCACCGACCATCTTCAGGGTCCCGGCCCTGCCACGTGCCAGCAGGCGCGGAATCAGGTTGGTGTCACCCGGGCCCCAGACCAGGTGCGGCCGCAGGGCCGTGGTCTTCAGGTCCGGTCCTGAGGCGGCCAGGACCAGTTTTTCGGCAATGATCTTGCTGGCGGCATAATGGCACAGGGTCCGGCGTGCATAGGGAATACTTTCATCCACGCCCTCCAGACTGCGGCGGTCAAAGACCACCGACGGTGTGGAGGTGTGGACCAGGGCCCGCACCCGGTTCCTGCGACAGGCCCGGATTACGTTGGCCGTGCCGTCCACGTTGATGGCGGCATATTCCGGCCATGGTCCCCAGATCCCGGCCTTGGCCGCGACATGGAAGACCACATCCTGGCCGGCGCATGCCTGTTCCACGCAGGTCAGGTCGCGGATATCCCCGCGGAGGCAGGTCGCCCCGGCTGCCGAAAGGGCGGGGTAACGGTTTCTTCCCAGGACCGTCACCCTGATCCCATCCCGGAGCAGACGCCTTGCAATGGCCGAGCCGATGAACCCGCCACCGCCGGTGACAAGTGCCGTGTGCATGAAGTGAACCCCCTGGCTGTTATGGTGGATGCCCTGACATGTGTTGCCGCGGTGCCACCACGGCAGGTGGCTATCAGAGGCCGTCCTTGTTCCTGATGCAGCTCCTGGCCCTGAGTCGCCGGGCGGCCCAGAGAGCAAGTTTCTCCCTGAAGATCTTTGCATTGTGACGGATATCCACCGGAAAGGAAGAGCGGATGAGAAAGGTCTGCACCGGCCTGGTCAGTTCATGGGAGGCGGCCAGGGTGCGGAGCTCTTCCACGAACATCCTCCGGTCCCGGATCCGGCCGGCCGGTTCCACCACCAGCACCGGCCGCTGGCTGCCGGCACAGCCCACGCCGACCAGGGCGGAACGGAAGATAAGGGGATGGGTATTGAAGATCGTCTCCACCGGGATGGTGTCCATGGGGCCCTCGGCCGTCACCACCCGGTGTGCCTTGCGGCCGCAGAACCAGAGCCGCTCCTGGCCGTCCAGGTAGCCGATATCACCCATCCTGTGCCACAACCCGTTCCGGTCCCTGATCTTGGCCAGCCGCGTCTGTTCGGGATCGTGATCATAGGCACGGGTCACCACGGGCCCGCGGACAACGATCTCCCCCTTTTCTCCCGGCGGCAGGACAGAGACCTCCTGCCAGGAGGAGATCGCCCCGTCCACGGGCCGGATGATCCGGATGGTCATGCCGGGCAGGGGCCTGCCCACACAGATACCGGCACCCTGAAGGGAGAGGGGCCAGGTCTGAGCCAGGATCTCGTCGCCGGTTATGGCCGCCACGGGCAGGCACTCGGTGGCGCCATAGGGCGTGTGGATGGCGGCACCGGCCGGCAGGATATCGCGCACCCGTTCGACCAGCTCGCCGGCCACCGGCGCACCGGCCATCAGCACCCTGGACAGCGGCAGGACAATATGCCGGTCCAGGCAGTGGCGGCTGACCACGTTCCAGATGGCGGGAGAACCGAAGGAATAGGTGACCTCCTGGTCCATGACCGACCGGACAAACCTCTTCGGATCCACCTGCGCCGGCCGGGACGGGTCCATGTCCGGGATGACGACCCGGGCGCCGAGAACAATGGAAAAGAGGCCGAACAGGGGAAATCCGGGCTGATCAACATCACCGGCCCTGATCCCGAAATGATCACGGATCAGTCCCAGCTGGGCCGAGAAGATGCCATGGGTGTACTGCACCCCCTTGGGCGGGCCGGTGGAGCCGGTGGTGAAGATAATGGCGGCCAGCTCGTCCTCGTCGGCCTGCCAGGGCCTGGGCACCTGATCCCGGCCCTCAGCGCCGTTCTCCAGGTCCCGGAGAAGCGCCCTGACGCGGATCCGCCTGCGAAGGGTGGCAAAGGGACGGGGAAAGAGGCGGCTGAACAGGAGGGCCCGGCCGATACCGACCAGGAACCTGGGCCGGACCCGGCCGATGCAGGAGAGGAGGTTGCGGTAGCCCATGCCCGGATCGATGAGGATCACCACCGCGCCCAGCCGGAACAGGGCAAAGGTCAGGCAGATGAACTCCATGGACGGCCTGACCATCAGCAGGACCCTGTCGCCGGGACAGACGCCCTGCCGGGAGAGCAGGCCGGCGAAACGCCCCGAGTTCAGCCAGAGCGCGGCAAAGCTCCAGCTCCGGTAGCCATGACCGGCGCAGGTCACAAGGCCGGTGGTCTCGCCCTGCTCCACGGCCCGCTGCTCCAGCGCATTTGCTATATTGTAATCGGTCATGCGAGTACCATTCACCCCATACCACCCCGGCGCGGACAACCCGGCTCACGACGGGCCCGCCCCAAGGCAGCGTGCCAGGAAATCCTTGACCAGGGGTGCGATCTCCTCCAGGGCGTCTTCCAGGACATAGTGTCCGGCATCGGGGAAGTAATGGGCCTCGGCGCCGGGAAACCGCTGTTGCCACTGGCGATAAAAGTGGTCATTGAAACAGAAATCCCTGCCCCCCCAGCAGATGAGCATGGGTTTGGCGGCCAGGCCGGCCAGGGAGCGCTCCACCGCGACCAGGGCCGGCATGGACGGATGGTCCGCGGACAGCGGGATGTCGCGGACAAAACCATGCACAGCCACCCGGTCCTGCCAGGAAGTGTACGGGGCCAGAAAACCCGCCGCCACCCCGGGCCGCATCCTCCGCTGCACCGCCATGACAGTGGCGGCCCGGGAGAATCCGCCCAGGCCGCGCACCAGCAGGGCCCCGAGCACCGGCCAGCGGCAGACGGCGATGCGGAAGGGAATACGGCGGGAGCGGAAGGCGGCGGTATTGAGGACCACCACGCCGGCCACCCGTTCAGGGTGCCGGCCGGCCCAGCCCATGCCGATGGCACCGCCCCAGTCGTGGACCACCAGCACGCAGCGTCCGACGCCACAGTGGTCGAGCAGGGCCTCCAGGTTGTCGATGTGGGTACGCAGCCGGTAAGGGTACTGCTGCGGCTTGTCGGAGAACCCGCATCCCATGTGGTCCGGCACCAGGCAGCGGTATTCCTGCCGCAGCTCCCGGACCAGGTTCCGGTACAGGTAGGACCAGGACGGATTGCCGTGCACCATCACCACGCAGGGCCCCTGGCCCTCGTCCAGGTAGGCCATGCTGTACCCGTCAATGGTAACGGATTTCGGCGAAAAAGGAAACTCCGCAAGCTCCCGGCCGCCTCCAATCACCACTGCACCCCCACCATCAGGGAGTTGATTCCCGAGCCGATGCCGAGCAGGGCAGCCCGCTGACCCGCCTGCAATGCGCCCCGTTCAATCCCCAGGGCCATGGTCACCGGCGCCGAAACCGAACCGACGTTGCCGAGCTCCGGCAGGGTCTCGAAATTCCGCGCCGGGTCCAGCCCCAGGGTGGCGAACAGGCGCCGGGCATGGGCACGGCCCACCTGGTGACAGAAGAACCGGTCCGTGGCTGCCGCATCCCAGGGCAGTTCCTGCCGGAAATCGCGCCAGCAGGCGGCGGCCGTCTCCACGCCCTTGTCCAGGAGCACTTCCGAATCCGTGGACATGAGCGTGCCCTGTTCGGCGTTCTGGCCGCCCTGGCAGAGATCATTGTACCCGGTGTTGGCCCGGCAGGAGGCGGCCACCAGGTAATGCCCCGTATCCGCGAGTTCCCTGGCCGACAGGACCAGGGCCACGGCGCCGGAGCCGATGGTCAGGGAGGCGAACAGCGGTTTGATGCTCCTGCGGGTCAGGGTCCTGTCGGCCAGCAGGTGGCGGATGGTGGATTCCACCAGCTCCTCAGCGGTCTCGCCCGCCACCACCAGGCCCGCCTCCACCTGGCCCAGTTCGATCATGTTGGCCACCATGATCATGCCATTGAGAAATCCCAGGCAGGCATTGGAGAGATCAAAGACCTGGCAGCGGGGCGGCAGCCCCAGCTCCCGGTGGACAAAGGCGGCCGTGGCCGGTTCCATCATGTCCCGGCTCACCGAGGTGAAGATGAGGCAGCCGATGCGGGCCGGATCCACCATTGATGCGGCAATGGCCTTGTGCCCGGCCAGTGCCGCACCCCGGCTGGGGCGGGTGCCCGGGTGCCAGAAGCGGCGGCTGCGGATGCCGGTCATCAGCTCCAGCCGGCCCGGCGGCAGCTTCAACCGTTCATAGAGCGGCGCAAGGCGGGTCTCGATCTCCCTGGACGAGACCTCCTCGGGCGGCAGTTCATAGCCGAATCCATGCAGGCAGACACGGGAATATCGCATTGTTCTCTCATGTTCGGGGAGGGACCCGGAATCGTGCAGCCCAGCCGATCAGCAGCGCGGCCAGGGCCAGGTCGTCGAGTAGACCGACCACGGGCACCCATTCCGGAATCAGGTCATAGGGGGAGAGGATGTAGAGCAGCCCGGCCGCCAGCACTGCCTTGACGTAGAGCGGTGTCTCCCGGGCCAGGAAGACGGCCACCGCATGGCGGATCAGGTCAAGGACTCCGGAGATCACCCCACCACCCGGCTGACGATAGCGGCATCGAAATAGTTGAGCCCCATGCCCGCATCCACCACCAGGCACTGGCCGTTGATACCCGAGGATCGGCCGGAGAGGAGAAAGGCGACCACATTGGCGGCCTCGGATGTGGCAAGGGCCTTTTTCCGCAGAATCGCCTGCTCGGCAAAGAGGTACGAATCCACGTACCCGGGGATACCGGCCGAGGCCGAGGTCTTGAGCAACCCCGGACAGACGGCGTTGAAGCGGACGCGGGAGAAGGCGGAGAAACTCTTGGCCAGGAAACAGAGCGACGATTCCAGGGCCGCCTTGACCGGCGCCATGTAGCCGTAGTTCTCCGCCGCCATCCTGGTGGTGGAGATGGAGATCGTGACCATGGAGGCATCCGGATCGAGCAGTTGCCGGAAATGGTTGGCAATACTGATAAAGGAGAAGCAGGAGATGTCCATGGCCTGGAGAAAATCCTGTTTCACGGTCTCGTGAAACGGCCGCATGCCGCGGGAGTAGTTGGCAAAGGCGATGGAATGAACAATGCCGGCCAGGGGACCTCCCACCTCGGCGCCGATCCGGTCCCGTACCCGGACGATGTTCTCCTCGTCCTCCACGTCACAGACGAACACGGGCGCATCGGGAAATAGACGGCGTGCGGTTCCGGCCCGCTCCTCACTGCGCACCACGTGGATGACCCGGGCCCCGGCCTCCTCCAGGACCCGGCCCACAGCACAGGCCACCGACTTCCTGTTGGCCAGGCCGAAGACCACGATCTTTCTGTCCTCCAGCTCCAGGAAGCCCATTACCGCTCCTCCGCCTGCCGCTCCGCCTTCCTGAGGGTGCATGAAAACCGCACCTGCAGCGCCACCCGCCCCCGGACCCGGACAGAGCCCTTGAGAAACCAGGCCGGCCCCACCTGCTCGAGAAGATCCGCCCGCACCTCGATGCGGTCGCCGGGCCGTACCTCCCGCTTGAACCTGGCGCCCTGGATACGGCTGAGCACAGGGACCCCTGCCGGGGCGGTACCGTGCAGGCGCATCTGTTCCCCGATCAGCAGGGCCCCGGCCTGGAACACGGCCTCGCAGAGCAGCACCCCGGGCATGATGGGATAGTCCGGATAATGCCCCCGGAAGAGCTCCAGGTCAGGGGCGATCTCCTTTTCCGCCCGGATCGATGTCCCGTCCAGGGCCAGGACCCGGTCCAGCCAGAGAAAGGGCGGCCGGTGCGGGATGCGGGCACGGATGAACTGCCGGTCCATGATCAGAGGCCTCCGGTGATCTCCAGCACCGTGCCGGTGATATAGGATGCGCCGGGCCCGGCGAGAAAAAGCACGGCCTCGGCCACCTCGTCGGGCCGCCCGAAGCGGCGCACGGGCACCTGTTTCCTGTACTCCTTCACCTGCTCCGCGGTCAGGCCCTCCAGGAACTCGGTGTCGATGAAGCCGGGCGATATGCAGTTGACCGTGATCTTCCGCCTGGCCACCTCCCTGGCCAGCGACTTCATCATCCCCACCTGCCCCGCCTTGGAGGCCGCGTAGTTGGCCTGGCCCGGGAACCCCATGCGGGCCATGGGCGAGGTGATGAACAGGATGCGGCCATATTTCTGCTGCATCATCAGGGGCACGGCAAAGCGGCTCATGTTGTAGCCGCCGGTGAGGTTGACGTCCAGGACCCGCTGCCAGTCGCCGGGGGCGAGCATGGCCAGGACACCGTCCCGCCGGATCCCGGCATTGTTGACCAGGATATCGATGGTCCCGTACCGCTCCTCCACCTGCCGGTAGAAGCGCTGCACGGCCTCGTAATCACTCACGTCCAGGGCATGGAGCTCCAGCCGTTCCCCAAAGCCGTCACAGGCCTGCCGGCACTGCTCCGCCCCCTCCCGGTTGCCGCCATAGACCCCGATCACCGTTGCCCCGTGCTCCAGCAGGGCCCTGGTGATCGCCCTGCCGATGCCGCGGGTGGCGCCGGTGACCACTGCTTTCTGTCCGCTGAAATCCGTCATCGCTCCCCTGTCCTCAGGTGCGCAGAAAGGCATCCACGTCGTTGGCGACGATGACACCGTAGTTGATGGCCCCGAGCCAGCCACTCATGATGATGCCCACCGAGCCCACGTGGAAAAGCCCCCCCACCTCCCGGAAGATGGAACGGGAGATGTCCAGCCCCTCGAACTTGGTCCCGAAGGATGTGCCCCGGGTGTGCAGGGTGTAGCGGTGAAAGGTCCGGGGCGTGGCCGACTCGATGGTGTCGATCCTGCCACGGATCCCGGGGATGTAGCGCTCGAGATCATCGAGGCAGCGTGCCACCATGGCCTCCTTGGCCCGGCCATAGGCCTCCTCATCCAGCCCGGCCCAGTCCTCGTAGTTTGCGTTCATGGAGGCGACCACGGTATAGTCGGGATGATCGGGCCGGGTCCTGGGATAGTAGACGGAAAAGGTGCGGCTTCCGGTCTCCATGTCGCGCATCTCCTCGGAGGAGAACTCCGGCGAGGTCGAGGTGAACAGCAGGTCGCCCACGTCGTCGAAGGACTCGCCCTTGCGGATGCCCAGATAGACCTGACAGCTCGAGTTGTTGACCTGGACCCGGTCGAAACCGGCCAGGAAATCGTCGGAAAAGGCGTCGCGGCCGGCCAGTTTGTCGATGGTATTGGTGATGCCGGCGTTGGAGACCACGGCCGGGGCCGCGATCACCCGTTCACCCACGGCCACGCCCCGGGTCCTTCCTTTTTCCACCACGATCCGGTCCACCCGGGCCGAGGTGCAGATGGTGACCCCGTTCTTCCGCAGCTCGTCGGCCATCATGCCGATCAACCGGTCAGTGCCGCCCTCGAAGGTGTAGACCCCGCGGTTCATGAAGTTGGAAAACACGATGCCGTAGGTGATGGCCGGATCATCCAGGGTGGAGCCGTTGGCATAGGTTATGGGCTCCATGAGCAGCCGATGGACGTCGCTGCGGCCGGGAAAGAACTCCTCGAACAGCTCGCGGGTGGTCATGGTCCGGTCATCGTAGAAGTTCATCCCGGCCACGGTGGTGAAAAATCGCTCCACCACGGCCCGGTCGACCCCGAACTCCTGCCGGAGGATCCTGACGAAATCCTCGCGGCTGAAGGTGGTGGTGAGGGAGAACTGCGGGTTGTCGAAGACGATGTTCTTCAACTGGACAATGGCGTCCCGGATCTCCTTTGTCCAGTACTTGCGGCAGGTCTTGACCATGCCATAGGGGAAACCGTGCAGGGAGACGTCAAAGATATGGCCGTTGCGCGTAAACCAGGTGGCCAGGCCGCCGAGGCGGGTGTGGTGTTCCAGCAGCAGTACATGGTGGCCTGCCCGGGCCAGGCGGTTGGCGCAGGTGAGACCGCCGAGGCCGGACCCGACAACGATGACGTCAAAACGGTCGCCGACCTTGTCCAGAGGTGTGAATGCCATGGCTTGATCTGTCGAAATAGTTCACTGATATCGGAGGAGCAGCGGTGCCGGCCAGGCGGAGGCGTACAGTACATGCGGTACGTCGGGCATTGGCCGTACCCGCGGCAACACAGTAGATCGGACGTTTTGCGACGCCATCTTTCACAGGAGATGCTGATTGACGATGGTCACTCCACTGAGCATGGCGCCGACAATGCCGAGATACCCCTGGTCCGTACCGGCGATGAACAGGTTGGGCCATGGCGTGCGGCCGTCCCTGATCTTGCGCGGACTGCCATAGACGGCCCCTTCGGCCTTGGCCGTGAACCGTTCGATGGTCAGGGGAGTGAAGCTATCCTGATATACAATGTCCTGCGGATAATTCCCAATGATTTTCCCTGCCGCGGCAAGGGATTTCGCGGCCCACTCTTCCTTGGCCCGCCGGTAATCGTCTCCCTCGAGACACTGCCAGAGGGCGTGGTTGGCGGCATTGGTCACCCGGATCTGGACCGGATCCGCAGGCTCGAGCCCCTCAAAATTGCCAGGGAAGCAGATAACACCCCACGAGACATCGAGCAGGTCCCGGGGACGGCGGTAGGCGAACTCCGGACGCTGGCTGTAGAAGATGATGCTCCGGTCATTGCGCAGCTCCTGCATCCTCCGGGCCGGCACCAGGCAGATGGTCTCCATGAAGCTCATCCGGCCGGTATGGGCGACCGGGTCCAGGTCCCAGCCCGACAGCCTGGCAGTGCCGGGAATGCCGATGGTGGACAGGACCGCATCCGCAGTGATCTCCCGGCCATCGGCCAGGACCACCCCTGCCACCCGGTCCCTGCTGCGGATGATGGAGGCCACGGGGCTGCGGAAACGGATCTCGCCGTCAAAGCGTCGGTACTGGGCCACCAGCATGTCGAGAAAATCACGGATCGTCCCGTGGGGCCGGAAGAAGCCGTCCTGGAACACGGCGCGGAACATGATCACGAACTGGGCAAGATCCATGTCATGTTCCTCGGCATTGCCGTAGACCATGAGCGGCAGCAGGAGCATGTCCTCAAGCAGAGGCTCGGCCAGGACAGTGGCGAGGAACCTGCGCGTTGACCGCCAGGGGGCCGGGGCAAAGGGGTCATAGTCGTCGATCCGGCGCACCAGTTCGGCAAAGCGGTCGACAGCGGCGGGAAAGGCGGCGGCGACCCCCTCTTCCAGCTCGGTAAAATCGTTGCTGAAACTGAGGCACTGGTCAGGAAAGGCGATCTCCGAACCGATCTGCTGGTGGGTGACAAAGGCCCGGCGCGAGAGCTTGAGCTGCCGGAAGAGACGGTTGAGGGGCGCCCGCCTGTCCCGGGCCGGCGCATAGTTGGTCATGGCGTGCAGGCCGGTTTCCAGGAGGAACCCCCTGCGGAAGTAGTAGGAGTTCAGGCCGCCGGCAATGGTGTGCTGTTCGAGGATAAGGGTTTTGCACCCGAAGCGGGCGGCACGGATTCCGGCGGCGAGCCCGGACAGGCCGCCACCGATGATGATGAGCTGATACTCAGCCATGCGTGGAGAATACGGATTCCCGGCCGGGCCGGGTCCGTCGGTGGTCCGGAAACAGCACGAAAGGGACGCGATCAGACGTCTTTCAGCCTGGGCTCGAGATAGTTGACGCAGGAGGTCAGGGTGGCGAGCTGCGGGTACTCCTCCTCCGGAATCTGCAGTTTATACCGCTTGCGCAGTTCCATGACGATATCGAGAAAATCCATGGAATCGAGATCCAGCTGATCACGAAGCGGTTCGTCCGGATCGAGCTGGTCAAACTCGGCCTCTTCATCTATGTCTTCTATTATTTCAAGGATCATGTCCTTGATCTCATCCCGGGTCATACCGTCCTCTATGGCGTCTGGCGAGCTGGTCGCAGCACAAATTCATCTCGACAACAGGACCTCCGCCGAACCCTGGCCGGCGGGGTGGATTTTTTTGTAAATTGCCTAGCATAGCACAGCCGCTGGCACTTTGCCACAAATCTCTTGCAAAAGTTCAGCAGCATGTGATCACTGCCGGCCCCGGAGGTGCCGGCCGGTATACCCCCATCACACTCTCTTGACAATGACCACGGAGTTGATCCCGACCATGCCAAAGGAATTGTTGAGGATGGTCTCCACCCGCGCCATCTGCCGGGGCCGGCCGATCACCAGCCCCGGCACCTCGCAGTCCGGGTCAAGATGATCGATGTTGATGGTGGGATGGACCAGGTGATCGGTGAAGGCAGGCAGGTTGCCGGCCAGCTCCAGTACGCCGGCAGCGCCCATGGCATGGCCGATCAGGGACTTGGTGTTGTTGATCGCGGTCTGCGGACAGTCGGCAAAGAGTTCACGCACCGCCCTGCACTCCTCCACATCGCCCTGCCGCGTACCGGTGGCATGAATATTGAGAATGGAGATATCCGCCGGCGCGAGCCCGGCCCGGTCCAGGGCCATCTGCATGCACTCCTTCTGTCGCGGGCCATGGGGCAGGACAAAATCACGGGCATCGGAATTCATGGCATAGCCGACGATCTCGCCATGGATCCGCGCTCCGCGCGCCAGGGCCCGGTCCATACGTTCCAGGGTGAAGACACAGCCTCCCTCCGAGATGACGATACCGTTGCGGTCCCTGTCCAGGGGGCGGCTGGCGCGGGTGGGATCGGCATGTTCGGCCAGGGCGCCCTGGGCGCGGAAACTGGCGAAGATGCCAAAGGAGCCCACGCACTCGGAGATACCGCCACAGAGCGCCAGGTCCACCTCGCCCAGGCGCAGCATCTGGCACCCCTGGATCAGGGCGGCATTACCGGCGGCACAGGCGGCCCCCACCGAATAATGGGGCCCGGTGATCCCCAGGTTCATGGTGATCTCGCCGGCGGGATTGTTGAGCACGGTCCGGGGATTGTGGTGGTGGGTCCAGTAGTCGACGTTGTAGTCGAAGCGGGAGATGTTGTAGACCTCGTTTT
>JALSNC010000079.1 GCA_026987195.1 Desulfobulbaceae bacterium | reverse complement strand
TGCTCCTGGCCAACCTGGTGATGATCGGCGAGATTCCGGCGCCCACCTTTGGCGAGAGGCGGCGCATCGCCTTTCTCGAGCAGCGGTTCACCGAGTGCGGTCTCCAGAACTGCTCCACCGACGAACTGGGTAACGGCGTCGCCATCCTGCCAGGCAGCGACGGCGAGCGGGCCATCCTGGTCACCGCCCATGCCGACACCCCGTTTGCCGACAGCGTGGATCACACCTTCATGGTGAGCCACGGCATGGTCCGCGGACCCGGGGTGGCCGACGATTCCCTGGGCCTGGCCGTGCTGGCCACCCTGCCCACCCTGCTGGAGCGGCTGAACATCACCCTGGCCAGCGATCTGATCCTCATGGGGGCCACCCGCAGCCTGGAACAGGGCAACCAGGAGGGCCTGCGCTTCTTTCTTGCCAACAGCAAGCGGCCGCTGTATGCAGGAATCTCGCTGGAGGGGGCCTCCCTGGGCAGGCTCCATTTCCGTTCGGTGGCCTCCCTGGGCAGTGTCGTCTCCTGCCATGTGGATCGCCGCTACAGCCAGCTCTCGGCGGTTGATGTCATCAACCAGGTCGTCAACCGCCTCCACACGCTGGTCCTGCCGAGTCAGAGCCACACGGCCCTGGTCCTGGGCAGTATCAGCGGCGGTTCGTCCTACAAGGTGCCGGCGCGCAATGCGCAGCTCAAGTTCCAGCTCCGCAGCGATTCCGACCAGGTGCTGGTGGACCTGATCGAACAGGTCGATGCCATCCTCGATGACATGGGCCAGCAGGCCGGTGTATCGGCCCACCTGGAGGTCATCGCCAGGACCCGCTCCGGCGGACTTGACTCCAACCATCCCCTGGTGGTGCGCACCCGCAGAGTGATGTCGGCACTGGACATCCAGCCCTGGGACACCATCTATTCACCGGTGATCTCCGGCTATGTGGAGCAGGAGGTGCCGGCGGTCTGTATCGGCCTGACCAATGCCGACAATGTGAATTATCCCGACGAGTCGGTGGAGATCGACCCCATCCTCACCGGCGTGGCACAGCTCATCGGAATCCTGCTCACCATTGACGGAGGCTGTCGTGCTGAACATTGATAACTGGCTCCAGTCCAATACCTTCCACCACGGACAGTTCTGGGATCTCCTGCGGCTGATCCGGGAGAAGGAGCGGCGGGGGCTCACCATCTCGCTGTGTATTCCAACACTCAACGAGGAGAAGACCATCGGCAAGGAGGTGGTGCTGTTCAAATCCGAGCTCATGGACCGCTACGCCCTGCTGGACGAGATCGCGGTCATCGACTCCGGCTCCACCGACCGGACCCTGGAGGTGGCCGCCGCCTTTGGCGCCGATGTCTACAACTCGGCTGACATCCTGCCCGCCATGGGGTTCAAGCGCGGCAAGGGCGAGAACCTGTGGAAGGCCATCTACCAGCTCAAGGGCGATATCATCGTCTATGTGGATGCGGACATCAAGAACATCCATCCCCGCTTCGTCTATGGCCTCGTGGCCCCGCTCATCTACCGGCCCGAGATCAGGTACGTCAAGGCCTTCTATGACCGGCCCCTCGCCCTGTCCGACAAGATCAGGCCCTCGGGCGGAGGACGTGTGACCGAGATCCTGGTCCGGCCGCTCTTTTCTCTTTTCTTCCCCGAGCTCACCGCCATTATCCAGCCGCTCTCCGGCGAGTATGCCGTGCGCCGGGAGATCCTCGAGCGACTCTCCTTCCCGGTGGGCTACGGGGTCGAGACCTCCCATCTCATCGATGTCTATTCCGACTATGGCCTGGAGGCCTTTGCCCAGACCGATCTCGACCAGCGGATCCACCGCCACCAGGAGACCCAGGACCTGGGCAAGATGGCCTTCGGCATCATGCGGGCCTTCTTCAAACGGCTCAGGGCGCGCGGCATTATCAGCGATCTTCCCGAGCTGACCGGCAATCTCCGTCAGTTCCTGGCCAAGGAGAACCGCTACGAACAGGTCATCCACGAGATCTACGAGGAGGAACGGCCACCCATGATCGAGGTCCCGGAATACCGGCAGAAATTCGGGTTCGACGGGAATTGAGGCGGCTGCTCTTCCGGTGACACTTCACTGCTGTTGCTTTCTGATTGCAAACCATTCCAGCACTGACTTTTATGGATGCCATGCGTGTCGCCATTGTGCATTACCACCTGCAGCCGGGTGGTGTGACCAGGATCATCGAGCATACCATCAATGCCCTCGCCCGGCGGGACATCAGGATCGTCGTCCTTACCGGCAAGGCGCCGCCTGCCGGCTGGCCCTCGGCCTGCCGGGTCATTCCCGGTCTGCAGTACGAGGCGGCGCGGCCGCCGGTGCCGCCGGAGGAACTTCTCCGGCAGATGGAGAGCTCGGCCCGGGAGGCCCTGGGTGGCCCCCCCGATCTCTGGCATGTGCACAACCACAGCCTGGGTAAGAACCTGGCCCTGCCGGGCGCCCTGGTCGATCTTGCCGGCCGGGGAGCGCGCCTGCTCCTGCATATCCATGACTTTGCCGAAGACGGCCGTCCGGCCAACTACCACCTGATGCTGGAAAAGATGGCCCGCGGCAGCAAGCGGGAGATGTCGCGTCTGCTCTATCCGGTGGGCGGCCATGTCCACTACGGTGTGCTCAATGGCCGGGATCATGCCTTCCTTGGTGATGCCGGTGCCGCCCGCGACTGTCTCCATCTTCTGCCCAATCCGGTCCGGCTCAACTGCCATGCCGGCACGCCGGCGGCGGACCAGGGTGGCAGGACCCTGTGGCTTTATCCCACCCGCGCCATCCGCCGCAAGAACATCGGCGAATTCCTGCTCTGGTCGGCAGTGGCCGGCGAGGGACACCGGTTCGCCACCACCCTGGGACCGGAGAATCCGCGCGAACGGCCCCGCTACGAGATGTGGAAACGGCTCGCCGCCGAGCTCGAGCTGCCGGTGGAGTTCGAGATCGCCGGCCGCTGCGGCTGCAGTTTCGAGGAGCTGCTCGGCCGGGCCCGGAGCCTGGTCACCACCAGTATCGCCGAAGGATTCGGCCTGGCCTTTCTTGAGCCGTGGCTGGTGGGCCGACCGGTCTGCGGTCGCGACCTTCCCGAGATCACGGCTGATTTCCATCGTGACGGTATCCTGCTGCCCTGGCTGTACCAGCGCCTCGACGTGCCGGTCTCCTGGCTGGGCCGGGGCAGGATCGCCGACCGGGCCGCGGCCGGTCAGCAGCAGGTCCTGGAGGCCTATGGCCGGAGCCCGGGCGAAGACTGCCTGGATCGGATCCTGGCCGCCTGGATCAGGGATGACCATGTCGACTACGGCCGCCTGGACGAGGAAATGCAGGAGATCGTCCTGCGGCGGCTGGTGCGTGACCGCGGCCAGGCATGCAGGCTGCGCCCCTCGACCCTGCCTGATCCGAAAGAATGTGACCAAGCCGTGGCGATCAACCGCAGGCTATTGGAGGAAAAGTACAGCCTTGCGGGCTACGGTGAGCGGCTCCATCGTCTCTACAGCCGGGTGGCCGCCTCCACGCCTACCCCCCTCTCCTTCCTGGACGGCGAGATCCTGCTCGATCATTTCCTGGCCCCGGAACGGCTGATGCTTCTGCGGGTGGACTGAGATGGGTGGCGGCGTCCGGGAAGAGATCGACCTGATCAGGGAGCTGACCAGCCCTGTCCGTCCCCTGCCCACGGGCTACCCGACCAGGTTTGCGCCGGTACGGGCCCGGGCGCTTGTCTTTGACATCTATGGCACCCTGCTGGCCTCGGCGGCCGGCGACGTGGGGGTGGATGCGGCAGCAGACGATGCGCGTGCCTTTTGTCGGGCCCTTGCCGATGG
The DNA here is from genome assembly GCA_026987195.1 of Desulfobulbaceae bacterium. GTDB lineage: Bacteria > Desulfobacterota > Desulfobulbia > Desulfobulbales > Desulfobulbaceae > DRKI01. Next base: position 48,372 of record JALSNC010000079.1, on the reverse strand, counting down.
CGGCTGGCAGGTCCGGGACTCGCTGGCGGCGGAGGAAGCCGTGCATCTGCTGCGCCGGGAGATCGCCGCCGAGCACAGGGCCCGGCAGGAGGAGGGTATCGACTACCCGGAGGTGGACATCCTCGAGATCTGGCGCCGGGTCCTGGCCCGCCTTGGCATGGCGCCGCCCGGTCCGGGGCGTTCCCTGCGGCTTCTGAGCATCTCCTACGAATGCCGGACCAATCCGGTCTGGCCCATGCCCGGCCTGGCGGAACTTCTCCCTGCCCTGCAGGAGCGTGGTCTGGCCCTGGGTATCCTCTCCAATGCCCAGTTCTACACTCCTTTGCTCTTTGAGGCCTTTTTCGGAAAGGATCCCCGATCACTGGGCTTTGATCCCGGGTTGTGTCTCTGGTCCTTTCGCGAAATGGAAGGCAAGCCCGCCCCCGGCCTGTTCCGCCGCCTGAACGAGCGTCTCAACAGGCGGGGCATTGCTCCGGCAGGCGTTGTCTACGTGGGTAACGATATGCTCAAGGATATCTGGCCGGCGGCACAGGTGGGCTGGCGGACGGTCCTCTTTGCCGGTGATGCCCGCTCACTGCGGTTGCGCAAGGACAATGCGCAGGTGGCGGCAAGCCGGCCAGATATGGTGATCGACCGCCTGGACCAGCTGCTTCAGATTCTCAGGTAGCTGATCCAGCTCAGGACGCCGTAGCCGACAAGCCAGGCGCAGATGAAGAGCAGCCATCTTCTGCGTTGCCGATTCTGGTCGGGCAGGGCAAGAAGGGCAATGATGATGGCGGCCGGTACAACGACCCCGGCCCAGAAAACGGGAAGATAGCGCAGCAGTTCCTGCAGGCCCAGGAAGAACCAGGGTCCGGCGATATGGAGCAGACCGATATGATCCGGCTCCATGGGGGCGGCCACCAGGATCGAGAGGGCAGGCAGGAGCAGGAGCAGCAGGAGATGATCCTGCCAGCGGGTCGTGTAGCGCCGCAGGTGCGGCCAGGCGCAGAACCCGCCCAGTGCCACCAGGCCGGCCAGGTGGTTGGCATAGATCCGGCGGGCGCCACTGGCCGAGACGTCGAAGAGCAACTGGTTGAGCAGGTTTCCGGCCAGGGGGATGGAACGGGCGATATGTTCGGCAATGGCGCCGGCGGCCTCGCCGGTGGCGTCGCCGCGCAGCACGTAGCCGGTGAACATCAGCAGCAGGGCCACCGGCACGGTGGCGGTCAGGCGCACCCAGGCCGGCCGGCCGAGGCTGTGGTCGTTTTTCCAGAGGATCACCGCCAGGTGGCAGAAGAGCAGCAGCAGGAACCCTTGGCTGGAATAGTAGTGCAGGGCCCGCCAGAACGAGCCATAGGGGATGACGAGCTCGATGGTGGCGGTGGAGTAGTAGGGTTCGGCCACGTCATACTGGAGGGCGAGCAGGATGCCCGACAGGACGGAGATCTGCAGACAGATCAGCGCCTGGGCGCCCCAGCGGTTGGCCAGGAGAAGCCGGGCCGGCAGGGCAATGGGGCTCTGGTCGTCGATTGCCTTCACAGGGTCACCACGTAGTCCCGCACCCTGCCTTCCTCATCGGTCCTGGTCTCCACGGGATAGGTGGGCAGGTCCCTTTTGGCCGGTCCCGAGACGCGTCTGCCCGCGGTAGTGAACCGGCTCTGGTGGCAGGGGCATTCGATGATCTTCCTGTCCTCCAGGTAGTTGATCCGGCAGCCGAGGTGAGTGCAGGTCCTGGACACGGCCCGCGGGCCTTGCGCGGTGAGGAAGAGAAAGAAGTCCCGTTCCGCGTGATATCCGGAAAGGGGCAGGGGCGCGGCCACGGTGACGTACCGGGGTTTGGGTCTGGTCCGAAAAGCGATGAACCGGGTCAGCGGCCAGGCCAGGCAACCGGCCAGGAGGGCGCCACTCCAGCGCAGCCAGGAGACCAGGATCTGGCGGCGCTGGGGATCGGCGGCTGAGGAACGGTTGGCAGGAGGCATGGCAACGGAGCGGCTGGGATGTGTGCGGCCTATTGGCCGGGATCTGTATGGCGATATTTTTCCCGGAGCGCCTCCTGCACATGGGCCGGTACCAAGCCGGAGATATCGCCGTTGTGCTTGGCCGCGTCCTTGATGATGCTGGAACTGATATAGATCCAGCGCAGGCCGGTCATCAGGAACAGGGTCTCCACCCGCCGCTGCAGTTTCCGGTTCATCAGGGCAAGCTGGAATTCGTAGTCAAAGTCGGAGACCGCCCGCAGGCCGCGGATAATGGTGCATGCCCCCTGTTCCACGGCATAGTCGACGATGAGGCCGCTGGTGCAGTCGACCAGGATGCGGTCGTCGTTGGCGGCCCCGAAGCAGCGCCTGATCATGGCGATACGCTCATCCAGGTTGAACAGCGGCTTCTTATTTGGATTGATGGCAATGGCGATGATCACCTGGTCGAAAAGGCGCAGGGCCCGCTTGATGATATCGATGTGGCCGTTGGTGATGGGATCAAAGGTCCCGGGGTAGACGGCAATGGAGGGCCTGGGGTGAGGCGTGGTGATGTTTTTTGTGGCGGACATGGTTCAGGTATGTTGGTAGATCCAGAGCCCGGTGCCGCCGTACCGCCGTTGGTCGACGAGCTGCAGACGGCGGGTGGCCGGAGGCAGTTTCTGGTTTCGTTCCTCCTCGGCGACCACCAGGGCGCCGGGCGTAAGAATTCCAGCGTTATCTACCATCTCCAGGACCGGTTGCGCCAGATTTTTTTTATAGGGCGGATCAAGAAACACGAGGTCGAAACGCACGCCGGCGGGCATCCAGGCCGTCAGCCTGGCAAGTGCCCCGCGCCTGGCGAGATCGAGACGGAGGAGTGATGCCGGGGGGTCGGGAAAACAGCGGCCGAGATTGGTGCGTATGACCTCCAGGGCGGCGGGTGAACGATCGACAAAGACGGCATGGCGCGCACCGCGGCTGATGGCCTCCATGCCCAGGGCGCCGGTACCGGCAAAGAGGTCGAGCACCATGCTGTCGGCAACCCGTGCCCCGAGAATACTGAACAGGGCCTCACGCACCCTGTCACTGGTGGGCCTGATACCGCCGGCCGCCCGGCCGGGGAGCGTCAGTCGATGGCCGCGGGCCCTGCCGCCGGTTATGCGCATGGGATACTGTTGAGGTGTTTTCCCGGAGATTTGATCCCGGTTCCCGGGGGCCTTTGTTCAGGAGAGGGGGGATTCTTCCTCGGCCAGGTTTTTTTCCTTCCGTCGTCTGGTCACCAGGGCATGCAGCGCCAGCGCCGGTCCGGAGACCATGTAGAGCAGGGAGACAACGAACAGGGTGACCGGCGGCTCGGTGGCGAGCAGGATGAGCAGCAGGACCATGCCCACCATGACCTGAAATTTCTTTTCCCTGGTGATGTTGGTCTGCTTGAAGCTCAGGTAGCGGTGGGTGGAGACCATCAGGTAAGAGATGACATAGACCAGCAGCAGGATGGAGAGGTGCCTGACCGTGCCGGTGGCGCCGAGGAAGCGGGAAAACATCACCGTGGTGGCGATCATGCCGGCGGCGGCGGGACAGGGCAGGCCGACAAAGTCATGCCCGGGCGTCTCTTCGCTCTGGGAGTTGAAACGGGCCAGGCGAAGGGCCGTGGTCGCCACATAGAGAAAGGCGGCCAGCCAGCCGTAACGGCCATAGGGGGTGAGGGCCCAGAGGTAGGCGAGAATGGCCGGGGCCACGCCGAAGGAGACCAGGTCACAGAGCGAGTCGAGCTCCATGCCGAAGCGGGAGGTGGAGCCGGTCATCCTGGCGACGCGTCCGTCCAGACCGTCGAACACCGCGGCCACGAGGATGGCCACCGCGGCGGCGAAGAAATGGCCGTTGATGGAGGCGACAATGGAATAGAAACCGCTGAACAGGCTGGCACAGGTCAGCATGCAGGGCAGGGGATAGAAACGGTTGGATTGCGGTACTGCCATTACGTCGTTCTCCGGGGAATGGCGCTCCCGTGGTGCAGGTGGCGCGGGTGACGGAACCGATCATCGGGCAAAGGCCCGTGACCAGGGAGACTCAAGATAAGACCATGATACATCATTCTGTTGCTTCATTGCAAACAAATACCTGCATTGTAATAGTGCACCGCTATCAGCAATTACCTGAAAATGGTAACACCTTTGGTAAAAGTTCAGCAGTGCGTCAGCTGTGCGTGATCGTGGCTGGCCGGCTATAGCCCGCTATGCGGCCAGCCGCGAGCGCGTGCAGATGGCGTGCTGCTGAACTTTTACCCTGCATTGTGGCGCTATTTCGGGGGAGTTCGCGGCGAGGGGCGATCCTGCCGGAGGGAACATCGTGGTGGTGAGGCGCGACCACCGTTCTCAGGGGAGAAGGGCGAGTATGGTCTCTCCGGCCCGGACCTTGTCACCGGAGCTGACGCGGAGTTCCGCCGCCGGCGGCAGGTAGAGATCGACGCGGGAGCCGAAACGAATCATGCCGTACCTGCTGCCGGTGGTGACCCGGTCTCCCTTCTCGGCCCGGCAGACGATGCGGCGGGCGATGAGACCGGCGACCTGGACCACGCCATAGACATGCTCCCCGTCGGTCCGGATGAGCAGGGCGCAGTGTTCGTTGTGGAGCACGGCCTTGTCACTGTCTGCGGCATAGAACCGTCCCGGCTTGAGATGGACCTGTTCCACCCGGCCTGCCCTGGGGATACGGTTGACATGAACGTTGAAGATGTTCATGAAGATGGAGATCTTGACGGCACGGTCCCGGGTGAACAGGGCATCGTCGATCTCCTCGATGCGGATGATCTTGCCGTCTGCCGGTGCCACCAGCGCATCAGCCTGGTCCGGGATGATCCGGGCCGGGTCACGGAAAAACCAGGTGATGAACCAGGTTGTGGCCAGGCCGGCCAGGGCGGCACTTCCTATGGGGAGGAGGGCAAGGATCAGGGTGGTGAAGGCGCTGAACAGGATAAAGGGATATCCTTCCCTGGCAATGGAGATTTCTGGGGGTTTCATGGAGTTTTGTAACAGTTCACCGCTAACGGCAATTCCTTTGCAAGACCTGTCTGTTGACGGAGAGGCTGCCTGGCAGGGTGTCCCGGAGGATGAACCGTAAGCGCGTAAGTACTCTCGGGAACCGCACGGAGTTTTCGCGTACCTCTTTGCACGGTCGTGCCTGCCCGCATAGGTGGGCTATCGGCGTCTCCCTACGGTCGCTTGCCTGCGGCCCCTGAGAGCACGTACACCATTGTGGTCGGACAAACCGGTTGAGGGGGTACACACCACGGTTCGTCCCTGGTCGGCCGCCCCTGCTGCCCGGTGATGTTTCCGGCAGGCCGGCCTGGGACCGGAGGCCAAGAAAAAGGGCACAGCCTGCGGCCGTGCCCCGGGTTCGTACAACACCCATATGGGGAAATCTACTTTTTCGGTGCCCGGGCCATGGCGATGGTGCCGGTCCGGACGATCTCCTTGATGCCGATGGGACGGAGGATATCGATGACCGCCTTGATCTTGGACTCGGGCCCGGTCACCTCCACGGCATAGGTGGTGGGGCTCACGTCCACCACCTTGCCACGGAAGATGTCGATGACCCGCAGGACTTCGGCCCTGGTGGCCGCCTCGGCCTTGACCCGGATCAGCACCATCTCCCGTTCGACGAACTCACCCTCGCTCACGTCACTGACCTTGATGACATCGATCAGCTTGTGGAGCTGTTTGGTGATCTGTTCGATGATGGCCTCGTCGCCATGGGTGACCAGGGTCAGGCAGGAGACCTTGGGGTCCAGGGTCTCTGCCACGCAGAGGCTTTCGATATTGAATCCGCGGCCGCTGAACAGGCCGGTGACCCGGGAAAGGGCGCCGGGCTTGTTCTGAAGTAAGACAGAGAGTGTATGTTTCATTGCTCGATCCTGTAGAGACTTGTTTTCGATCCTGTGACGTCACTGCTGCAATGTGCAGGTCCACCGCCATGGACAGCTCCCACAGGCTAGCGGTCGTTGACACTGCAACCAGTGTACAGGTTCAGCGGCACGTCATCTGCACGCGCTCGCGGCTGGCCGCATAGCGGGCGATCGGAGTCTCGCTGCGCCCGTTTACCTGAAGGCCGGCCACGATCACGCACAGCTGACGCACTGCTGAACTTTTAAAAGTATAGGTATTTCCAGATGGTTGTCGAGAGGGGTGACCTGTTGCCAACCAGTCGGTCTGTTGCCGGCCGGTGGCCCTGCGCGGACTTCCCGATCCTGTGCGGTCTCCTGTCCGCGTATCAGACCAGCAGCATCTCGGTGGTCGCCTTGCCGGCCGGGACCATGGGGAAGACACCCTCCTCCCTGCTGATGGCAAAGTCCATGATGACCACGTTGTCGGTGGCCAGCCCCTCCCTGAGCACCGCCTCCACCTCGTCCTTGGTCTTGGCGCGCAGGCCGGCTGCGCCATAGGCTTTGGCCAGCTCGACGAAATCGGGCGTCACCTCCATGACGGTGGCGGAGTAGCGGCGGTTGTAGAACAGTTCCTGCCACTGGCGGACCATGCCCAGGTAGTTGTTGTTGAGGATCACCACCTTGACGTTGGCGCCATACTGCTTGGCCGTGGCCAGCTCCTGGATGTTCATCTGGATGGAGCCGTCGCCGGCGACGTCGATAACCATGGCATCGGGAAAGGCCAGCTTGGCGCCGATGGCGGCAGGCAGGCCGTAGCCCATGGTGCCCAGACCGCCCGAGGTGATCAGGTGCCGCGGCTTGTTGAACTTGTAGAACTGGGCCGTCCACATCTGGTTCTGGCCGACCTCGGTGGTGATGATGGCGTCACCACCGGTCAGTTCATTGAGTTTTTCGATCACGAACTGCGGCTTGATGATGTCACCCTCGTCCTGATAGGTGAGGGGATGTTTTTCGTTCCATTCATTTATCTGTTCAAGCCATGGCTGGTGTTTTTCGGCAAAGGCTGCGGCGTCGAAGTCAGGCGAATCGTCGAACCAGCTGTTCATGGCACGCAGGGCGAGTTTACAGTCCGCGACAATGGGAATGTCGACCTCGACGTTCTTGGAGATGGAGGTGGGGTCGATGTCGATATGGATGATCTTGGCATGGGGGGCGAAGGCATCGAGGCGGCCGGTGATCCGGTCGTCAAAGCGGGCGCCCACCGCGATGAGCAGATCGCTCTTGGCCACCGCCATGTTGGAGGCATAGCTGCCGTGCATGCCGAGCATGCCCATGGACAGGGGACTGGTGCCGGGAAAACCGCCCAGGCCCATCAGCGTCATGGTGACAGGGACAGTGATCTTTTCCGCCAGCTCGGTCATCTCCTTGCTGGCGTCGGAAAGGATGACCCCGCCACCGATGTAGAGCACCGGTCGTTTGGCCCTGGCAATGGCGCGGCAGGCCTTGTCCACCTGGCCGGGATGGGGCTCGTAGTTGGGCTGGTAGGTCTGCATCCGGACCTTCTTCTTTTCCGGAAATTTGATGGTGGCGGCCACCACGTCCTTGGGCAGATCGATGAGGACCGGTCCAGGGCGGCCCGAGGAGGCGATATAAAATGCCTCGCGGATGATGGGCACCAGTTCGTCGGGGTCACTGACCAGGTAGTTGTGCTTGGTGCAGGGGCGGGTGATGCCGACGATATCCACCTCCTGGAAGGCATCGTTGCCGATCAGGGCCCTGGGGACCTGGCCGGTGAAGACAACCACGGGAATGGAGTCCATGTAGGCGGTGGCAATGCCGGTCACACCGTTGGTGGCCCCCGGCCCCGAGGTCAGCAGCGCCACTCCTGTCTTGCCCGTGGCCCGGGCATAGCCGTCGGCGGCATGGACCGCGCCCTGTTCGTGACGGACGAGTACGTGTTTGATGTCCGAGTCGAGCAGTTCGTCATAAAGATCAATGACCGCACCGCCCGGAAAACCGAAAATCGTGTTGACACCTTCTTCCTGCAGGCATTTGACGATCGCCTGCGCACCTGTCATTTTACTCATCTGGAAATATCCTTTGTTCGCTTTGACAACTGGTCCGGTTCCATGGCGAGCCGGGGAGCATGTCGTTGAGGCCGCGACCGGTCAGGCCGGTCCGGCCGGTTATCGGTACATCAGCGCCAGGCGACAGAAGCCAGGCTTGATTTCCGCCGGCGTAACAGTTCACCACCATCGGCAACTACATGGGAGAATAACATCGGAATATATAATTGTTAATATTCGCTGTCAAGCAGGAAACTGACTGAATCGTAGCCCGGCGGACCGGGGAAAAATCGTAAAGAAGGACGGCAGCGGCCGCGGGTGAGTGTCAGCTCATTTTTTTCCGGCCTGCGGACGGGAAAAAACAGACCGATTCGGGCGGATTTCACGGGAAAATGAGAAAACAGGGGGCAAACGCCTCTTGACTTTGAGGAACTGGTGGTTTTGAATAGAGAATATTTTTGTGGCGTCCGCAGGTGGAACCTGAAGCCCGGGCCAGTGAGGGGAGTTTTTCCGGCCCCGCCGGGGTAATTGTCCACCGCCATCGGCAACCACCTGAAAAGGCCGATACTTTTACCCGCCGGGAGGGGTGCGGATGCCCGCCGGCGCACCGTGGCATGCCGCACCTGGACCTGCTGCATAGTCCGGAGATCACCAAAGCACAGGGTCGGGAGCCCTGTGACCGGATATGGCAGATGGCTGGTATCCAGCAGGGAGAAACCATGTTTCGGGGAGATGGAAAGGAGTGACCCGGGACAGTTCCGCAACATTTTCAAGAGAGATGGAGGGATATGTTATGAAAAAGTTTGTCTTTGCCGCGGCCCTGTCGCTGGCCATCGGCCTGCTGGCTCCCTGGGGAGCTGTCGGCGCCGCGGAGCAGGCTCCTGACCCGCAGTTGCAGGTCAGTGACTGTGTGAAATGCCACCCCAAGGTCGTGCACCAGAACCAGAAGGATGGCACCAAGCACAAGACCGAAGTAACATGTCTCGACTGTCACGATGCCGGACATCCGCCGTCCACGCCGGTGGACCAGATGATTCCCAAGTGCTCCAAATGCCACGAGGGAGAGCCCCATTTCGAGGTCAAGAACTGCCTGGGCTGTCACCGCAACCCCCATACACCCCTGAAGATAACATTTCCTGAGAACGAGAGCGTCAAGCCGGTCTGCAACACCTGCCATTCCGAGCAGGTGCAGGAGATCGACCAGAATCCCAGCGCCCATGCCAATGTTGACTGCTCCTTCTGTCATACAAAGCATGGCTATATACCGAGCTGCCTGAAGTGCCATGAACCCCATCGCCAGGGTCAGAAGTTCGAGGACTGCGTCTCCTGCCACCGCGTGCATCAGCCACTCAATGTCGCCTATGGTCCCGACATCCCCAACAAGGACTGTGGCGCCTGCCACGGCGATATCCGCAAACTGCTGGAGTCGGGGCAATACAAGCATGCCAAACTCCAGTGCGTCTACTGTCACAAGAACACTCATGGCAATATCCCCGCCTGTCAGGATTGCCATGGAGTGCCCCATCCCGAGGCCATGATCAAGAACTTCAAGGGATGCCTGGATTGCCACGTCGATCCGCATAATTTAACCAAGTAACGGGAAAAGGAGGGGAAACAGAGATGAAGATCAAGTTGAAAGGAATGGCGGTCATGGCGGTGCTGGCCACCACCTTGCTGCTGGCAGCCTGTGCAAGCCAGCAGGCCGGGGACAAGAAGACCGAGAGCACCAGCGGCAAGACGGTAGCCGCTGCCAGCGGTGGGACCACGGAAGGCGCCAACGCGGCCACTGAAAAAAAAGCGGCGCCCCAGGCCGCGGGTGCCGCACTGTACGAGGTGACACCTCCGCCGCTGAAACCTGTGGACTGCGGCCGCTGCCATGTCAACCAGTTCACCGATCTGAAAAAGAGCAAGACCAAGCATCGGTTCGACTGCAAGAAGTGCCACACCCAGTTCCATGTCTACAATCCGCGCAAGAAGAACTATGAACGTATCATGCCCAAGTGTACCCGGTGTCACGGGTTGAAACATGGCGAGGCCTTCCCCAACTGCATGGAGTGTCACCAGAATCCGCATTCACCGCGGACCATCGCCTTCTCCCAGGTGGAGAAGAAGATCAAGGGCAAGGACGGCAAGCCCGTGGTCTCCTGCGCGGTCTGTCATTCCAGTGAAGGCACCGAGTTTGCCAAGTACCCGACCAAGCACAACGTCGAGGTCAACTGCCAGGGCTGCCATGCCGACAAGCACGGCTATATTCCGAGCTGTCTCGACTGCCATGAGCCCCATGTGGAGGGGCAGGTCTTCAAGGACTGCCTGGTCTGCCATTCACCGCACTCGGCCAAGAGGATAAAGAAGTATCCGGAGGACACGCCCAACAACGTCTGTGGTTCCTGTCATACGCAGATCTACTCCAACCTGCAGACCAACCACACCAAGCACAGTGAACTCCACTGCGCCACCTGTCACGTCAAGCACGGCCAGATTCCCAAGTGCCAGCAGTGCCACGGCCTGCCGCACGGCAAGGCCCTGCACAAGCGGTTCCCCAAGTGTCTCGAGTGCCACAAGGATCCGCATAACCTGCCTGTGAACAGGAACAAGTAAGTTCCAGGCGAACAGCGTCCCGTCGGGGACGGTTCCGCAGCCTGCTGCGGAACCGTCCTTTTTTTTTGCCTGGTCTTACTCAATCCTTGCACGATTGTTGCATTTTTTCAGCAGACGGCCGGATTCCCTTGTGAGCCAAAGCTTTTCCGGCAGCGCAGGATACGGTATACTGAAAGAGGAATACGTCCGGTCAGGGAATAATCCGGTCTGCCGGGGCCTCGTCAATGCAGGAACGGTGATTTCTCTGAACCTATTGCGTGGAACAGCAATGAGGAAACATGTCTGCCATGAGTGACAGGATGGGGGGGATGACAGAAGCAGGAACGTGGGCTGTCAGCCGGACCCGGCGACGCCGCGCCGGCCTGTGGACACTGCTGGCTCTGGTGTCCTTTTTCTGGACACTTCCGGTTTTCGCCACTGACTACTTTGTGGACGCCACTGATGGCAGAGACAGCAATACTGGCCTGATGAGCAATGAGGCCTGGAAAACCGTTGCCAAAGTCAATGGATTTACCGGCTTTCAGGCTGGAGACCAAGTGTTCTTCATGCGGGGCGAAGTGTGGCATGAAGCACTGAAAATACCTGCCTCCAACCTGACCTTCGGGGCTTACGGCAGCGGTGACCTGCCGGTGATTGATGCCACCGTGCCGGTGACCGGCTGGGTGTCGCTGGGTGGCAACATCTATTCCATGTCCTGGCCGTCGCGGCCCGGGGTCCTGTTCTACAAGGGCGAGCCCATGGCCGAGATCACCACCCTGAGGTTCGATGCACCTGTACCTCCATCCCTTGCTCCGGGTGCTGTCCTGCTGCAGATTCAATCACCCCTTTATACCAATCTATGGGTAACGGCCAGGGGCCGGTACACGGTTTCGGGTATCACGCGCTACCGGGACAGGATTGCCACCAACGTCGATGTGCTGGTCCGGCAGCTCGATGCCAACGGCCGGGAACAGCAATGGTCCACTCCCCTGGGCAGGCCGACCATCGTTACCACCACGGACGGCCTGACCCGGCCGGGTGACTGGACCTGGGATGGCGACACGCTGTATCTCTATTCTGATGTCGATCCCGATACCATAGCGGTGGAGGCCAGTACCATTGTCACCGGAATTGACACGAAAGGACACGATGATCTCACCCTCACTGCCCTGAGGGTTCGCGGTGCAGGTGGTGTGGGTATCCTGCTCAACAATTCGTCCAGGGTGACGGTCAGCGGAGTGGAGGTCTACGGCAGTGGTCTGCTTTCGCACCAGACCTCCATCCTGCTGCTCAGCTCGAGCAACTGCCGGGTGGAGAACAGCCGCGTGGAGTCCGTACTGGGCGGAGGACTGACCATCTATGCCTGGGGCACTGCCGCCCGGAACAATATCGTCTCCGGCAACATCTTCGATCGTATCGGCTCCGGCGGCATCAGCCTGTCCACGGATGGCGGTGGACAGTCAGCACCCTCGCTGGTTACTGGAAATCTTATTGAAAACAACACGATCCAGGAAGCCGACCGGCTGGTTTATGATGCTGCCGGTATCTACACCCTTTTCTCCGGCACCGGCAATGTGATCCGCGGCAATGCCATCCGCCATGGGGGCTCCAGCCGCCTGCGCAGTGCCGGGATCATGGTGGACCAGGGCTCAGGGCCGCTGCGCATCGAGAACAACCTGGTCAGCGGCAACAGCAACGGCGGTATCGCTGTCTCCTCGGCCGGACACACCCTCACCGGCAACCAGCTGCTCTATAATGGCGCCACCTCCTGGGCCACGGCCCAGATGGTGTTCTTCCCGAGTGGCACCACGGCCGCCGACTGCACCGTCACCTCCAACTATTTCCAGGCCGGATCGGGCCAGAATCTCTTCTATGTTCAGCCTGGCACCACCAACGGCCACACCATCGATTTCAACGAGTACCACGACGGGACCTCCAGGCCGTTTTCCTGGAACAGCTGGTCACCGTCTGTGACCGATTTTGCCGGCTGGCAGCAGGCCTCGGGCCGGGATACCCACTCCACCTATTCCCGTACCTCTCCTCCCAGGCCTCCGGCCGACTTCAGGGTACTTGGCGGTGCCTATCTTCTTTTGCTGTAAGCGGCGGGGAGGGGACCACTATTGTGGTTTCGATGTTGAAAGTAACCCGTGGGAATTGAAAGTAAGTCTGTAAGTGCTACCAACAGATGGTTTCTGTACGGACGGCAGGGATGGCCGGTTCATTCCTGCCCGCCCGCGGGTCCGGCAAAGCTTCCGTTTTCGGCCACAAAGCGCGGGCCCATGTTGGCCCGGGAGATATTGCCTTCCATCTGCAGGACCCGCGATCCGGCCACGATGGCGACACCCGGCCCCTGCCTGGTGTCCCGGATCCGGTTGCGGTTGAGGTGCAGCACCGTGGCGCCCTTGACGGCGATTCCCACCTGTCTGCTGCCCACAACCAGGTTGTCGTCGATAATGGCCACTGTACCGTCACTTGCGCCGATACCCACCATCCCGGCACGGAAGACCGAGTTGCCGACGATCCTGACCGGGGTCTCCATGCTGCCGCAGGCAGAGGCGCTGATGCCGGGCCGGATGGAACCGTTGTCATAGACAACGTTCTTGATGATGCTGGGATGAGGACTGCGGTCGATGGGATATCTGCCTTGGGCTGCACCCTCCTTGCAGAGGATGCCGCCCCCCGGGTTGTGATGGACGATGTTGCCGAGGATGGTGGCGGCGGAGCCGTGCTTGTTGCCGATACCCGGGGTGGGAACGCCGCCCAGCTCCTCGTCGCTGTTGGCCAGGATCTCGTTGCCCAGGATAAGAGGCTCGGCAAAGTGATTGGAGCCAATGCCCAGGCCCAGGTTGCCGCGCAGGATGTTGTGATAGATCAGGGCCGAGGTCCGGTACCTGATGTTGGCAAAGCGGAAGTCCCGTTCGGGCATGGGCGCGTCCTGGTCGTTGTAGACCACGTGGCTGCCGATACCGGTGGAGCCGTTGTTCCGGATCAGGCAGTTCATGATCACCGGGCTGGCGCCCCGGACATTCAGGGCATGGGCGTGGCCGGGAATATGGTGGTTTTGCGGCGGCAGATTCTGGATGGTGAAGCCGTCGATGATGGTCTTGCGGCCCACGCCCGGTGCAAAATCGATCATGCCGTGACTGGAGGGGGCGCTTTCGGAGCCGTCGATGATGGTGCGCAGGGTCCGCCGGGGCAGTTTGAGGAGGCAGTTTTTTACCGGCACCAGCCGGTCGCCGTCTTCGGCGGCGTCGGAGGCGAGCCTGACTCCGTCTTTCATGACCAGAAGCTCATGGTAGGTGCCGGGACGGACCAGCACAGTGTCGCCGGCGTCGGCCGCGTCGATGGCCGCTTGGATACTGCTGTAGGCGTCCGGCACCACCAGGGTTCTGCCCTTCTGGTGAAAGGTGCGGTCGATCAGGGCCCGGGCGTCCCGGTCGGCAATGGCGATGGCCTCTCTTGCCGCTTCGTCAGGAGTGGGGACATCTATGGGGCCATCGCCCTGGGCGGCGAGTATTTCCGGTGGCAGACCGCCCAGCCGGTCCTGATGGCGTTGTTTCTGCAGCTCCTGAAAGGCCCTGATGTCGAAACCCGGCCCGCCCGGGAGACCATTCGGGCCGCAACGCCCTGCGGGGGCCAGGAAACAGGCCAGCAGGAAAAGACCTCCGGATATCAGCCATCTGGGAAAGGTGTCTGCCATGTCTGTCCTCCTTTCGGGTGAACGGTCACGTTTTTCCGGCGGCCGCAGGGCCGCCGTACCTGGGGCGGGAGGTAGTTTCCTGAATCTAGTCGGAAATCCGTTCCTGTCAATTTTTTTCCTTCTCCGGGGCAGAGGACATGGAATAGCGATGGCAGATACGGACTCCAGGGTACAGAAGTATTTTTCGAGAAACTTGTGAGGATGCCCTTCGGACCTTCCGGCTGGTGCTCGTCGGAATTGGTTGCGGCACAAGGGAAAAATGGAAACCTGTAAAAAGATCAAGAGAAAAAACTGATGCCTGAATGGCTATTTTGTGGTACCATCGCTCCGATAAGACGACCGCTGGCTGCGTACCTGCCCGGTTGGGTTTTTCCAGGCCCATGGTCATGGGGACAGGTGCACGGCCTGATGCGAAAACACATCTGCCGGCGTCCGCACGGCAGGGCTCCGGAACAACTCAACGACGCGCGATGTTGACCGAGATTGAACCATACATCATCATCACTCCGGTCCGTAACGAAGAACAGTACGTGGAAAAGACCCTGCGGTCGGTTGCGGCCCAGACAGTGCTGCCCCAGCAGTGGATCATGGTCGATGACGGCTCCTCCGACAGAACGGGAGAGATCATCGACAGCTGGGCCGAGCGCTACGACTGGATCACTCCCGTCCACCTGGAAGATCGGGGGTACACAGCCGTGGGCCGGGGGATCATCGATGCCTTCTATGCGGGCTATGGCCGGATCAGCCAGATCGACACCTGGCGTTTTCTTGTCAAGCTCGACGGTGATATCAGCATGGATGCCGACTACTTCGCGTCTCTGCTTGCCCGCTTCCGGGAAGAGGGGCGGCTCGGTATTGCCGGCGGCACCTGTTTCTGTCTCTCGGGCGGCATGCTCTTTGAAGAAAAAACCCCCCCCTTCCATCCGATAGCCGCTGCCAGGATGTACCGGCGCAGCTGCTTCGAGGAGATCGGTGGCCTGGCCTTCAGCAATGCCTGGGACACCGTCGATCTCCTGCGGGCCCGGTTCAGAGGATGGCGAACCCGCCGTTTTGATGATCTTGAGATCCTCCACTACCGGATCATGTCGTCCCGACAGGGGTTGTGGAAAGGCAAGCTCCGTACCGGCCGCAACCTCTACCTGACCGGCTACAGCGTGCCCTTTCTCCTTGCCAGAAGTCTCTACCGTCTCTTCCGCAAACCCTACCTGATTGAATCGGCCGGTGTCCTCTGCGGTTATTTCATGGCCCTGCTCAAGGGCGAGCCTCTGGCCGTGACCGGTGAAGAACGGCAGTTCCTGCGGCAGGAACAGCGACAGCGGTTGCTGGGTTCCTACAGGTAGGCCGGTTCCTGTGATGCCGGGGCTCCTGTCTCTCCCCGGACCGGCTCAGGATACGATTTGTCTTGACTCCCCGGGATCGTTCATGGTTATGGATGGAATGCCGGCAGCCGGTCCGGGGCCACAGCGTCACCGGAACCGGGGCTCTGCCGGAAACCATACTGCCCTGGTCCCCAGGCTTCTGGCTTCTGACTTATCCATGAACGTGCGGAAATCATCATCAGCCGCCGGCCCCGCATCAGCCGACGACCGTCACTGTCCGGCCTGCCGTGGCAGGAACGGGGTGTTTTCCGTCTCGTCCTTTCTGTGGTGCTCTCTTGTTCTGCTCTTTGGTTGTCTCCTGTGTCCAGCCATGCTGCCGGCCGAGGAACTCCTGGTCCCTGATGATTACTTTTCCATCGCCGAGGCCATGGAGGAGGCGAACTACGGTGACACCGTGGTGGTCATGCCCGGGGTCTACAACGAGCGGGTGGTGATCCGCGAAGGGGTCAACCTGGTGAGCTGGGACGGTGACGGCGGCAACGACCTGGTGGCTGGACCGGGAATGAAAAAGGTCCTGCGCCGGACCCTGCGTACCATCATCGACGGCAGTGATATCGACGAGCCGGGTTATCTGGTCAGTTTTCCCAAGGACACCACCGCGCCCATGCGGCTCGACGGCTTCACCCTGCGCAACATGCCCAGGTATGTCAGTGGGGTCCAGCTCTTCATGCTCGAGATCCGTGGCTGCTCGCCGACCGTGGTCAACAACATCCTCACCGGCAACAAAAGCTGGGGCGGCATGCTCTCCACCGGCCTGGGCATCGGCATGGGACCGGCACTGGATACCACGGCCCGGCCCCTCATTGCCGGCAACGTGATCTATGATAATTTCGGTCCCGGCATATCCAATGGCAGCAATTCGGCAGCCGTGATCCGCGATAACGAGATCTTTGGCAACAACTTTCCCGGCAAGACCGCGCGGATGCGGGCCGCTCCCGGTATCGGTGTCAGGGAGTTCGGCCGGCCGCTCATCGAGGGCAACCTCTGCTACCGCAACGGCGCCGGTATCGGCGCCATCAACTTTGACTCCAATGAGCAGCCCCTGGTCATCAGGAATAACGTGATCTTCAACAACCGGCGGGCCGGCATAGGCCTGCGCGGCATCGGCGGCATCACGACCGATATCCGGGCCGTGGTGGAAAACAACCAGGTCTATGGCAACTTCACTTCGGGCATGCGGTTTTCCAAGATGGACCAGGTCATTGTCCGCTACAACGCGGTCTACAACAACCGACGTTCCGGCCTGGGCTTCTACAATGTCCACCGGGTGGTCATCGAGGATAACGAGGTCTATGGCAACCTGACCTCGGGCATGCGGTTGCTGGACGTGGAGGCCGGTGCCCTGCGGCGCAACCATGTCTACCGCAACACCACCGCCGGCATAGATCTCCTCTCCTGGAAGAAAGAGTGATGCCGCGCGCCCCTTTGTTCAGACAACGCCCTGCCTGCCCGCGTTCCGCCGCAGGTCACGCCATGGTCCTGCTGGCCATGCTGCTGACCGCTGCCACCGCTGCCACCGCCGGGACCCTGCAGGTACCGGCAGACTATCCCACCATCCTCGATGCCCTGGTTCGGGCCGGGCAGGGTGACACGGTTCTTGTCGCGCCGGGGGAATATAAACTCTCCTTCGGCAATCTCACCATTGTGAACAGGAAACTGACCCTCAAGAGCTCCGACGGGCCGGAACAGACCAGGATCATCGGCCGGCCGGGACGGCCGGTGATCACCTTTGCCCGGGGCAGCCGGGTGGTCCTCCGCGGTTTCACCATCACCGGTGGCACGGACCCGGAAAACGTCAGCAACAACGGCGGCGGCATCTACTGCGCCCCGTCCTCGGCACCGGTGATCATCGACTGCGTGATCCGGGACAACCAGGCCGCTTTCGGTGGCGGTATCTACTGCGATCTCCGTTCCGCTCCCCTGGTGGTCAACAACCGGATCATTGGGAACAGGGCGCAGGTCGCAGGCGGCGGCATCTTTTCGTTTCGTTCCTCGGCCACCATGGTCAACAACCGGCTGCAGGACAATGAGGCGGGCAATTCAGGTGGCGGTATCGCAACCTACCGGGATTCCTCGTTCATCACAAATTCGTTCCTCTGGGACAACCAGGCTGCTTTCGGCGGCGGCATCTCCTGCGACCGGGCCGCCACCACCCTGGCCAACAATACCCTGACCGCTAACCGGGCCGACTATGGCGGCGGCATCCTGATGATGGGCGGCTCGGTGCGGCTGACCAATCTCATCCTCTGGCAGAACAGCGGTGGGGACCTGGTGAGCAAGGCGACCGGCCCTTCGTCACGGCCGAATTCGTCCGACCTGAAGGACAGGCGGTTCCGCGGCATCAACGGCAACATCACCGCAGATCCCCTCTTTGTCGATCCCGGCCAGGGTGATTTCCATCTCCGGCCGGGTTCACCCTGTATCGATACCGGGTCCATGGATCCATTTTATACCGATAGAGATGGTTCGCGCAGTGATATGGGCGGCTACGGCGGGCCGGCGGCGGGCTGGGATCGGCCGGTTTCACCCTGGGGAGAGGACAGCCGGCGATCCGGTGGCGCCCAGAGTGATGCAGAATGACGATAACAGATTCTCTTCAGGAACAGCCCGATTGCCTGAAGATGATGGTTGTTTACGAATAACCGCATCGCCGCCAGTCCGGTGGCGTCGTGCTTGTCAATGGAGTCAACAGGTAAACACATGGAGATCAACCGAACCCCTGCCACTTTCCTGCTCATCGCCATCCTGCCCCTGTTCCTGGCCGTGGCCGGCGCCTCGGCCGGCACAGTCCTCAGGGTGCCGACAGAGTACCCTTCCATTCAGAAGGCCCTGGACGCTGCCTCGCCCGGCGATACGGTGCAGGTCGCGGCCGGAACCTATTTCGAGCATGTCACCCTGGCAAAGGATGTGATCCTGGAAGGGGGGTGGAACGCCGATTTCTCCCGGCGCGACCGGACCACCTTTGTCACGGTCATCGACGGCGCCCGGGAAAAGGGACCGGTGGTGGAGGGAGCCGACGGCGCCATCCTGGACGGCTTTACCATCATCCACGGTTCCCTGCTCACCGCTGATGACGAGGACAAAGGGTCGGGCATCTACTGCAAAAAGACATCGCCGCGGATCCGCAACAACATCATCCGCGAGAACGAACCCTCGGGTATCTACTGCAGCGCTTCCTCGGCAGTGATTACCGGCAATCGCATCACCGCCAACGTCCAGGCCGGGGTCTTTGCCCAGAAGGGCTCCACCCTGGAGATCACCGGCAATACCATTACTGACAACGGCTATTCCGGCATCGGCAGCTCCAAGCTGCCCCTGTCGCGGATCACGGTACGCAACAACGATATCCACGGCAACAAGCGCTCCGGCATCAATGCCCGTGCCGCTGCGGCTTCAGTCTACAACAACCTCATCTACGGCAACGGCCGCTCCGGGGTCCGGGGCGTGCTGGCGCCCATCGAGGTGGTCAACAACACCGTGGTCGCCAACGGCCAGTCCGGGGTGGTCATCGATGATCCGGAGGGCAAGGCCGATATCCGCAACAACATCATCACCCACAATGTCGATGCCGGAATCCGGGCCTACGGCCGGGGATATTCCCGCAACCTGCTCTTTGCCAACAACAGGACCGGCGACTGCGATCCGTCGCTCCTCTGGTGTGTCAAGCCGCAGTTCAACGGCTACGAGGACGAGAAAAGCTACCGCCGCAGCAGGAACATCATCGCCGACCCCCTGTACCGGGACCTGGCCGGCCATGATTTCCACCTCCGTCCCGGATCGCCGGCCATCGATGCCGGTGATCCGGATGCCAGGTTCAACGATGTCAGTTTTCCCCCTTCCCTGGGCGGTGAGACCAATGACATGGGGGCCTACGGCGGTCCGTACGCCAGGGCCGAGAAAAGAACCACGGACCGGCCGCCGGTGGCCGTGGCCGGACCGGACCGGGAGGTGACCGTTGGACAGCGGGTGATCCTGGACGGCCGCAAAAGTATGGATCCGGACGGCGACATGATCAGCTGGCAGTGGAAGATGATCGCGCGGCCCGACGGAAGCCGGGCCAGGCTCCGCAAGCCCGGACGGGCCAGGACCTGGTTCAAGGCGGACAAGCCGGGCACGTATGATGTCGAGCTGCAGGTCACCGACCGCTGGGGCAATGTGAGCAAGGCCGATGGTGTCAGGATCACTGTGCCCGGGAACAGGCCGCCCAGGGCCAGTATCGGTGATGTCATCTCCCAGGTCTCGGCCGGTGACACCATCACCCTCTATGGCAGCGCCAGCAAGGATCCGGACGGCGATCCCCTGACCTATCACTGGAAACTGCTCTTCAGGCCGGCCGGCAGCCGGGCCGCCATCGCCGATCCGTCGGCAGTCAACAGCTCGTTTCTGGTTGATGTCAACGGGTGCTACACCGTGCAGCTCACCGTCAGCGACGGCAGGAACGAAAGTCCGCCGGTCGTGGTCTACGTGAGTACCACCAGCCCGGCCCCGGACGGCAAGCGGCGGGTGCCGGAGGAATACCCCACCATCCAGTCGGCCATCGATGCCGCCCAGCCCGGCGACGACATCATTGTCAACGGCGGCCGTTACCGGGAGCTGCTGATCATCGACAAGAGCGTCAACCTGATCGGCAGGAACTGGCCGGTGATTGACGGCGGTGGCCAGAAGGGCGACAAGAACACCGTGGCCATCCTGTACCTGGGTGACAGGGCCGGCCGGGTCGAGGGGTTCGTCATCACCGGCGGCGGCACCGGAAACCTCGGCCATGGCATCAATATCTGGGACTCAGCACCCGAGATCTACAACAATCGTATCACCGGCAACTTCCACGGTATCGGCATTCACGGTTCTCCTTCACTGACCGGCAAGACCAGGGTCCATGGCAACCGGATCTACGGCAACAAGGTCGGTATCGGCAATGGCAAGGACTCCACGGCCCATGTCTACGAGAACGAGGTCTATGACAACAGGATCGTCGGCATCGGCTGCCGGGGCAAGGCCGCGCCCTGGATCGACCGCAACCTGATCCATGGCAACAGGATCGGCATCGGCGCCCGGGAGGTGGCATCGCCGCGCATCGAGGGAAACCAGGTCTACGACAACACCGATGGCATCGTTATCAGCCCCCTTTCCACCATCAAGATGTTTGCCGGCAGTGATATCGTTATCCACAACAACCTGGTGGTGAACAATGCGCACCTGGGCATCCAGATCAGTTCCTTCAACCTGAGCAGGGTCATCATCACCTCCAATACCATTGACGGCAACAACCGGGTGGGGGTCAGGAGGCGGGGCGGCGGCCTTATCCTGGGCTATCCGCAGCCGGCAACCTTCACTGCCGAGGTTGCCGGCAACATCATCACCAACAACGGCACCCAGGGCATCGTCAACTACATCGGGCCGGAGGATTTCGAGCGGCCCGGTGCCACCCTGCACAACAGCAGCAACCTGGTCTGGAACAATACCAGTGACTACATGGACTGCGAGGCCGGGCCGGGATCCATCTCCAGGGACCCGCTGTTCGTGGCCGTGAAGGGGCGGCTCAACGGCGGCTATTTTCTGAGCCAGCCCGCAAGCGGCCAGGAGAAGAAGAGTCCGGCCGTGGATGCGGGCACGGCGGACGCTGCCGGGCTGGGGCTGGGCGGGAGCACGACCAGGACCGATCTGGCCGCGGACAGCGGACCGGCCGATCTGGGGTATCATTATCAGGAAATCAGGTACCAGGTACCAGGTGACAGGTGACAGGTGACAGGGGGCAGGGGCCGGGAATCTTGATCCTTGGTGGACTCGTAAAACGTCCATCAGGCTCTGAAGATGGCTCAGTATAAAAGGTTCAATACGGACTTTTTGCGACGCCATCATCCTTGACTGTGAGAGAGCGCTCTGCGGGATTGTATACCGGCAGGCTGTGCCTCAGCCTGTTGCACCGCTCTGCTGTGCGATAAGCCCCCTGCCCGATGTTCATCGCCTGTTGTGGGCGCTCCTGCGGCCATGCCGGAGTATCCGGAAATCATCAGACCGGAAGAGGCGGGGACAAAGCAGACGGCCGGTGCCAGGCCATGCATGGTTTTTCGCTACATGTCCAGCGGATAGGGCTCCAGCAGCTCGTCATGGCCCCGTTCTCTCGGGAAAGGCCGCAGCGGCTGCTCCTTCTCTCCTGCCGGCGGGGTCATCACTGGCGCTGTCTCAGGCTGCCGCCGACGGACATGGCCGCCCCTGACCGCCCGTACCGGATAGAAACGGCCTTTGTAGGCACCGTCATATTCCCGGCCGGTGGCAAAGTCCATGGTCCAGGCAAAGGCCGGTCGTTCGCTCCTTGTGGTGGAAGACCAGTAAGGTTCAGGCCGGCAGCCGGGAAAGATGGTGCTGTCGAGGGCCGGCTGCTGCCGTCTGACGTCCACCAGGGTCTGCAGCTCCCTGATCGAAGGCAGTCGCCAGTCCTGGTGACCGGCCAGGTCGAGTCCCTCGCAGAAGGCCAGGGCCTGCTGCCAGGTCATGGGCCTGGTCTCGCCCTGCTGCCAGGTGAGCCCGGTACTGAGATCGGTGACAGATCCGTCGCCATTGTCCCGGAAGACCGGGCCGGGAAGGGGAGTACCCCGCACGGCCCGGACCGCTCTTTTTCTCCCCTTGTCCGTATCCCGGACCTGGTTGATGGGGTCGAGACAGACACTCTGGGCATCCAGGGCCGGGAATTTTCTGGTGGTGGCAGACCAGAAACAGGGATCCCCGGCCGCTCGGCCGGATGCGCATCCCGGTTCCTTTCCTTTCCCGTCCGGCTCGCCGAAATTCATGATTGTTCGCAGTTCCCTTATCGAAGGCAGCCGCCAGTCCGTATGCCCGCCCAGGGCCAGGGTATCGGCATAGTCCAGGGCCGCACTCCAGTCGAGCTCTGCCGGGGCTGTTTCCGCCTGCCAGGTCAGCCCGGTGACCCGGTCGGCGAGCAGGGTGGCACCGGCTACGGATATTGCCTCGCACCGCGGTGGTTCGGCGCGATATTCCGCATCCTGGCCATAGAAGGGCTCGCCCGGCTGGGGGCACTCGATGCGGCGCAGGTTGTCGTAACAGCTTTCCTGGCCCGTGTCCGGAACGTGGACCGGCCAGGGGCTTTCCGTGACCTGGCCGGCGGCTGCGGACTGCAACAGGCAGAGGGACAGAAGCAGGCTGCCGGCCCGCAGCAGGGCACGGATGGCGCGACAGTGGAATGACCGGCAGCCAGGGATCTGTTGTCGCGGGAATATACTGGCAGACAGGAACATGACGGTCACCGGACAATGGAATGGGCCACTCCGTGGCACTTGCCACAGGTACGGTAGTTTTCCGTCAGCCGGGGCGGATGGGGCTCGCCGTGGCACTGGGTGCACCGCCTGATGGTCTTGTGCTGGCCCGGGTGGCACTTGACACAGCGGAAGGCGGCATGTTTGGTGCCGCTGGCCCTGAGCTGGGTGTAGGCGTTGCGGTGGCAGAGGCCGCAGGTGGTGTTGGCGGTGTCGGCAGGAAACCGGACCTTCAGGGCCTTGTGCGGATTGTGGCAATTGGTGCACTGGTCCAGGGCGGCCCGGTCCGACCGGATGGGACCGGCCATGGGCGGGGTTCCCCGGTGGGGCTGATGGCACTGGGTGCACCGGGGTTTGTAGCCGTGCCGGGTATGGTGACAGGCGGTGCAGTAGAGTCTGGTGTGCTGGGTGGTGAATGTCTTGATTTCCTTGTCGATCTTCGGATGGCACACATAACAGCCGTTGGCCAGGGCCCGGCCTGCCGGGATGTCCAGGGGGGTGTGTGCCTCCTGGTGGCAGCTCGTGCAGCGGGTGAGCACGGGGCCATGCGGATGGTCGTGGCAGCGGGTGCACCTGGGCAGGATATCCTCGCGCCTGGTCCTGCCGGGCTCGAAGGTGTGGAACTGGAGATGGCACTGGCGGCAGTCCACCCGCGCATGCCTGCCGCCGTTGGTCCGCAGAAGGTGGGCAATGGTCGGGTGGCACCGCATGCACTGCTCCCGGGAAGGCGGCGGGGGGACCCTGGTGTAGATGGCCGGGCCGGTACCGTCACGGGTCGTCTCTCCCGGTCCGGGGGCGCAACCGTACAGGGTAAGCCAGGTCGCCAGGCCGACAAGACCGGCGATCAGCGATGCAGGATAACGGCGGCCTGTTGCCGTGGAAGCAGGGCGTCGCATCACCTGGTTTCCTCCGGGCCTGTCTCCGGCCGGAAAGCGTGGGGGCCGCCGGTGGCGCCCATGTCGATCCCGCTGGAGAGGAATCCGCTGCCATGGTAGATGTTTGTGCCGGCATTGCGGGCAGGGGAATCCGGTTGCAGGAAAAAGTTGTAGCGGTCCGGATCGACAAACCGGGGATCCGTGATCAGGCCGCCGCTTCCACGGCCGGAACAGCTGGCATACTGGATCTTTTCGATCCAGAAGGGGATTTCGTCCTGATCGGCGCAGCAGTTGGGAGCCTCACCGTTGGCAAAGAGCAGGTTGTGGGAATAGCTGCCGCAGTCCGTGGTCAGGATACCGGTGGTGAAGTTGTAGGCAATGATGTTGTTGAGAATCAGGACATCGCTGCCTGCATCGGAACGGATGCCGGCACCTTCCTCCTCGGAACCGTTGCCGACAATGGTGTTGTTGAGGATCCGGAGGTCGATGCGGGGTGTGCCTGAGGTGCCGAGGATTCCGCAGGCGATGCCGGCGCGCAGGTTGTTGTGGATCCAGTTGTTGCTGATCGCCCCCTTCCCCGTGATGCCGGCATCCACATTGATGCCCGATCCCCGGTTGAAGGCAATGGTGTTGCGATGGATATCCAGCCGGGGTACGCTGGCGCCGCTGCTCCAGGAGGAGATGCCGGCGGTGCCGTTGCTGCGGATCCGGTTGTCGGCGGCCACGAGCCGGGTTGTGTTTTCCACCCGAAGGCCGGCCTTCCTGTTGGCGAAGATGCGACTGTTCCGGATTGTGAGTTCCACCGGGGCCTCACCTGCCGGCCAGGAGAGAACGCCGTCCTGCCGGTTGCGGAAGATCCTGTTGCCGCTGATCTCGACCCTGGCGGGGAATATCTGTCCGGCCGCGGTCCGTATTCGCAGTCCGGCGGTGCCGTTCTGGTGGATGGTGCTGTCGGTGAGCCGGAGGCGGGAGGCGTTTCTCAGGTTGATGCCCGCATTGTGATTGGCAAAGATGTCGCAGCGTCTCACGGATATCTCTGCCTGGTCCTGGAGGTTGAGGCCGGCCCTGCCGTTGCGGTAGATCTTGCCCCCCCTGATGGCCACGGGCAGTGACCCCCTGACGCGGATACCGCTGCGGTTGTTCTGGAAAACGGCATTGTCCTCCATGATAATGGCTGCGCCGGGCTCATCCTGGTCCATGGAAGATTCTTCCGCCAGGCAGAACGGGACCATCGCTGTGCCGATGCCGACGATGACCACCAGCAGGAGCATGCTTATGACAAGGGACGTTTTGTGCAAGGATGTTCGCTTGTGCTTGAGGTTGTCGTTGTCCGCCGTAAAAGAGCAGCAGTACGCCATCCCGGGTCTGCGCTTACAGCATTGTGGCCGAGAAAGCCGATGGGTGGTTATCCCGTGAGCGGGTACGGCTGTCTGAGTCTCGCTGCGCTCGCTTACCTGCCGGCCGGTCACGATCACGCACAGCTGACGCACTGCTGAACTTTTGCCAAAAGTGTCGGTCTTTGCAGGGGGTGCCGATAGCGGTGAACTATTACTGTCCGCTGAGGATAACCTGCCGGGATTCATGGCTCAATATCCAATCGCTTCCGGGTCAGAAAAGTATCCTGGTCAGGCCCAGGTGCAGGATCACTCCCTCCTGCCAGCCATCGTCCTCCTTGAGCACCGGGATCTGAACCCCGATCTCCAGCTTCAGTCCCTCGGACAGGGTGAACTGCATGCCAGGTGAGACAAAGAGGGTACTGCCCCCCTTTTCCGTGAACCAGGTATCGACTTCCACGGCTCCGGCCGCCACCGGGTCAAAGGAGGGGCCGATGAATTCCGGCCGCGCCTTCATCAGGATGATGCGCTGTTTTTTCCGCGCCTCGCCCCGCCAGCGGTAGTTCACCTCCAGCAGCGAATTGACCGCCTTGCCAAGCGGCCAGATCAGGGCCAGGTTGGCATCCAGTTCATCTCCCACCTCCACGCCGTCGGTGATCCGATACTGCAGGTTGCCCTGCACAGTGTAGGGATCCCGGCCACTGGAAAACGAGATGCCCGGCGTGAAATCGAAACTGCCCGAACCAAGAGGAATCCAGCGGAAGATACCCTTGTCCTGGCCGCTGGCGTTCTCGTCGCCGGTGGGGATGCTCAGCAGGTGGTAGATGGAGAGATGGTTGCGGCGCTGGCCATAGAGACGGTACTTGAGCATGAATACGGTGTCGCCGAAGCCGGCAACCTCGGGAGTGGCGACCTCGTCCCACGCCTCCAGGCGCACCTCGCTCTCCCTGAAGAAAAACTTGGGCATCAGGCCGATGGTCAGATCGTTGGTCAGGCCATAGCGGATACCGGCGACCCAGAGATTGACCTGTGATTTCCGCTGGAGCGGTGTAAAGTTGAAGAGGATTTCCTGGGGCAGGTCCAGTTCGGGCACATCCATGGGCAGGAAGGGGACCGTGTCTGCCAGATCGTACGCGAAGGTGGGTGCGGTCTGGATCCATGTCCGATACTGAGCGTCCATGAGCAGTCCTCCCTTGGGCAGGGTCATGCCGGGAATGCGGGCAAAGATGGCGGTGGTCATCAACTGGATCCGCGGCGGCAGAATGGAGGCGTAGCGGTCCTGCCTCTTGTAGATGTACTGGAGCTGGTTCTGGGCGAATCCGGACCCGGGATCGATGCCAAGGGCCTGCGAGAATTCGGCAGCGGCCTGATCATAGAGCCCCTGCCTGCGGTAGATCTCGCCGCTGATGACAAGAGGCTTGATGAACACCTTTCCCGAACCGGGGCGGGTCATGAAGGTATCGCTGGTCAGGGAACGGATCCGGCCGCGGCGGAGAACCTCCAGGGCCTCTTCCTCCAGGCCCTGGTTGCGAAAGACTTCTCCCAGCCTGATGTAGGCCTCGATCAGATCCGGGCAGAGCTCAATGGCCCGCTGGTAACAGAAGATCTCCCGGGTGGAGTCGTCCGACAGGCCCAGTCCCTCCTGGTACCAGTTCCAGGCCCTGTCGCACCGGCCGGCAAGGGCGCGATCCGCCGCCGGAAGGAGCAGCAGGGCAAGGAGCAGGGTGATGAGGATCTGTTTTCCCGGGAACATGAACGTAACCCTTGGCAGGGGCATATCTCTGGTAGTCACAGGGTGCGAGGCTCAAGAGGCCGGAGGGGTGCAGCTTCATGCCGACCGGATGCCTCTCTCTGTTCGGTCCAGTTTTCATTTAGACTACTTTTCAGAAAAACTCTAGAAAATCATCATGTTTTTTCATCAACCATGGACATTCATCCGCGCGTCGGTATCGGCGATATGTTACCCCGTGAGGGGGGGTACAGGTGGATAGGCGTCTTGTTCAGCCCTGGTTCCTGCCGCAGACCGGGCAGTCCGGGTTGCCGGTAATCTGCAGCTCCTGGAAGCGCATGGTGTGGTAGTCCATGATCAGCATCCGGCCCGCCAGGGTGGGCCTGGACGAGGCGAGGAAGTTGATGGCCTCCAGGGCCTGCAGGCTGCCGGATGTACAGGCCACGCCCCCGAGGACCGGGATCTCGTGGCGTTCCGGGGCCCGGGGAAAGAGACAGCTCAGGCAGGGAGTTGCTGGCGGGTGGAAGAAGGTGAGGCGCCCCTCCATGCCCCAGATCGCCGCAAAGACCAGGGGGATATTGTTGCGGACCGCATGCCGGTTCAGGGTGTAGCGGCCGGGAAAGTTGTCCAGGCAGTCGAGGATCAGCCCGGCATCGGCCACCAGCTCCGCCACATTCGCATCGTTGATCTCCCGGGTGAGCGGTTCGATGGTGACCGCGGAGTTCAGGCCGCGCAGGGTCTCGGTGGCCGACAGGGTCTTCTCCCTGCCGATGTTGGCCTCCGGGTGCAGGAACTGCCGGTTGAGGTTGGTCAGCTCCACGGTGTCCGAGTCGCAGATCCTGATGTGTCCCACCCCGGCCAGAGTCAGGTTCAGGGCCGCGGCGCAGCCGAGCCCGCCGGCTCCGGCGACGAACACTTTACTGTTGCGAAGTTTTTCCTGGGTCTCCGTGCCCCAGCCGTCGAGGATGAGCTGACGGCGGTACCGGCCCAGTTCATGTTCGGACAGGGTCGTGGTGTTCATGTTCAAGGCTCGCTCCCTTGCAGGTTGGAAATGGCGGGGCAGCCGGGTTTCACGATCCGGATACCCGGCAGATGGTGTCGTTCATGGGGCAGGTCCGCTCCCGGTCCGCAGGCAGGGAGAGTTGTGCCAGTCCTCTGTCCACAAGGCCGATGGTACGGCGGGTCAGTTCGGCGGACTTGCCGGCATGGTTCTCCGGGCTGATCATCTGCTCCAGCTCGGAACGCTGGAAGTGGCGGCCGATCTCGGGCTGCTCCATCAGCAGTTCGATGAGCGGCCGGTCGGACTCCACCGCCTCCATGGATGTCTCGTAGATGATCCGGTGGGCCGTGTTCTTGCCGATCTTCCGGCCGAGAAAGAACATCAGAGCCTCGGTGCAGATCATGATCGCCGCCCGGTCGACATTGCGGCGGATGGCATCTTCATGGACGATGAGGTTGGCCAGGATATCCTTCATCATGGCGAGCTGGCCGCTGATGAACAGGGAGGTGTCGGTCACCGTTACCCATTCCAGGCGCACGGAGCGGTAATCCCGCTCATGCTCGCTGACAAGTCCTTCCAGGCCGAGCCCGGCATTGGCGTTGATCAGACGGGCAAGCACCACCACCTGTTCGCACATCTCGGGGTTGCGCTTGTGGGGCATGGTGCTGGAGCCGATCTTGCCCATGCGGAAGGGCTCTTCCAGCTCGCCGATCTCGTTGCGGGCCAGGCAGCGGATCTCGTCGGCTATCCTGGCCAGGGCGCCGGCGATCATGGCCATGGTGGAGAGGAACTCGGCAATGCGGTCCCGGGCCGCGTGCCAGGCCGTGTGCGCGGGGGCGAGCCCCAGGCGGCGGGAAAAGACCTCGAGCAGCTCAAAGCCCCGGTCACCAAAGGCGTCCATGGTGCCGACACCGCCGAAGAGCTGGCTGACCAGGACCCGTTGCCGCATGGCCGTCAGTCGCTCCTGGTTGCGCCACAGCTCGTCCAGCCAGACCGCCATCTTCAGGCCGAGCGTCATGGGCAGGGCGTGCTGGGTGTGGGTCCGGCCGATGGTGACCGTGTCCTGGTAGCGATCGGCCAGGGTCATCACCCGGCGGATGATGGCGGCGAGATCCCGCTGCACGATGTCGAGCACGTCCCGGATCTCCAGGCTCTGGGCCGTGTCCTGGATATCCTGGGTGGTGGCCCCGAAGTGGATGAACTGGCCGGCCTCCGGATCGCAGACGTCACGCCAGGCGTCGAGCAGGGGCATGAGGGAGTGGCTGGTGGTCCGCAGCCCCTGTTCGATGGCGGCCAGATCCAGGTTCTCCAGGCGGGCCCTGGCCGTGATCGCCTCGGCCGCCCGGGCCGGGATGATACCCAGCTCGGCCTGGCTCAGGGCCAGGGCCGATTCCACGTCCAGCCAGCGCTGGTAGCGGTAGAGGTCGCAGAAGATCTTCCTGGCCTCTCCGGTACAGTATCCCCTGCTGTAGAAGCGTGAGTCGACGATGTGGCCGGAGAACTGGCATTGACCCATGGGCTGCTCCTTGTCGGTTGTTCGAGGGGTACCGGCCGGGATGGTAATAGTTCGCCGCTATCGGCAACTACCTGAAAATAGCAAGGCGTTTGCTCGGCAACTGTATCAAATGCCGGTACTGTTTTGTCAAAGCTCCTCGGGTTCCGCCCGCCGTGCCGCTTCGCTCCGCCGGAGCGCCTGGTCCACGATCTCCCCGGCAAGGCCGGTGTACTGTTCAGGATGTTCGAGCAGGACCAGGTCGTCGCGACTGAAACGGCCGCCGATATCGCTGTCGGCGAGCACGGCCTCTGTCAGGGACATGCCCTGTTCCCGGGCCCGGGTGGAGAGGGTGTGGATCTTCTCCAGGGCCTCCATCTTGCCCATGGTCTCGCTCAGGCGGAAGAGCAGCCACTCGGTGGTGACCATGTTCTTCTGCAGGTCGAGGTTCTGCCGCATCCGGTCCTGCCTGATCTCGAGTCCGTCGAGAACGGCAAGCACCATGCTGACCGTGGTGCCGGTATAGATACAGAGCTGGGGAATGGCCAGCCATTCGGCCCACAGGCTGCGGGGATCGCGCTCGTGTTCGTGGAGCATGCTTTCGCAGACCGTGGCGGCCAGGGCGCGGACGTGACGCGACAGGGCCACCACCCGCTGGCAGAGCACGGGATTGCGCTTGTGGGGCATGGTGCTGGAGGCCAGGGCGCCCCGGGGTGCCGGCTCGGCCAGTTCACCGGTCTCGGTCTTCTGCAGTTCGAACACCTCGTTGGCGATCCTGGCCATGGTCATGGTCAGGATGGCGAATATCGAGGCGAGTTCGGCAACGGTGTCACGTGCGGTATGCCAGGGCACGGGATCGTGGTGCAGGCCCAGGATCTCCATGGTCCGCTGCGCTGTCTCCATGGCCCTGGGACCGAGCGCCGCCATGGTGCCCACGGCCCCGCCGAGCTGGCCGCAGCAGACGGTGTGGTGGAGCCGCCGCAGCCTGTCGATGTTGCGGCGGATCTCGCTCAGCCAGCCGGCCACCTTCATGCCAAAGGTGAAGGGCAGGGCCTGCTGGCCGTGGGTGCGGGCCACCATGGGGGTGTGGCGATGTTCCCGGGCCAGGTGCAGGCAGGTCGCCTCCAGCCGGCGCAGGTCGCGGTAGACGATGGCAATGGTCTGGCGCAGGGCCAGGATCTCGCCGGTGTCCAGAACATCCTGGGTCGTGGCCCCGAAGTGGACATATTCGCCCCAGTTGCCGGCACAGGCCTGCCGCAGGCCGTTGAGCAGGGGGATCAGCGAGTTGCGGCTCCGGCCGTAGCCCTGCCGCACCATGTCCAGGTCCAGCTCCTCGATCCTGGCCCTGCTCCGGATCTCCGTCGCCGCGGTCTCTGGAATGACACCCAGCTCACCCTGGGCCGTGGCCAGGGCGGCCTCGAAGTCGAGCCACCGTTGCAGGACGGCACGCTCGTCAAAGAGCGCGGTCAGTTCGGGCGTGCCGTAGACATGGGGATTGATGGTAAAGTCCAGGGGGTGACTGGCCATGGGGTATTCTCCGCTGAGCCCGGCGGTTTCAGGTGGCATGCCGGGCATGTCAGTTCTCCAGTGCGCCGTAGGGCCTGGTGTCCGGATAGAGGGGTGTCTCCCGGCACAGGGCCAGGGCCGCGGCCCGGGGCAGAATACCGTCCCTGCGGCTGCGCGCCAGGACCCGGGTGACGATGGCCCGCATTTTCCTGGCCACCGCCTCCAGGACCTGGTTCACGTCCGGTGTTGTCCGGGGCCCGAACAGGCCGTCCATGGACAGGGAACCGCCGCAGCCGGCCACCATGTCCGGGACCAGGACGATGCCGCGCTCATGGAGCACCATCTCCGCCTCCGGGGTGACCGCCAGGTTGGCGCCGCAGACCAGACCCCTGATCTCCATGGATTGCGCCTCCCTGACCGTGACCGATTGTTCCACTGCTGCGGGTATGAAAATGTCGCAGGGGACCTGG
Source organism: Desulfobulbaceae bacterium (assembly GCA_026987195.1). Lineage (GTDB taxonomy): Bacteria > Desulfobacterota > Desulfobulbia > Desulfobulbales > Desulfobulbaceae > DRKI01. The sequence goes on along the minus strand of JALSNC010000079.1, from coordinate 17,150 downwards.
CAGATCCTGGCGCTCCGGTCGTAGTGGCCGCTGGCGGCGGTGTGGGGCAGCAGGCCGTGTTCCGCCTCGGCCACCAGGCCGTCGATATCCAGTGCTCCGGAACCCTCGGCCAGGAGGCTTTTCTCACAGTCGGCAATGGCCCTGATCCTGACGCCGCTCTGGTGGAGGAAATAGGCGGCAGCCGCACCCAGACCACCGAATCCCTGGATGACCACCGTGGCCCGGTGGGCCGGGATACCGAGAAATTCCAGGGCGCCCAGGCAGGCGGCGGCAAGGCCGGAACCGGCGCGCATCCGGCCGAGGGTGGCGAATCCGGCGGGCTGGCGCAGGATGCGGATCCGCTGTTGGAACTGTTCCCGGTCAAGTCCCTGCGCATGGGCAATGGCGATCTTGATGGAGGGGATGCCGAGACGGCCGGCAACGCTGTCGAGCTCCTGCATGGTGGTGTTCAGGTCCGGTCCCATGGAATAGCGTTGCCGGATAAAGGGTTCCATGGCCCGGAAAAACCGGTACAGGGCCTCCTGTTTTCCCGGGGAGCAGGGATCATAGTCGATGCCGCTCTTGGCGCCATCGGCCCGGATGCCGGCAATGCGCATCTTGAGGGTCATGTTGCGGGCCAGGTTCACCACGCATTCGCGGGTCAGGCCCTTCTGCACCCGGAGGCCACCGGCGCAGAGACGGTGGGCAAGGCAGTCGATGGCCAGCCAGCCCCTGAAGCCTTCCAGGGGATCCAGGTATTCCAGCACCAGTTCCGGTTTTTTTTTCAGGCTGCTTTCGATGAGTTCCGGTAGCTGTGGCACGTCTTATCCTGTGATGCTGATGGGGATCTCGAGTTCTGGCCGTCCCTCGTAAAAGGCCCGCATGGTGGGATGCTCACGATCCACCATGGAGATGATGAACGAGACCAGGTTGGAGTTGCGGGCCAGGACCGTATCCAGCCTGGTGGGGGTATCCCTGGTCGGGTCGCCGGCCCAGGCAACGATGTGCATGTGGTAGGTGCCGAAGGCGGTAAACCCCTGCTCGTCGATGCGACGGAAGCAGGCCATCAGTTCTTCCGGGTCGGTGATCCAGCCGCGCCGGTCCATGGGAGTGGTGGACTGGACGGCATGTTCGGCCATGACAGTGTCCATGTACGTCTTGAACGGCTCCACGCCGCGGGCGTTCTTCTTCACCGGCAGGACCAGGCGCACGGTCATGACCTCCCCTTCCAGGTCACCGGCCAGGATGCCGTAGGCGCGCCGGACCGGGGTCTCGCCAGGCAGGAAATCACCGGCCAGCTTGCGCCGGCAATGGCCAATGATCTCCTGCCAGAGATGGTCCGGCAGGTCGATGCGCACTGCATGCCCGAGATCGCTCATGGTACTCTCAGCCGCCGGCAATGGGGATGATCAGGGAGATCTCGTCGTCACTGCGCAGGGGAACATTGTCCCATTCTTTCGCCTGGCCCTGGATCTGTTTGCCATTGACGAAGACCGACAGGAGGGCGGGATTCTCGTTCATGGTCCTGAGGCCGGGATAGCGCTGGATGAGCTGCTCGATGACCTGGGAGAGGCTCTCTCCCTGGATGTCCACCTCACGCTGGTTTGCGGTGTGCTTGCGGAAGGGAAAGGGGATGATGATTCTGGCCATGGCGTGTATCCTCGTAGGCTGTTACGACGGGTCGTTGCAGGTTCTGTTCAGGCGGCTGCTGCCAGTTGCCGCAGCACCTCTGACAGGGCCCGGGGCACGTGGTGCAGGATCTCCTCCACCTGGGTGGCCGGGGTGGGCCGGGTCAGCTCCCCGGCCCGCCGGTTGACCCGGCCGGCGATGCGGCAGGCCTCCAGCGGCGTCTTTCCGGCCTGGATCAGGCCACTGATCATACCGGTGATCAGATCGCCGGTGCCGCCGATGGGTTCCATGGTCTCCACCATGGGCTCGTCGATGGTGTCGACGATCTTGCCATCCTGGCAGATATAGTCGATCCGCCCCTTGACGAACATGGTCGGCGGCGCGTTGCCGCCGGCATAGGCCCTGCGGATCAGCTCGGGCACATCGTGTTCCATGTGGAAGATGAAGCCGCGGGTATAGGTCGGATGGTCGGCCTTGTCGTCGGCGAGAAAGGCCGCCTCGCCCAGGTCCGGGGTGAAGACATCATAGGAGGCGGCATCACCGCCGGCCTTGGCCACGTACATGGAGCCGGCGTCGGCGATCAGGACCGGCCGTCTCGCCATGGTCCCGATGGCGGCGAGCACCTTCTTGTTCAGCTTCAGGTCCGGCATCATGTAATGGAAGGTCAGGATATCCACCTCCATGGCCGGCAGATGTTCGATGAGGTGGTGGTAGATCTTCTCGGAGCCGTCCCGCTTGCCGATATCGCCGGCCACCAGCCCGTGCGGCGGGTCGGCGCCCAGCTCCCGGCAGATGAGGGAGGCGGCCTTCATCATGGCCTCGCAGCCCCGGTTGATGGCCAGCGGCCGGCCGTCGATGGTGATGCCGGTATCGCTGATGCCGATCTCTCCGGTCAGCAGGGGAAGGCCGTCCACGGGAACAGAGCCTGTCAGCAGTAACATGGTGTCTAGTCTCCAATCATTTTGACGAGTTCCTCCTTGGCCGTATTCAGGGAATAGGCACAGAGGGAAAAGGCGATCTCGCCGGGATCCGGGGCGTCACGCAGCCGTTTGCCGATCATGGCGGTGGCGAGATAGGGGACGTCGGGACAGCCGCCACCGGAGATGTTGACGATCTCTTTTGTCCGCTTGTCCACAGTGATCTTCATGTTGGCGGCCCTGACCATGAGATAGTCGCCATAGTCCTTGGTCCGGATGAACTGGAGCGGCTCCATGCCCCTGGAGGTGATGGGGACCACGTCCAGGGGGACCATGTTGACCGAGTGGAGGAGCTCGGTGATGGCTGCCTCGGACTTGAGCGGGAACTCCACGCTCAGGTCGCAGCCGGTCCGGTACTCGGGCGGCGGGCTGACCACCCGGATCTCGTACCCTTCGTCACGCAGCAGTTCCTCCACCGCGATGACCGTGGTGGGATGGGCGAAGACCAGCAGTCCCCTGGTGATCTCGTCCCTGGCAAAGGGTTTGTTGTTCTTTTTATCTTTCTTTTTTTTGAACCATTTCATGGCATACCCTTGTGATACGGGAGGAAGGTCAGCGGCCGGCCCGGCCTCGCTGGCGATAGCTCATCACCACGACCATGGAAAAGGCAAGGCCGGTGAGGACCGCGATCTTGCCGCCAAAGGAGGGCCCGGCGGATGTGCTCTGCAGGGACCAGGAGATGGCCACGGCGGCGCCGGCCAGCATGCCGAAACTGGAAATGGCCGCGTCGATGTCACCCTGGCCCGCCTTGATGAGCTGGCGGAAGGGGCAGCCGTCGATGATCACCGAGGCCAGGCCGACCAGGGTCATGGCCAGGAAGGTCCAGCCGTGACTGAGGTGGGAGGCGGGCTGACCGTTCATTCCCGGATGAAACTGGCCCGTGGCCAGGCTGACCAGGAAGGCCGAGCCCAGGGCGGCAAGGACCCCGGAGAGCAGGGTCGTCTCCCGGACCAGGAAGAAATTCCTGATGCCGCCGGTAATACAGAGGCCGGAGCGCTGGGCAAAACCGCCGATGATGAGGCCGATGGCCAGGGAGACCAGCAGGGGCGCGCGCATGGCGGCCGGGCCCGAGACGCCGATGCGGATGAAACCAGGTTCCAGGACAAGGAAGAGGAGCATGAGCAGGGCAAGCAGGGGCATGATGTAGCCGTTGATGCGCGGCATCTCCTTTTCCCGGTCCAGGAAGGTGCCCTTGCGGATGTATTTTGCCCCCAGCCAGACGCCGAACACCAGGCCCAGCACCGCGGCCACCGCGGTAAGGTCGCCTGCGCCGAGGCGCTGCAGCATCTTGATGGGGCAGCCGATGAAGACCGAGCAGCCCAGGATGATGAAAAAACCGAGGAAGAAGCGGATGATGGGCGAAGAGCCGCCGGTTACCCGGAAGCGCCGGCTGCGGACGGCGACCAGGAAGGAACCGAGGACAAAACCGATCAGTTCCGGCCGGATGTAGCTCATGCGCACATTGCTGTGGAGCTGCAGGGCGCCGGCCAGGTTCTCCAGGAAACAGGAGACGCAGATGCCGGAGTTGGCCGGATTGCCGAGCAGGGAGAGGAGCACGCCGCCGCTGCCCAGAAGGAGCCCCGTGATCAGGGCGGTGTCGATGCGCTTGAGCCAGTTCATTCGCACCCTCCGGCCAGCCGTCTCTGCAGGTAATAGACGTTTCTGAGGGCCATGGCGATCTCTTTGTCGTCGGGCTTGAGTTTCCTTTCCCGCGGCAGCTTGCCAAGGGCCTCGGTGACCAGGGCCTGGATCTCCTTGCCGATGAACAGGGGCGTTTTCCTGTCCACATACTCGGGCCGGGCATCGATGGCCCTCCGGAAATTGGTGATGGCGCCGGTCAGGCTGCCTTCGGCCAGGTCCAGCCGGGCCCGGGCGACATATCCGTAAGGGATCCCGGGGTGGGCCTGGATGATCTCCTGCAGCCTGGCCCTGGCCTGCCGGGTCTTCCCCTGCTCGCGCAGGAGACGCACATCCCTGAACAGGGCCGTGTCCCTGGCCACCTCCTCCCGGTAGGCCTTCTGCAGAAGCTCCTCGGCAGAGGGCGCGCCGTCACCCTGCTGACGGGCCGCAAGGCCGTGCTGGACGAGCATGCCCAAGGTGACGGCCACCAGTGCCGCCAGGATGGTGATGTTGAGTTTATCCAGCCAGTCCATGGCCTTCATTGCCTGCATTCCTCACGTATCCGGGACTGTGGCTACATGGGCAGTCCGGCCCCGGCCACAGGCGCCTTGGTGAACCCGGAAAAGTCGACGCTGCCCAGGGTCTTATCCTGGCTCCTGTCCCTGATCAGGGCATTGATCCTGTCTGCATCCGTGGTGCCCCACCAGTTGCGGCGCGCATCCACGTCGGCCTCCTGGCCTTCCAGCATGGAGATGTTGTAGTCGGTGTTGCGGGCGATGTTGTTGTCCCGAAGCACGAACCCCTTGACCGCGTAGAAGAGGACGCCCTTGCCGTTGTCGGTGATGTTGTTGTAGCGGATGTTGGCCTGGCCGCCCTTCTTGACATAGATACCGAAGAACTTGTTGTTGCTGATCTCGTTATGGGTGATGGTGGGTGTAGAGCCCTTGCCGAAGAGGACGCCGCCGCCGTTGTCGGTGATCCGGTTGTACATGACGGCGACCACGCAGCGGACCGCACCCTTGACGTTTTTCATGCCGATGGCGACGCCGTTGTGGTGAAAGAAGCTGTTGGCGATGATCATCTGCGCGCCATGGGCGTGCACTGAGGTGTGGCCGTAGCTGAACTCGCAGAACTCGAGGATGTTATCCGTGCTGTTGAGAAAGTTGACGGCACCCCAGTCGGCGGGTTGCGGATCGTCGGCAGCACTGGTGAAGATGATCCTGGCATCGGGTGTCCCCTGGGCCAGCAGCCTGCCCTTCACGATCAGCTCGGCCCTGGGAAAATGGGCTGTCCGGTCGGTGGTCAGCTTGGCCGGGCCGTTGGGGGCGATGCGGGCGAAGCGGACCACGGTGCCCGGCATGATGGTGAGGGTGACCCCGGGGGCGACCTCGACATCACCCTTGACCAGGACCTGCCCCTCCCAGAGGGTGTCCTTTTTGAGAATGGATTTTTCGACCACCAGTTGCCCTGCCATTGCACTGGCATGGAAGAGCAGGAGGAAGGCAAATCCTGTCAGGAGCAGGGTGGCGGCGTTGGCTATGCAGTGACGTGTTGCTCTGTTCATTCGTGGACCTCCGTTTGATCCCTGTTCATGTGACCGGTCGTTTTTTTTCAGTATTTTGTGTAGGGCGCCATGTTGCAGCGCTTGAGTCTCTCCCTGATCGGATCGTACTCACTGTCGACGGCCTTGGCGAAACCGTCGATGAGTGCCCGTTTGAGGACCTTGAGGACCTCGCCGTCCACGAGGACGGTTTCGTCTTTTTTCAGGTTGAGCAGGGTTTCCTGGACCTTGGTGGCCAGGGCCGGGTCCACGTCAGGCATGGCCCCGATGGTGCAATAGGGCATGGGGATGGATTCGGCAATGATGGTGAAGTCCTCCATCCTGATCTTGCCTTCTTCGGCCATGAGGTCGAGATCGATGCGCGGTGCGGCACCCACATCGTAGCGACCGAAATAGACACCGTAGATAACCTTTTCATGTTTGGCCGATCCCCAGGGAATGGCGTAATAGGAAAGATCGGTTTCCGGGTCGAAACCGTTCTCCAGCATCAGGTAGTACTGCGCCATGTAGCCGAACGGTGCCAGGGCCGGTCCGAAGACCATGGACTTGCCGCGCATGTCGGCAATGGTCCTGATGCCGGAATCCTTGCGGGCGATGATGGTGCCGCTGGCCTTGTAGCCGTTGCGCCCCCTGATGTCGACGGTGAGAAAGTTGATGCCGTACTTTTTCTTGAGCACGATGGCGATCAGCGAGTTGACGTGGACGAAATCAACCTTTTTCTGGCGGACCAGATTCTCGAAATCATAGGTGTTGGCGAGGATCATCTCGAACTTGCGACCGGTCTTCTCGCTCAGGTAGGCGGTGATCGGGGCAAACCGCGCCTCCGACTCCACGCGGGAGTCGCAGATCATGTAGCCGATGCGGATCGGTTTCTCGTCACTTTTGGCAACGCCGGTTTCCTGGCCCTTGCACCCGGCCAGTACAAGCAGGGCCAGGCAGAGGGCGAAAAGCAGATATTTTTTCATGTCAGCTCCTGTCCGGCGCCGTTCTGACCGGGCCGGGGTATGCGGTATCGTTGTTGGGCCGTCGCTGTGCCATTTCCCGACAGAACCTGTTCCCGCGGGCTGCAGGCGAAGATCAGGAACCTGTCACCAGTTGCAGCTCTCTTGTGATCTGCTGCTCCATCTCCGGCGAGGTGGCGAGTTTCCTGGCCCTGGCCAGCTCGGCGGCCGCCTTGTCCTTCTGTCCCAGTTTTTCGTACACCGCGGCGAGGTGGACATGGACCAGCATGTCTGTTTTTTTCAGCGACCGGGCCTTCTCGAGATGGGCAAGGGCCTCCCGGGGTTGCCCCGCCTTGAGGAGAACGATCCCCATGCCGTCCTGGGCGTCGAAGTCGGAGGGGTTCTCCCTGAGGATGGTCTCCAGTTCAGTTTTGGCCTCGTCGATTTTACCTGTCCTGTACAGGGCCATGGCCAGCTTGTTGCGGGTTGCGGCATCACCCGGATCCATATAGAGCAGCATCCGGTACTGCAGGACCTGCACCGAGTCGGGCAGCTTGGAGATATTGCCGTGCGCATGGGCGGATGTGGCCATGAACAGGGAGAGGGTAAGGGTTAAGAGCAGTTGTTTCATGGTATCTCCTTTGTATCAGAAAATCAGGGGTCAGGTGCCGGGGGACAGGACAGATATCCTGCCTGCGGCAGGATCATGATGGTCTTGACTGATTTTCATGCGGTGTTGTGGCTGCGGTCATGTCATTCTGCCAGGCAACCGGTCGGGAATCATCTTCCGGTCCGGCTCCGGTCAGGGGGAACAGCTTCAGATGATCGTGCGGATCGAGTCGACCAGGGTGGCGATACCGATCAATGTGATCAGGCCGGCACTGGCAATGGAAATCTTCCTGGCAAACCGCTTGGCGTCGAGGAACCTGGCCGCAAACTTGCCGGCGCTGACCACGGTGATGCCGATGGCGATCAGGACGATGGCCAGGCCGATGCTGAACAGGAGAATATAGGTCAGCCCCTCGCCCAGCTTGCCTGCTGCGGCAGCGGCAAGAAGGATGGCGATGGCCGCGGGGCAGGGGACCAGGCCTCCGGACAGGCCGAGCAGAAAGAGCCGCCAGTAGCTCACACGCTCACCAGGAGCGGCGACCGGGGCATGGCTGTGGTGATGGCCGTCACCATGCGCATGGTCTGCGGCATGTTCATGGTCGTGGTGGTCGTGATGGTGCCCTGCATGCCCATGGTGGCTGTGGTCATGGGCGTCATGGGCATGGTGTTCGTGGGTGTGGTCTCCATGCGTGTGGCCATGGTCTGTCCCGTGGTCATGATCGTGGCCGTGACCATGGGAATGGAAATGAAAGATATCCCGGCCGCGGATGCGCTGGATCAGCATGAGCAGTCCGACCACCAGGATGAGGACACCGGCGACCAGGCCCAGGTAGCCGTGCAGGGCATCTTCGCTCAATGTCATCCTGTCCGAGGCGATCTTGGCGGCGATGGCGAGGAGAATGACGCTGAAGGTATGGGTCAGGGTCACGACCAGGCCCAGGAGGAAGGCGTCCATCTTTCTGCCTCTGGAACCCACGAGGTAGGCTGCCACCACGGTCTTGCCATGGCCGGGTTCCAGGGCATGCATACCGCCGAGCAGGATCGCCGTCAGGTAATAAAAAATGTTGGCTTGCATGAGAGGGGTCCCCTTGTTTGAGCGTTCTTGGGAAGAGACGGGCGCCTCAGGCAACCGCCTGTCCTCACTCCACCCGCGGTCTCTGCCGCCTGGTGGGGCCACACATGGGCCTGCCGGCCCGGTGGCAGGGTTCAGATCAGGTTTTTCTTTTTCAGAAAGTCCTTTGCCACTGCCGCAAGATCGGCACTGGCAGCTTCCTGCTGCAGCTGGCGCAGGGTTTCCTGGGAGATCCTGCCGGCAAGCTTGTTGATCAGCCGATCCAGGATGGGGAACTTTTCAAGCACATCGGTGGAGGTGACGGCAGCGGCCAGGCTGCCATCGGCCGACTTCGCCAGGTCGGTGGGACCTGTGTAGCCGAAGGGCTTCAGCCAGACCAGGCCGTACTTTTCCAGGTAGGCCTGCCTGAGCAGGGCCCAGGTCTCCTGGGGCGTTGCCCCGGCCGTCCTGTTCAGCTCCCTTGCCGCCTCATCGATGTAGTTGAGGTAGATATTGGCCTTGCCTTCGCGAACCATCTTTCTCGCCGTGTCGAGATCAGGCGCCTTGACCAGGTTGACCGTGGTGCCGGTACGCTCGGTGATGTAGGTGGCAAGAAGTCTGCCCATCACCTGCTGATCGGCGGAACCGGTGACGGCCAGGTTGAGAATCCGACCGACACAGCTGTGTGCCTGGTGCACCATTGCCAGGACGAAAACAAGACCCAGCATGAAAAGTATCGAGTTTTTTGCTTTCATTCTTTTCTACCTCGTCAAAGCGTTTGCAAAGGACAACGAAACAGGATGACCGTTTCCGGCCGAGGGGCCTGAAAACAGGGACCATGCCCTGACCCGCGGGTACCGGGCTGCCCGCGTGACAGTCCACCGCTCTCGGCAACCGTCTGAAAAATACCGATACTTTGAGCTGCCTGCAAGGCGTCCGGACTACAGGTGTGAGGTCTTCGTTGCCAGATTTATTCCAGTCTCCCTTCAAAGATCGGTCCGAACAGGTCGTCAGCGTGCCGGACCCTGCTGTTCCGCCACCATCGGCGCCGGGCAGGAGCAGCCGGCCCGTGCCCGATCAGCGACAGAGGCATGATTGTTTCACCTGGCCCGGCTGGAGATACCAGCTCATCTGTCGACAGCCTGTCGCTCGCAGGCGACCTTGGCCGGATATGACATGGATTTCCGGTGGAAGTTGCTCGTCTTCACCGGGGTGATTTTTCCGGCTATTCGGAATGTTGTGGCGGCCAGGTCTTTTGCATGGGCAGAATACTGTCCCTGTGAAGGGCTGCTCCTTCTGAATTTAGCATAAAAGCAGGAAAAAATATAATATGAAAACACTTCCAATGCCGATTTTCTGCAAAACCTCTACTGGCGGGCATTGACAATCTTTCAGAAGAGGATGACTGCGCCTGGTAACACTTTTTTTGAAATAATATTAATCTGTCCGCCGGGTGAAAAAGGCTGCGCGGCAACAGTTTTTTTGTTTGCTTTCCTGAAAGCAGTATATATCATGGCTTTTGAAGATACAATGTGGGACCTGAAAAAAAGTGACCGGGTGTTTTCAGTTGCAATATTGCGACATGTGATTTTTCCGGGCATGGGGGGGAAACGATTATGGAACAGGCCGGCAGTGGAACGGAGGGTGGAAGGGCAGAAGAGCGCCACTCCGGCGGGGCGGGGCTGAACCCGCGGTAGAGGTGTGGAAATGCTGCTTCAGAGCCAGCCGAGTATCTGCCACCAGAGGTAATTGAGGGGCAGGAGCAGGAAGATGGTGATGACCGCCAGGACGATGCAGATCCGGCCGGCGTCGGCCAGGCGCTCCCCGGAGAGCTGCATACCGATGATGATGGGCGGCGCCTGGTAGGGAAAGAGCGGGGTCGAGAATCCCAGGACCTGCATCATGAGCACGGTCCTGACCGGCAGGCCCGTGGCGTGGGCGATTCCCTCGGAAAGGGGCGTGAAGACCGCAGGCACTCCCGGCAGGGTGGTGGCCACGCCGGTCACTGTGGACGCCAGGCTGACCGAGAGATAGCTGAGAAACGGTTGCCCTGCATCCAGGGGAAGCACGCTGATCAGTTTGCGGGCCAGGGTGTCGCCCAGGCCGGACTGGTTGATCATCGCACCCAGGCCGAGGATGCCGGCGACAAAGACCAGGGAGGCCCAGTTGATCTTCTGGTTGAACTGCTGCCTGCCAATGATGGCGATACCCGGCAGCATCAGGAAGACCGCGCCGGCAAGGGCTATCCAGGCCGGGGAGACGTGGTGGAGAAAGTCGGTCATCCAGAGGCCGAGCATGATGAAGAGCGACCAGGACAGGATCCGTTCGTCCCTGGTCACATCACCGGACAGGGTCAGTTCCGTGTGCGGCACCTTGCCGGGGGCATCGGGATAGAACCAGAGGATCAGGGCCACGATGATGGCAGCCTTGACCAGGCCAAGGACAGGAAAGTGGAGGAGCAGGTAGGAGCCATAGAGCAGGGAGACCTGGTACTGGGTCCCGGCCATGCCGACCAGGACCATGTTGGGCACATTGGCCGGCAGAATGCCGAAGGCGGGGATAAAGGATCCCAGGATGGTGGCCAGGATGACGCCGGTCCTGCCCCTGGATCCCCTCTTGAATCCGAAATGACCGGCAATGGCCTCGGCAATGGGTGTCAGCAGGACCACGCGTCCCATGGCCGAAGGCATGAGAAAACTGAACAGCACCCCTGCGGCGACCAGCCCGGTGATGATGCGGGCATACGAGCCGTCCAGACGTGATGCCGCCCTGGCGGCGACCCGCTGTCCCAGGCCGGTTTTCATGATGGCGACACCGATCACCAGACCACCGAAGATCAGCCAGACGGCGGTGGAGGTGAAGCCCGAGAAGACGGTTGCGGGCGCGGCCACGGAAAAGAGCATGGCGAGCACGAAAAAGAGCAGCGAGGTGATGTGTTCGGGAAGGATTCCGGTGGCCCAGAATCCGATGGTCAACATGGCCAGGGCGGCCACCCTGGTCTCTGCGGGGGCGAGGGCTGCCGGCGGCGAGGCAAGGAGGGCGATAGCACAGGTGGTGGTGAACAGGGCGCCGAGAAGGGTGTTGCTCTTCATCTTTTTTGACTGTCGGTGCAGGTAACAGTTCGCCGCTGTCGGCAACCGTTTCGGATTACCCGTGAGTTTGTAAAAGTTCATCTCCTTCCGGGAGCGGCCTTGCTGCGCCTCCCGTGCCCGGGTACAGGTACTACCTGTTGTCACGAAGGTCAATCAAAATGGTACGGGCCGGGTGCAGGGCCGGGAAGTTCCGGCAGGATCCGGCCGGCCTTCCGGCGCTGTTACTGATGTAAAAAATAATGATCAGGGCAATAAGAACTTGTGAAGAGTTCGCCAGGTGATGTATATACCTATGGATTGAGATCGCTGTTACGGGATTGTCATCGGCGTGGCCGGCTCAGGTCTGCCACGGATGTTGAATGATCTGTCGGCTCCAGGCGGCCGCAGCCTGTCTGGCCCGTTTTCTCCTGCCCCTTGCCTTTTTATGGAAACCATACAGAGCGAAACAGCAGAGCGCCGCAATGGTCAACAGCCGGAACCGAGCAGTCTCGGTGCCTTCCTGCAGGTTCTGTCACGCCACAGGACCGGGGTGATCCTCATCTTCCTGCTGGTGGCCGGTGGTGTTGCCGTCTATACCTTTGTTCAGACCCCTGTCTACGAGGTGGACTCCAGCGTGATGATCCGCTACGGCAGGGAGTATGTCTATCGTCCGGTCAACGATGTCGAGGCCGGTGAGGTCCAGCCCATGCGCTGGTACCATCCGGAGGAGATCATCAACACCGAGATCGAGATCCTGAGGAGCAAGGCCCTTATCCGTGATGTCATCAGGGAGGTGGGACTGGCAAAGCTGTATCCGAGACTGGCGGAAAAGTCCCTGGCCGCCGAGGCCCTGCTCACCATGGCCACGGACAGGTTTGCGAAAAAACTCGATGTCAGTCATGTCAAGAAGTCCAGTGTCATCGGCCTGACCTTCCTGCATCAGGATCCGCAGATCGCGGTGCAGGCCCTGCGGCGGCTGGTGGAGCTGTTCAAGGAGCGTCACCTGCAGGTCTTCAGGAATCCGCGTGCCGCCTTTCTCGAGCAGCAGGTTGCCGCCTCGCATGAGCGGTTGCTTGCGGCAGAGAAAAAGCTGCAGCAGTTCAAACGGGAAAACGGCATCTATGCGGCTGCCGACCAGAAGGCGCTGCTGGTGAGGCAGTATGTGGATCTCGAGACCAGGTTGCTGACCGGAAGGAACCGGGAACAGGCCCTGCAGCAGAAGGTCGCCTCCCTGGAAGGCAGTCTGCAATCTCTGCCCGAGGATGTGAGCATCTACAGTGAGGAGGGGCGGCTGAAGAAGGAGGGCGGAGCCATGCAGACCCTGCTCAACCTGCAGCTGCAGGAGCAGCAGCTGCTGGAGAAGTATACCGAGGACAACCGCAGGGTCAAGGCGGTGCGCAGGGAGATCGAGCTGGTCAACGACTTCCTGGCCACCCAGGAAGGCAACCGGCGCCGTACCACCCGGGTTGGCAGGAGTGTGGTCTATCAGCAGACGGAACGGGATCTGCTGGCCGCCCGGACCGAATTTGCCACTGCCAGGGCGGGCAACGAGGCCCTGGAGCACCGGCTGCAGGAACTGCGGCAGAAACTGGAGAAGCTTGACCAGGCGGAAATCGCTCTCAAGGATCTGCAGCGCGAGGTTGAGACCAGCGAGCGGAATTACCGGACCTTCCGGGACAAGCTTGACAACACCCGCATCGAGGATGCCATGGACCAGCAGAAGATGGTCAACGTGGTGGTTGTCGAGCAGCCCCTGGTGCCGATGAAACCGGCCCGGCCTGTGAAGCGGCTCAATCTCTTCATCGGACTGATTCTCGGCCTGACCTGTGGTGTGGCCTATGCCTTTGTGGCCGAATATCAGGGTGTGGGCGCCGCTGACCGTCGGCGGCAGGCGTTGTCTGCATAATCAGGATACTGTCATGGGTGGAACAACAGGTAAGGGGGGGCTTTCCGCAGTGCGGGCACTGGGTTTCTGGTTACTCTTTCTCCTGCTTGCCGGCTGCGGCAGCAGCGTACCGGTGGGGACTCCGCAGCCGATGTCGGCGCCCGGAGTTCTCGACAGGCCGGATGGCTCCATGGCCGCTGCCCGGCCGACCTACGTGATCCATGCCGGCGACCAGCTGGCGGTCAAGTTCTTCTACAATCCGGAGCTCAACGAGGATGTGACCGTACGCCCGGACGGCCGCATCGCCCTGCAGCTCGCGCACGAGATCATGGCCGCCGGCCTGACCACCACCGAGCTGGTCGACGTCCTGACCGCCAGGTATGCTCCCCATATCCGCGATCCCGAGATCACGGTGATCGTCAAGAGCTTTGAGGCCCAGAAGGTCTTTGTCGACGGGCAGGTCACAAAACCGGGCATGGTGAGGCTCACCGGGCCCATGACCATCCTCCAGTCCATCGCCAGCGCCGGCGGCCTGAAAGACAGTGCCCGCGATTCCGAGATCCTGGTCATCCGCCGCAACGCGCTCAAGAAGCCCTTTGTGATCCGGGTCGATCTGGCCCGGGCCATGAGCGGCCTGGACATGAGTCAGGATATCCTGCTGCAGCCCTATGACATCGTCTATGTGCCCAAGTCCCTCATCGCCAACATCAACACCTGGGTCGATCTCTACCTGCGCAGGAACGTGCCCATCAATATCGGCATGTACTACGATCTGAACAGCACCTACTAGAGGGCAGCAGGGTCGACCTGCGTCAATGTAAAAGTATCATTATTTTCAGGTGGTTGCCGATAGCGGTGAACTATTGCACGTCAATTCAACCGGACCTGGAGAATCGTGGGACAGGAAATCGACATCGTCAAGATCCTCTATGCCGCCATCGATGATCTCAACCTCCAGCTTCCGCCGGAGCAGCAGCTCGAGAAGTCGACGGCCACTGTCCTGTTCGGTGACGGCGGCCGGCTCGATTCCCTGGGCCTGGTCACCTTCATCGTCGCTGCCGAGCAGAAACTGACCGAGAGCGCCGGCATCTCCCTGACCCTGGCCGATGAAAAGGCCATGTCGCGCCGGAACAGTCCCTTTCGCACCGTCGGCACCCTGGCCGCCTACATAGGTGAGCGACTGGCGGAAGGTGAGAATGAGTAGGGAACGGGTCATCCTGATCACCGGCACCCGCAAGGGCATCGGCCGTCACCTGGTCGATCACTACCTCAGCCGGGGTTTTGCCGTGTTCGGCTGCTCCCGGGGCCCCATGCAGGATCCTCCTGCCGGCTACCGCCATTTCTGTCTCGATGTCGCCGACGAGGCAGGCGCCAGGCAGATGTTTGGCGCCATCCGCGCGGACCACGGCCGGCTCGACGTTCTCGTCAACAATGCCGGCATCGCCTCCATGAATCATATCCTTCTCACTCCCCTGTCCACGGTCCGCAGGATTCTGGAGACCAACGTGGTCGGCACCATGCTCTTCTGCCGGGAGGCGGCCAAGCTGATGCAGGGTGAGCGCAGCGGCAGGATCGTCAACTTCGCCACCGTGGCCACGCCGCTGAAACTCGAGGGCGAGGCCATCTACGCGGCCTCCAAGGCAGCGGTGGTTTCGCTCACCGAGGTCCTGGCCCGGGAACTGGCGCCGCTGGGGATCACGGTCAATGCCGTCGGCCCGACCCCGGTGGCCACCGACCTGATCCGCTCGGTGCCCCGGGAAAAGATGGATGCGCTTCTTGCCCGTCAGGCCATCCGCCGGTTCGGTGAATTCCGGGACATCACCAATGTGATCGATTTCTTCATCCGTCCGGAGAGTGATTTTGTCACCGGCCAGGTCCTCTATCTCGGCGGGGTGTGAGGCAATGGTCATCGATTTCCTGCGCCAGGTCTTTGCCGAGAGGCCTCAGCGGACCGCTGTCGTCTGGCATGAGCGGCAATACTCCTACGCCCATCTCCTCTCCCGCCTTGACCACTGGCGGACGCGGCTGGCGCGCGAAAAGGTGGCCCCCGGCAGCGTGACGGTCCTGGAGGCCGATTTTTCGCCCGAGGCCATTGCCCTGCTGCTTGCCCTCATCGAGCACGGCACCATTGTCGTCCCCCTGACCCCGGCCGTGGAGACCAGGAAGGAGGAGTTCATCGAAACCGCCCGCGGCGAGGTGGGATTCAGGGTCGATGGCGCCGACGAGGTCCAGGTGTGTCGCCCTGCCTTCGTCTCCGACCATCCACTCTATGACGAGCTGCGCCGGCGCGGTCATCCCGGCCTGGTCCTGTTTTCCTCCGGCACCACCGGCAGGAGCAAGGCCATTGTCCACGATGTCAGTCATCTGCTGCGCAAATACACCACCCGGCGGCACGACTTCACCACCCTGGCCTTTCTCCTCTTCGACCATATCGCAGGCATCGATACCCTGTTCTATGTGCTCGCCAACGGCTCCTGCCTGGTCACGGTGCCGGACCGCTCGCCGGACACCGTCTGTCGGGCCGTGGAACGATACCGGGTCGAGGTGCTGCCGGTGTCGGCCACCTTCCTCCATCTCCTGCTCCTCAGCGGCGCCCATGAACGCTATGATCTGAGCTCGCTCAGGTATATCGCCTACGGTTCCGAGGTGATGCCGGAATCGACCCTGAAGCGGTGCGCCGAACTCTTCCCCGGTGTCACCATTCTCCAGAAGTACGGCACCACCGAGGTGGGAACCCTGCGGTCGAAATCCGAAAGCTCCGATTCCCCCTGGGTGAAGATCGGCGGCGAGGGATTCCGGACCAGGGTGGTGGACGGGATCCTCCAGATCAAGGCCCACTCGGCCATGCTGGGCTATCTCAACGCGCCCAGTCCATTCACCGAGGACGGCTGGTTCATCACCGGCGACCGGGTCGAGGTGAGGGGCGAATACATGCGGATTCACGGCCGCGACTCGGACCTCATCAATGTCGGCGGCGAGAAGGTCTTTCCCACCGAGGTCGAGGACCTGATCCTGCAGCTCGACAACGTGGCCGATGTCACCGTCTATGGCGAGGCCAATCCCATCACCGGCAACATTGTCTGTGCCGACGTGAGCCTCGTCAGACCCGAGAACGAACAGGAGTTCGTTGCCCGGCTCAAGCGGTTCTGCCGGGAGCACCTGCAGCCCTACAAGGTCCCCATCAGGGTCAGTATCGTTGACAGGCACCGGTTCAGTCAGCGTTTCAAGAAGCTCCGGCGCAGGCAGGACTGAGCTGTCCGCTCTGCCCTGTGCCAGCCTGAGTCTCCAGCTTTTTTTGCCGTTTCCATGGTCACTGTCCGCAAAGCCACCCTGGATCTCTTCGACCAGATCCATCCCCTGCTGCTCCATTTCCGGGACGCGCGTCTGGACCGCGACCAGTGGCGCCGGCTCCTTTCCCGCCGCTGGTCCCGCCATCATGACCATTGCGGCTACGTGCTCATGAAGGAGGGCCGGGTTGTCGGTTTTCTCGGCACCCTGTTCTTTGAACGGACCATGGACGGGACAGAGCACCGGTTCTGCGATCTGTTCTGCTGGATCGTCCCCCCGGAGCATCGCCACCACAGTCTTCTTCTCCTCTTCCCGGTACTGAAATTGCAAAACACCACGGTGATGAGCCTGACGCCCTCGCAGGAGGCCTCCGTGATCCTGGCAAAGTTCGGGTTCAGGGTTCTGGAGACGCACCGGGTCATCCTGCCGCTCTTCCCCCTGCCGGTCCGATGCCGGGGCGTGCGCCTGGTCCGGGAACCCGAAGAGGTCCGCAGGCGTCTCCACGGGCAGGACCTGGTCCTGTTGCAGGATCATGAGCA